>DASYYD010000415.1:0-7732 GCA_035934195.1 Allostellaceae bacterium | reverse complement strand
GTCGATGCCGTATCACATCGGCAATGGCTGGTTCGGCGGCGGCGTGCCGTTCATCGGCACCGCGATCAAGGACGCGACCGGCATCGCGCTCGGCGGCCTCATCTACCCAATGGTGATCTCCGCGATCGGCGTCGTTGTCGGCCTCACCGCGGTCCGCGAGCCGACGCACAAGATCAAGATCTGGGATGAGGTGGGCGGCGCGCCGCCGCTGGTGCCCGATCAGCCCTGAGGCCGGCGCAGCATCGGGCCGAGGTCGCGGCCGCCGAGGATGTGCAGATGCAGATGCTGCACCTCCTGGCGGCCCGCCGGCCCGTTATTGGCGATGACCCGCCAGCCGGCCTCGGCGACGCCCTCGGCGCGCGCGATATGCCCAAACGCGCGCACTAGGGCCGCCATCTCCGCCGCCGACGCCTTTTGCGAGAAATCGTCGAGCGAGACGTATTCCCCCTTCGGGATGACGAGGATGTGGAGGGGCGCCTGCGGGTTGATGTCGCGAAAGGCGAGGACGTGCTCGTCCTCGTAGAGCTTGTCGCACGGCAGCTCGCCGCGCAGGATGCGGGCGAAGACGTTGTTGCGGTCGTAGGCCATCTCTCTTCCCGTCAGCATTTGCCCGTCGGTCCCTTGCGCCGAGCCTTTTCCTCGAGGCCGGAGGCGCCTTCGCGGCGCGCCAGCTCGGCCGCGATATCGGCGGGAGAGATCCCGAGCGCGGCCCACAGCACGAGGAGGTGATAGAGGAGGTCGGCGCTTTCCGCGGTAAGCGCGGCCGCGTCCTCCCTCGCCCCCTCGATGACCGCCTCGACGGCCTCCTCGCCGAGCTTTTGCGCGATCTTCGCGGGGCCCCGGGCGAAGAGGCGCGCGGTATAGGAAGTCTCGGGGTCGGCGCCACGGCGGTCGAGGATCGTCCGCCACAGCCGGTCGAGTTGCGGACCCAGTTCCTGCGCCATCGTCAGCGCCTGACCGCGACGCCGCATTCGGCGAGCCGCGCCTTCGCTTGCGTGATGCGGTAGGTGCCGAAGTGAAAGATCGAGGCGGCGAGCACCGCCGTCGCGTGCCCGTCGCGGATGCCTTCGACGAGGTGATCGAGGCTGCCGGCCCCGCCCGAGGCGATGACCGGGACGCGCACCCTATCGGCGACCGCGCGCGTCAATGGAATGTCGAAGCCGAGCTTGGTGCCGTCGCGGTCCATCGAGGTCAAGAGGATCTCGCCGGCGCCGTAATCGGCGAGCCGCCCGGCCCAGGCGACGGCGTCGATCCCGGTCGGGCGGCGCCCGCCATGCGTGAACACCTCCCAATGCCCGGGGCCCACCGCCTTCGCGTCGATCGCCGCGACGATGCACTGGCTGCCGAATTTCTCGGCCGCCTCGGCGACGAATTGCGGCCGCGCCACGGCGGCGGTGTTGACCGACACCTTGTCGGCGCCGGAAAGCAAGAGCCGGCGGATGTCCTCGACCGCGCGCACGCCGCCGCCGACGGTCAGCGGCATGAAGCATTCCTCGGCGGTGCGGCGCACCACCTCGTAGAGCGTCTCACGCCCCTCGTGGCTCGCCGTGATGTCGAGAAAGCACAATTCGTCGGCGCCTTCGCGGTCGTAAAAGCGCGCTTGGCCGACCGGGTCGCCGGCATCGACGAGATCGACGAAGTTGACGCCCTTGACGACCCTGCCGTCCTTCACGTCGAGGCAGGGGATGACGCGCATCTTCAGCATCGGGGCGCCTGCGCCACCAGCCGCAACGCCGCCGGCGCATCGATTCGGCCGTCATAGAGCGCCCGGCCGATGATGACCCCGGCGATGCCGTCCGCCTCGTAATGCTTTAGATTGGCGATGTCGCCGAGCGAGGCAACGCCGCCCGAGGCGATGACCGGCATGCCGGCGGCTCGCGCGAAGCCGGCAATCGCCGCCGCGTCGAGGCCGGAGAGCGCGCCGTCGCGGGCGATCTCGGTATAGACGATCGCAGCGACGCCGCTCTCCGCGAAGCGGCCCGCGAGCTCGACCGCGCCGACGCCGCTCGTCTGCGCCCAGCCTTCGAGCGCGGCGCGGCCGTCGCGCACGTCGATCGCGACCGCGATGCTTTCCGGATAATCGGCCGCGGCGCGGCGGACGAGGTCGGGATCGCGCACCGCCGCGGTGCCGAGCACGACGCGCTCGATGCCGAGGGCGATCCACATGTCGATCGCAGCGCGATCGCGAATTCCGCCGCCGAGTTGGATTCTCAAATCGGGCACCGCCCGGCGGATCGCCGAGACCGCCGCGCCGTTGACCGAACGGCCGGCGAAGGCGCCGTCGAGATCGACGACGTGCAGCCAGCGGAATCCCGCCGCGGCGAAGGCGCGCGCCTGCGCCGCGGGATCGGTGTTGAAGACGGTGGCGCTCGCCATCTCGCCCTTGACGAGCCGCACGCAGGCGCCTTCCTTCAGATCGATCGCCGGGTAGAGGATCACGGCTCGGCCGGATCGTCTTGCAGCGGCTTGTAATAATAGTGGCCCGGTACGATCGTCCCCTCGACGCGGGCATAGACGGGGTGCGTGCCCCAGCGCCGGTAGCCGAGCCGCTCGTAAAGCCGGATCGCCGCATCCTGCGTCGCGCGCAGATCGAGGTTGAGGACGGCCAGGCCCATCTCGCGCGCCAGCCGCTCGCATTCGCGCACGATGCCGCTGCCGAGCCCGTGGCCGCGCGCCCACGGCGCGACGAAGGCGCTCGTCAGGGTGCCGGCGAAGGCCTGCGCCTCGTTGTTGCGCGGCGCGCGGGAGAGCTGCGCCGAGCCCGCGATGACGCCGTCGAGGCGGCCGACGACGAGCCGGCGCTCGGGCACCAGCAGCACGCCCTTCCAGTAGTTTTCGAGCACCTGGCGCGGCGGCGGCTTCAGCCACCCGAAGCCGCCGCCCTCGGTGATCGCCGCCTCGGTCGCCTCGCACAAATCGTCGAGATCGGGGCCGGAGAATTGCGTCGATCGGGCAACCGCGATCACGGGGCCCCGCGAGGGCGTGCCGCTCATGGCCGCCACCGCAGGAAATTGGCGAGCAGCTCGAGCCCGGCCGCCTGGCTCTTCTCGGGATGGAACTGCGTCCCGGCGAGGTTGCCGCGCGCCAGCATCGCCGTCACCGGCCCGCCGTAATCGGTGACGGCGATGAGGTCCGCCGGCGCGGCGGGGCGGAATTCGTAGCTGTGCACGAAATAGGCGTGCGTGCCGTCGGGAAGTCCCGCGAGCAGCGGGTGAGGCCGCCGCATCGTCAGCTCGTTCCAGCCCATGTGCGGGATCTTGAGCGCGCGGTCTTGCGGTTCGAGCTTGACGACCTCGCCGCCGATCCAGCCGAGCCCTTCCACCGTCTCGAACTCGCGCCCGCAATCGGCGAGGAGCTGCATCCCGACGCAGATCCCGAGAAAGGGCCGCGCCTTCAGCATGACCGCCTCGGTCAGCGCCGCTTCGAGCCCGGCGACGGCGGCGAGGCCGCGCCGGCAATCGGCGAAGGCGCCGACCCCGGGCAAGACGATGCGGTCGGCGCCGGCCACCTCCTCGGGGACGCTCGTCACCTTGACCTCGGCCGAGAGGCCGCTCTCCTCGCCGGCGCGCGCCACCGCTTTCGCCGCCGAGCGCAGATTGCCCGAGCCGTAATCGACGATCGCGACGATCATTTAAGGCTGCCGCCGAGGGTTCCCTTGGTCGAGGGCACCGCGCCGGCGCGCCGCGGGTCGATCGCGACCGCCTCGCGCAATGCGCGCGCCAGGCCCTTGAAGCAGGATTCGACGATGTGGTGCGTGTTCTCGCCGTAAAGATTCTCGATATGCAGCGTGACGCCCGCCGAGTGGGCGAAGGCCTGGAACCACTCCTTGAAGAGTTCGGTGTCCATCTCGCCGAGCTTCGGCCGGTCGAGCGCGACCTTCCACACCAGATAGGGGCGGTTCGAGGCGTCGAGCGCGACGCGCGTCAGGGTCTCGTCGAAGGGGATCAGCGCCGCCCCGTAGCGGGCGATCCCGGCGCGGTCGCCGAGCGCTTTCGATACCGCCTCGCCGAGGACATAGCCGGTGTCTTCGGTCGTGTGGTGAAAATCGATGTGCAAATCGCCCTTCGCCTTCAGCGAAATGTCGATGAGGCTGTGCTTGGCGAGCTGTTCCAGCATGTGGTCGAGAAAGCCGATGCCGGTCGTAATTTCGGCGGCGCCGGTGCCGTCGAGAGCGACCCGGCCTTTGATCCGCGTCTCCTTGGTGTTGCGCTCGACCGTCGCGACCCGCACGGGGAGGCTCCTCGAATGGCGAAGGGTTGCAGCGCCCTTCTTAGCAATTCCGGGGCCGAGTTGCCAGATCGCCGGCGGCCGGCCGCACTCGCGCCTCTCGCTTGACCCGGCCGCGCCTCTACTTACATGAAGGCTCCACGAACGCGGCGCAGGCGAGCATTGGCCCAGACGAGCTGGCACGGCACGACGATCCTCTCGCTGCGCAAGGGCGGGGTTGTCGTCGTCGCCGGCGACGGGCAGGTTACGCTCGGCCAGACGGTGCTCAAATCGAATGCGCGGAAATTGCGCCGGCTCGCCGGCGGCTCGGTCATCGCCGGCTTCGCCGGGGCGACGGCCGACGCGATCACCTTGTTCGAGCGGCTCGAAGGCAAGCTCGAGCAGCACGCTGGACAGCTGGCGCGGGCCTGCGTCGAGCTCGCCAAGGATTGGCGCACCGATCGCTATCTGCGCCGACTCGAGGCGATGATGGCGGTCGCCGACAAGGAGGTGTCGCTGATCCTCTCCGGCAACGGCGACGTGCTCGAGCCTGAGGACGGCATCATCGGCATCGGCTCGGGCGGCCCCTACGCGCTCGCCGCGGCGCGCGTGCTCGTCGGCATGGAGGGCCTGGACGCCGAGGAAGTGGCGCGCCGCGCGATGGCGATCGCCGCCCAGATCTGCGTCTATACCAACGACCAGATCCTCATCGAAAAGCTCGAACGGTGATGGACGCATCGTTGCTTACGGCCCTCGCCGGATCACCGGCCCCTCACCCCGGCCCTCTCCCCGCGAGCGGGGAGAGGGAGGGCCCCGCGCGGCGGGAGGGTGAGGGGCATCGGCTACGCGCCGCGAAACAATGACCGCCTTCAGCCCGCGCGAGATCGTCTCCGAATTGGACCGCTTCATCGTCGGCCAGCACGAGGCGAAGCGCGCCGTCGCGATCGCTTTGCGCAACCGCTGGCGGCGCCAGCAGCTCGATCCCGAGCTGCGCGAGGAGGTGTTGCCGAAGAACATCCTGATGATCGGGCCAACGGGGTGCGGCAAGACCGAGATTGCGCGGCGTCTGGCCCGGCTCGCGCAGGCCCCCTTCGTCAAGGTCGAGGCGACGAAGTTCACCGAAGTGGGGTATGTCGGGCGCGATGTCGAGCAGATCGTGCGCGACCTGGTCGAGATCGCGATCGGGATGACCCGCGAGCGGTTGCGCAAAGAGGTCGAGCCGAAGGCCGAAATGGCGGCCGAGGAGCGGGTGCTCGACGCCCTCGTCGGCACCGGCGCCAGCGCCGACACGCGGCAGAAATTCCGCAAGCGCCTGCGCGAGGGCGAACTCGACGAGCGCGAGATCGAGGTCGCGGTGCAGGAGAACGCCGCGTCGGGCCTGCCGACATTCGAGATCCCCGGCCTGCCGGGGGCGCAGATGGGCATGGTCAACCTCGGCGACATCTTCGGCAAGACCTTCGGCACCCGCACCAAGCCGAAGCGGATGACGGTCGCCGACAGCCACCGCGTGCTGATCTCCGAGGAGAGCGACAAGCTGCTCGACCAGGATCGCATCGTGCGCGAGGCGAGCCATGCGGTCGAGCAGAACGGCATCGTCTTCATCGACGAGATCGACAAGATCTGCGGCCGCGGCGAGCGCGTCGGCGGCCCCGACGTGAGCCGCGAGGGGGTGCAGCGCGACCTGTTGCCGCTGATCGAGGGGACGACGGTGGCGACCAAGCACGGCGCCATCAAGACCGACCATATCCTGTTCATCGCCTCGGGCGCCTTCCATTTGTCGAAGCCCTCCGACCTCTTGCCGGAGCTGCAAGGCCGCTTGCCGATCCGCGTCGAATTGCAGGCGCTCGACCGCGACGACTTCCGCCGCATCCTCGTCGAGCCCGAGGCCAGCCTCATCAAGCAGTACCGGGCGCTCTTGAAGACCGAGGGGATGGCGCTCGACTTCAGCGACGACGCGATCGAGGAGATCGCCAGGCTCGCCGAGGAGATCAACGCCGCGATCGAGAACATCGGCGCGCGGCGGCTGCACACGATTTTGGAGCGGCTGCTCGAGGAAATCAGCTTCACCGCCTCCGACCGCCCGAGCGGCACGCAAATGACGATCGACGCCGCCTATGTCCGCGAGCAGGTCGGCGAACTCGCCAAGAACGCCGATCTGTCGCGGTTCATCCTGTAGCCGACGGGTTCCGACTGGGCCGCTAAAAAACGAACGGCACGAGCGCTTTGGTTCGTTGCCGGTAGTCCTCGTACTGGGGAAAAGCCTCGCGCATCCGCGCTTCCTCGACCCGGCTGCGGTGGAGAAAGGCGAAGAGCGCGAGCGCCAAACCGACGAGGCCGCGCCACTCGCCGATCACGATCGCCGTCCCGAGGAGCGCGAGCAGGATCCCGGCATAGATCGGGTGGCGGATCAGTCGGTAGGGGCCGCTCGCGATCAGCGCATGCTCCTCCTTGAGGGTGATCGTGCCGCTCCAGTTGCGCCCCAGATGCGCCCGCCCCCAGGCGGCGAGCGCGAGCCCCGCCGCGACGAGGAAGAGGCCGAGCCCCGCCGGGAAGGCGCCTTGCGGCAGAAACCGCCGGCCGAGCGCGGGCGGCAGCGCGCCCGGGGCAGCGAACAGCACCGCCATCAAGACGAGCGGCACCACATGAATCGCGGCCGACGAGAACGGCTCGCGCCAGCGCGCCCGCTTCACCTGAAGCGCCGACAGGAACCAGTAGAGGAGCCACGCCCCCCACAGCCCCGCCGTCACATGGCGCAGGGCGGCGCCGCTCATGGGGAGGCGCGCTCAGCCGCGCTCGAGGCCTTCGAGCGAGAGCCCGAGCGCGGCGAGGCCCTCTTCCAGGTAGTCGGCGAGCAGCGGCGTGCCCAGCAGGTAATCGGTCTCGCTCGCATTGGCAATGTCGCGCGCCTGCCGCAGAGCCTCATGCCAGCCCTTGGCATCGTAGTCGCCGCGGCCGAGCCAGGCGAGCGCGAGCAATTCCTCGCGCTCGTCGACATTGAGCCCGTCGATCGCGTCGCGCAATTCGCTCGCGGTCGGATTGTCCGGCGTGTCCTCGAGGATTGCGCGCTCGCCGTCATCGCTCGCATTCGAACCCTCCTGCAGTCCCTCGGGCGCCACTTCGGCGTCGTACTCGCGGGCCTTCTCGACGATGTAGGCGAGTTTTTCCAGCGGAATCGTCAGCATCCTGGGGCTCCTTCAATGCCTGTCGCCGAGATCGACGAGGCGCCGGCGCAATTCCGCCTCGGGCAGCTTCGTCAGATCCTTGGCGAGTTCGCCGTCGAGCCGCCTCTCGCATTCGGCGTCGAGATGTTCCTTGATGGCCGCGAGAATCGGCGGCGGCGCGACCAGCGCGAGGCGGTCGAACGCCCCCTGCTGCCGGGCGCGCACGATCTCCTCGGCGAGGATCTGCGCGAAATCGGTCTTGGCGCGGCGGTGCGGATCGGTGCGCGGAGCGACCGCGTGGCGCGCGCCGCCCGCGCTTTCGAAAGCGCGGCCCGGCCGGTCGGCGCCGAGATCGCGCGCCGGTT
>DASYYD010000380.1:0-3201 GCA_035934195.1 Allostellaceae bacterium | reverse complement strand
ATGCATCGCCAGGCTGACCCTTCCCGCCAGGGCTCTATCCCCGGCAGCCACAGGTGGGAACGCGCGCCGATGCGGTCAAGCCGAGGCGCGCCCCGGCTCACGGCGCGAACGCCTTTTCCCGGCGGCGCTGCACCGAGGAGGGGATGCGCATCACGTCGCGATATTTCGCCACCGTGCGCCGGGCGATGTCGACGCCCTCCCGCTGCAACAGCTCGACGATCCGCTCGTCGGACAGCGTCTCGGCGGCGGGCTCGCCGTCGATCAGGTTCTTGATGCGGAAGCGCACCGCCTCGGCCGAATGCGCATCGCCGCCGTCCGCCGCGGCGATCGAAGAGGTGAAGAAATACTTCAGCTCATAAGTGCCGCGCGGCGTCGCCATGTACTTGTTGGTGGTCACCCGGCTGACCGTGCTTTCGTGCATGCCGATCGCGGCCGCGATGTCGCGCAGGATGAGCGGCCGCAGCGATTGCACGCCGCGGCGAAAGAACGCCTCCTGCTGGCGGACGATCTCGGCGGCCACTTTGAGGATCGTGATGGCGCGCTGGTGCAGGGACTTGACGAGCCAATTCGCGGCGTGCAGCCGCTCGGCGAGGTATTCCTTGTCGGCCTTGCTGCGCGCCGAGCGGTTGACCCGCGCGTAATAGCGGCGATTGACCAAGACCCGCGGCAAAGTCTCGGCGTTGAGTTCGACGATCCAGCCGCCGCGCGGCAGCGCGTGCATCAGGATGTCGGGCACCACCGGCTGCGCCAGCGGCGGATCGAAGGCGAGGCCGGGCCGCGGATCGAGCGACTTGATCTCGGCCAGCATCTCGGCGAGATCCTGGGCGTCGACGCGGCACAGGCGAAGCAGCGCGGGGATGTTGCGCACGGCGACGAGCGGCAGGTTGTCGAGCAATGCCTGCATTGCCGGATCGAGCCGGTTGCAGTCGCGCAGCTGCAGTGCCAGGCATTCGGGCAAGCTGCGCGCGAACACCCCCGCCGGGTCGAATTGCTGCAGCCGCGCGAGCACCCGCTCGACCTCGGCGAGATCGCAACCGAGGAGGTTTGCCACGCCGTCGAGCGGGCCGCGCAGATAGCCGGCCTCGTCAATGAGGTCGAGCAGAAGCAGCGCAACGACGCGGTCGCGCGGATCGGCGAGATCGGCGCCGATCTGCTCGAGCAAATGCTCGCGCAGCGTACAGGGCCGGCTCGCGGTATCCTCGAAACCGGACCGGTCGCTGCCGTCGAAGTCACGCGCGGACCCGCGCCGGGGCCCGTAATCGCCGACGGAGTCCGAGGCGTCCTCCGCCGCGTCAGCCTGCCAATCGGCGTCCGCCGCGGGGCCGAGGTCGCCGGTCAGGGGTTGCCCCGCCGCCTCGGCGGCGGGGGCGCCGTCGACGCCGGAAACGCGCTCTCGCGGGGCTTCCGCGACGTCCCGCTCGAGCTGCTCGAGCAACGGGTTTTGCTCGAGCTCGGCATTGACCAGCTCGGTGAGTTCGAGATTGGAGAGCTGCAGCATCTTTATCGCCTGCTGCAACTGCGGCGTCATGATCAACGCCTGCGACTGGCGAAGCTCCAGACGCTGCGAAAAGCCGATCCTGGTCACGTCATCTCGGCTCGCCGCGACCTATAGGCTGAACCTCTCGCCGAGGTAGACGCGCCTGACATCGGCGTCGGCGACGATCTCGGCGGGTTCGCCCTCCATCAATACCGCGCCTTCGTGCAGAATATAGGCGCGGTCGACGATCTCGAGCGTTTCGCGGACATTGTGGTCGGTGATCAGGACGCCGATGCCGCGATCCTTGAGATGGACGACCAGATCGCGGATATCGGAGAGCGCGATCGGATCGATGCCGGCGAGCGGCTCGTCGAGGAGGATGAAATGCGGCCGCGTGGCGAGCGCCCGGGCGATTTCGCAGCGCCGCCGCTCGCCGCCCGACAGCGCCATTGCCGGCGCCCGCCGCAAATGGGTGATCGAAAACTCGGCGAGCAGCGCGTCGAGCATCGCCTCGCGCATTTCGAGGTTGGGCTCGGCGACTTCGAGAATGGCGCGCAGGTTCTGCTCCACCGTCAGCCCGCGAAAGATCGAGGCTTCCTGCGGCAGATAGCCGATGCCGAGACGCGCGCGCCGGTACATCGGCAGGTCGGTGATGTCCCGCCCGTCGAGGCTGACTGTCCCGGTGTCGGCCGCGATCAGCCCGATGATGATGTAAAAGCAGGTCGTCTTGCCCGCCCCGTTCGGTCCGAGCAGCCCGACCACCTCGCCGCGCTGCAGCGAAACATTGACGTCGCGCAGCACCGGCCGGCCCTTGAAGCTCTTGCCGAGCCCCCGCCCCGACAACCCGCGGTTATCGGCGACGAGCCGCGGGCGGCGCTCGGGCCGGGCGGCGGCGCCGAGCGAGAAGAAGGGTTCGCCGCCGCGCATCACGGCTTACCCGGAGCCGGGTGGGCGGGCGGCGCCGGCGGCGGCGGTTGCTGGCGCACGAGCAACGCCTGCACGCGCGGCTGCGGGCCGCCGGGCTTGGCGACCGTCATCATCCGGCTGATGTTGCGGTTGAGGTCCATCACCGCATATTCGCCGCGGATCGTGTCTTCGCCGTGGGTGATCGTGACGTGGTGGAGCAGCGTCACGATCCCGGTCTTGGCGTTGTAGACCCCGTAATCGCCGCGGCCGGTGTCGGTCGGCGACGTCACCACGACGTGGCCCTGCGCATCGACCCGGTTGATCCGCGATTCTTCCCCGTTCGGTTGCGCCGGTTTGGCGCCGGGCTTGGCCGGCGCAGCCGGCGGCTTGGCGCCGTTTGCGCCGCTTGCCGGCGTCTTCTCCATGTAGGCGGTCAATACGTCGGCGCGGATGCGGCGATCGGTGCGGATCGCGACCGCATCGCCGCGAGCCACCGCGACCTGCTTCTGATCGTACCATTCGAGGCTGTCGCGCGCCGTCACGACGTCTTGCGGGGTCGTCATCTTGAGCCCCTTGCCGGTGACGACGACGATGGCCTGGTCGACATCGTAGACGGCGTGGTCGCCGACCACCGTCTGCGTCGGTCCCTTGAGCACGACATGCCCGTCGGCGTCGATGCGATAGATCTGAGTCTCGCTATCGAGGTTGCCCGCCTTGGCCCCGACGCCCGCCTGACCGGGCGGGGCGCCTTTGACGCGGCGGTAATAGGCGGTCAGCTTGTCGGCGTGCACCTCCGTCGAGCCGCGCGTCGCCACGGC
>DASYYD010000374.1:0-7261 GCA_035934195.1 Allostellaceae bacterium | reverse complement strand
TCGGCGAACCACCCGTTCTCGAAGATCCACCGAATACGGCCGCGTCATCCCCCATCTCTCCCAAGATGTGGCGGCCATTCTCCCCTACTTCACCACATCTGGGAAGCCGTCGATTCTGTCAGATGAGAAACCGCTCTAATTGAACTCATTTTCCCCGTCGATTCACAAACGGTCCTTCGGGGTCTCACGGGAAGCCCGAGCTTGCGGCACACAACGCTCACGCATATCGGAGTCGTCAAGCGAGTCAATAGGTTCATTGCCCGCTTCGGATATCGGTTTGTCTTTTCGCCTGATCTGACCCACGAACCGCTGATCCGCAAGCATGCGGATACGTCGCCGGTAGGGAAGTTTGTTACCGTGCCCGGACCCTCAGGCGGCCTCCTCTCATTGAGCGAATGGGTGTTCGGACCCCGCCCGACAAAACCCAAATGGGCTGATTCACTTTAGCTTCCCCACGGGTCGGAAGGTTGCTACTTCGCGGCCATGCGCTGCGTGGCGCGGCGGCTGAGGCGGGTCGCCGCGCTCGCCACCGCCTTCAGCGAGGCGGTGACGATGTTGGCGTCCATGCCGACCCCGTAGAGCGTCCCCTCGCCGTCGGCGATCTGGACATAGGCCGTCGCGACTGCGTCGGCCCCTGCTCCGACGGCGTGCTCGCGGTAGTCGACGAGCGCGAGATCGATGCCGCAATTCTTCGCCAAGGCATCGACGAAGCCGGCGATCGGGCCGTTGCCGACCCCCTCGATGGCGCGCTCGGCGCCGTCGAACTTGACCTTCGCCGCGACCCGCCGCTCGCCGGCGCGCGGCTCGGGCAGCAAGGAATAGTCGAGCAGCTGGATGCCGTCGCGGCGCAGATAGGTCTGCTCGAAGAGCGCCCAGATGTCGGCGCTCGTCTGTTCCTTGCCGGTGCGGTCGGCGACCTCCTGGACGATGCGGCTGAACTCGATCTGCAGGCCGCGCGGCAGGTCGAGCCCGTGGTCGGCCTTGATCACATAGGCGACGCCGCCTTTGCCCGACTGGCTGTTGACGCGGATCACCGCCTCGTAGCTGCGCCCCAGGTCCTTCGGGTCGATCGGCAGGTAGGGCACTTCCCAGAGCGCGTCGTTGCGCTTCGCGAGCGCATCGAAGCCCTTCTTGATCGCGTCCTGGTGCGAGCCGGAAAAGGCCGTGTAGACGAGTTCGCCGGCATAGGGGTGGCGCGGATGCACGGGCAGCTGGTTGCAGTATTCGACGGTGCGCACGACCTCGTCGATGTCATGGACGACGAGGCCGGGGTCTACCCCCTGGCTGAACAGGTTGAGCGCCAAGGTCATCACATCGACATTGCCGGTGCGCTCGCCGTTGCCGAAGAGCGTCCCTTCGACCCGTTCGGCCCCCGCCATGACCGCGAGTTCGGTCGCCGCGACCGCGCTGCCGCGGTCGTTGTGCGGATGGACGGAGAGGACGAGGCTGTCGCGATCCTTGAGCCGCCGGGCGCACCACTCGATCTGGTCGGCATAGACGTTCGCCGTCGCCATCTCGACGGTGCCCGGCAGATTGAGGATCATCTTCTTGTCGGGCGTCGGGCGCCACACGTCCATGACCGCCTCCGAGATCTCGACCGCATAGTCGAGCTCGGTGCCGCTGAAGCTTTCCGGCGAGTATTGGTAGACGATCTCGGTGCCGGGGAGTTTCTCCGCGTGGTCGCGAATGAGCCGCGCGCCGGTCACCGCGATTTCCGTGATCCCCGCCTTGTCGAGGCCGAAGACGACGCGGCGCTGCAATTCCGAGGTCGAGTTGTAGAGGTGCACGATGGCCCGGCGCGCCCCTGTGATCGCCTCGAAGGTGCGCTCGATCAATTCGGCGCGCGATTGGGTCAGGACCTGGATCGTCACGTCCTCGGGCACCAGCCCCCCTTCGATGAGCTCGCGCACGAAGGCGAAATCGGTCTCCGAGGCGGCCGGGAAGCCGACCTCGATCTCTTTGAAGCCGAGCTTCAGGAGGAGGTCGAACATGCGCCGCTTGCGGTCGGGCCCCATCGGCTCGACGAGCGCCTGGTTGCCGTCGCGCAGATCGACGCTGCACCAGACGGGCGCCTTGTCGATGACCCGCGACGGCCAGGTTCGGTCGGAAAGATCGATCGGCGGAAACGGTCGGTATTTGTGGATCGGCATCTGCGACATTGCGAAAGCTCCTGCTGCGGTCCGCCGGGACGGCGGCGTCGGGACTGCGGCCACGGCCGGCAGGGATCAACCCGGCCGGCCGCCGGTAAGTCGCAGGCGCGGCAGCGCGCGCGCAGCGGCAAGGGGAACCCGGCAAAGGACAATGCGAACAGGGGAAGAAACAAAGGACATCGGCGACACCGAGCGAAGAATCCCCGAAGGGAAGGGCGGACGAGCACAGACCGGCGTCCGTGGCGGACGCCGTCTAGGTAAGTCGCAGCTCGTAGCGCTCGGTACGCATCGCGCCGGGTCAATAACAGAACCCGCCGCCGGGGTCAACCATTTGTGCGCGCGGGCGGACTCTCAAGCGAGGCGGTCGGCAAGCTCCTTCAGGTTCGCCACGACGATATCCGGCTGGTGCGGGGTCTCGCCGAAGGGGCGGTTTCGCCGATCGACGAAGGCGGCGCGCATCCCGGCGGCCTTCGCCCCGATGCAGTCGAAGGCATGGTTGGCGACGTGCAATACCGAGCCCGGCTCGACGCCGAGGCGCTGCGCGGCCCGCCGATAGCTGAGATGGTGCGGCTTGAAATAGCCGGCCTCGGCGATCGAGATCATCGCTTCGAAGCGAAACCCGATATGGGGCTTCGCGGCCTCCAGCATGTCGGAGTCGCCGTTCGACAGGATCGCCAGGCGATAGCGCCGCTGCAAGCGGCCGAGCGCCTCGATCGCGTCGTCGAAGGGCTCGAGGCGCTCGATCTCGGCGACAAGGGCGCGAACCTCCTCCTCCGTATGCGGGATGCCCGCGCGTTCGAGCGTGTAGGAGAGCGCCCGCCGCCCGATCTCGCGATAGGGCGTGTGGCCGCGGTCGATCAGCGCATCGATCATCGAATTCTCGAAATGCGTACGCCGCCACCAGGTGACGAGAGAATTGGGCTTCCCGGCCCAGCCCTTCGCCGCGAGATAGGGGGTGACCGCCGCGACGAGCCCCTTCTGCATGTCGACGACGGTGCCGTAGAGATCGAAGGTGAGGACGGAAACCGCGCTCCTCAGCCCTTGCGCAGAGATCATTCCCACACCACGCCGTTCGGTCCGCGCGCGAAGCCTAATCGCCGCGCGCAGCCGGCGCCAGACCGGCCGATCCTAACTTCTGGTTTCACAAGCTGTTACCTTTGAGCAACTGTTGCCGATTCGGCACAGCTAGCTGAAAAACCGCAGCCCGACATTGCCCTCGATTGACTCGGCCTTTGCAGGCGATAGTATTCCACGAATCCAATCTGACCAGCGTGTTGTATCGATCCTGAATCGATAAGTAGTCGGCAAGAGTTCGCCTTAACGGTTCGCCGTCCGCGGCCGACCGTGGATGGGTGCGCCCGGCCGTCCCGGGCAGGAGACAAGTGTAGGAAAAATGCCGCCAGTCGTGCGGCCGGACTATCGGGGGCAAAGTGTCCGAGCGAATGAATGTTGTACCTTTCCCGCTGACGAGCCGAGCAAATTCGTCACGATCGGGGGCATCCTCTTCTGGCCCGTGCAAGTATGAATTCACAGAGATCGAGCTCGAATCACTGTGCCGATGGTTCTCGGCTATGCGCTATGCTTTCCCCGGCACGGAAGGGGTGATGATCGTCAGCCGCCAGGAAAGCTATTCGGCGGTCGGGCTCTACAACCGCGCGGGCGGCGCGCCCAATTGCTTGATCGCCAAGCACGAAGTCGCCGGCAAGCCGCGCTTCTTCTGGTCGACCGAGGGCGACCCGCCGCGGCGGATCAATGATCTCGCCGAGATCACCGACGCCCACATCCGCGCCATCCGGCCGCCGCGCAACGAAAAATTCTGGCTCGACCCGGTCGGCTGGATGGGGGTCTATGCCTCCCGGCTGATCGCCACCGCGCTGCAGGTCGTGTAGCCCCGAAGCGCCCGGCAGGCGGCCGCGCGCCGCGCTGCTTCCTCTCATTCCCGCGCAGTGATAGAACAAAAGGGCAGTTTACGAACCTTTCGCTATGAAATTGCTCGCGACCCTGGGCTGCCTCGCAGGCGCCGCGCTCGTCGGATGTGCGGCGCTGCCGACGGCCGGACCGAGCGCCAAGGAAGTCGTCAAGCAAGAGATCGTGCGCCATCGCCGCCGCTTCGATCTCGTCGATATCGACCGGCAGGTCGTCGGTGTTCTGTCCGCCCGGCCGAGGGCGAGCTTTTACGAGCGTTTCAGCGGCTACGGCAAACCGCCGCCGGCGACGATCGGCATCGGCGACGCGCTTGCCGTGACGCTGTGGGAGGGGGCGGCGGGCGGGCTCTTCGCCACCTCGGACCCGCCCCCCGGCGGCTCGCAAAGCGTCGCCATTCCGGTGCAAGTGGTCGGCCCCGACGGCGGGATCAGCGTGCCCTATGCCGGCCGCGTCCCGGTTGCCGGGCGGCTGCCGGTCGAGGTGCAGCACGAAATCGAAAGGCGACTCGGCGGCAAGGCCATCGAGCCGCAGGCGATCGTCACGCTCGCCAAGAGCGTCACCGATAGCGCGACGGTCTCGGGCGAGGTGGTGAGCGGCGCGCGGTTGCCGCTGTCGCTCAACGGCGAACGCCTGTTGGACCTGATCGCCGCGGCCGGCGGCGCGAAATCGCCGGTCTACGACACCTTCGTCAGGTTGTCGCGCGGCGGCGTCACCGTGACGATCCCGATGGAAAGGCTGGTGTCGCACCCGGCCGAGAACATCTATGCCTGGCCGGGCGACGTCTTGACCCTGGTGCGAGTGCCGCAATCCTTCACCGCCTTCGGGGCGACCGGGCGCAACGCCGAGGTCGAGTTCGAGGCGCGGCGCCTGAGCCTTATCAAGGCCATCGCCAAGGCCGGCGGGCTCGTCGATCAGCGCGCCGATCCGGAGGGCGTCTTTCTGTTCCGCTACGAGCCCGCCGCGATCGTCGAGGCCCTGCACACGCGCAATCTCGAGACCGGACCCGGCGGTAGCTCGCCCGTCGTCTACCGGCTCGACATGCGCGACGCCGACGCGTATTTCCTGGCGCAGCGCTTCCGGATCGAAAACAACGACGTTCTCTACGTCGCCAATGCCCCGCTCACCGACCTGCAGAAGTTCTTCACCTTGCTCAATACCCTGACGGGCCCCGTCATCACCGGCATCGTCGTCAACAAGTCGGCGCCGTGAGATGGCCGCCGCCGCCGACGGCGACCTGATCCTGGTGACCGGCGGCGCCGGGTTCATCGGCTCGAACATCGTGCTCGATCTGGCGCGGCGCGGTGCCCGCGTCGTCGTCTGCGACCTGATGCGGGCGGGCGAAAAGTGGCGCAACCTCGCCGCCGCCGCGCTCGATGACCTGATCCGGCCCGAGGTTCTGTCCGACTGGCTCGCCTGCCACCGCCGGCGCCTTGCAGCGATCGTGCACATGGGCGCGATCTCCTCGACGACGGAAGCCGACATCGACCGAGTCGTCGCCGCCAACATCCGCCTCAGCCTCGATCTGTGGGAGTGGTGCGCGCAGAACCGCGTGCGCCTCGTCTATGCGTCCTCGGCCGCGACCTACGGCGACGGGGCCGCCGGCTTTGCCGACGACGCAAGCCCGCAGGCCCTCGCTAGGCTCGCGCCGCTCAACGCCTACGGTTGGAGCAAGCACCTCGTCGATCGGCGGATCGCCGCCGATGTCGCGGCCGGCCGCCCGAGCCCGCCGCAATGGGCGGGGCTCAAATTCTTCAACGTCTACGGGGTGAACGAGGCGCATAAGGGGCCGATGCAGTCGGTGGCGAGCAAGATCCTCCCCGTGGTCGAGGCGGGCGGCACGGTGACGCTCTTCAAATCGCACGACCCGCGCTATCCCGACGGCGGGCAATTGCGCGACTTCGTCTATGTCGAGGATTGCGTCGCGATCGTGCGCTGGCTGCTCGCCAACCCGCAGGTAGGCGGGCTCTTCAACGCCGGCAGCGGCGCAGCGCGCAGCTTTGCCGATCTCGTCGCCGCGGTCGGCGCCGCGGTCGGGCGCGAGCCGCAGGTTCGCTATGTCGACACCCCGCCCGAGATCCGCGGCAAGTATCAGTATTTCACGCAAGCCGACATGGCGAAGCTGCGCCGCGCGGGGTTCGCCGAGCCTCTGCACTCGCTCGAAGACGGCGTGCGCGACTTCGTCCGGCGGGCGCGCGGGCGCGGCTGAGCCTTCCGCTCACACGTTGACGGGGTCGAGCGGGGCGCGGCCGCGGATCAGGTCGGCCGCCTTCTCGGCGATCATGATAATGGGCGCGTTGATGTTGCCGCCGACGAGGTCGGGCATCACCGAGGCGTCGACGACGCGCAGCCGCTCGACGCCGATGACCCGGAGATCCGGATCGACGACCGCGAGCGGATCGCGCTCCGGGCCCATCCGGCAGGTGCCGAGCGGATGATGCACGGTGATCGCGGTGGCGCGGATATGCGCGTCGAGCGCCGCGTCGGAGTGGTCGCCGGGGCCGGGCGCGATCTCGGCGCCGACAAACCCGGCGAGCGGGCCTTGGCGGCCGATCTCGCGCACCAGTCTCAATCCTCGCCTGAGCGTCGCCCAATCCTTCTCGGCGGCGAGGAAGTTCTGGCGGATGCGGACGGGGGCGCGCGGGTCGGCCGAGGCGAGCTCGATCCGGCCGCGGCTTTCCGGGCGCAGCAATACCGGGCGCGCCGCAAAACCGTCGGCGAAGGGCGGCACGAACGGCGCGAGATAGGGCCCGGCCGCCGCCGGCGCGGCGTTGAACAGGATCTGGATGTCCGGGAGCTTTTCCTGCGCGTCGGTCTTGACGAAACCCATCAGGCCATGCGGCCAGTCGGCGGCGATGCCGCGGCCGCCGAAATAGCATTCGGCCAGCGCCCGGGCGATGCGGTCGGCGCGCATCGCCCGCTGCAGCGGCCCCGGCTCCTTGCGCGCATAGGTGACGGCGGCCGTCATGTGGTCCTGCAAGTTGCGGCCGACACCGGGGAGCGCCGCGGCGACGGCAATGCCGTGCGCGGCGAGCATTTCCGGGTCACCGATCCCCGACAGCATCAAGAGCTGCGGCGAGTTGACGACGCCGCCCGAGAGGATGATTTCGCCCTCGGCATGCGCGATCCGGCGCTCGCCGCCCTGCAGATATTCGACGCCGACCGCGCGGCCGCGCTCGAGGACGAGG
>DASYYD010000368.1:0-18892 GCA_035934195.1 Allostellaceae bacterium | reverse complement strand
CGGCTACCCGGACAGCGTCGTCGAGGCGGTCGATCCGGCGTTCCAGGCGGCGATCTGGAACGTCCGCACGCAGGGCCTCAACATCATGATGTCGATGAAGAGTGAGGGAAAACCCGTCTCCTTCCTCGAAGACTGCGCGGTCAGGCTCGAGGACCTTGCCGAATACACCGACCGGCTGACCCGCATCTTCGAGAAACACGGCACCTGGGGCACCTGGTACGCGCACGCCTCGGTCGGCTGCCTGCACGTCCGCCCGGTCCTCAACCTGAAGCAGGAGATCGAGGTCAAAAAGATGCGGGCGATCGCCGAGGAAGCCTTCGCGATGGTCCGCGACTACAAGGGCTCGCATTCGGGCGAGCACGGCGACGGGCTGGTGCGCTCGGAGTTTCACGCGGCGATGTTCGGCGACCGCCTCGTGCGCGCCTTCGAGGAAGTGAAGGACGCCTTCGATCCGGCGGGGCTCTTCAACCCCGGCAAGATCGTCCGCCCGCCGAAGATGGACGACCGCAGCCTCTTCCGCTTCAAACCCGATTACCGCGCGGAGCCGCTCGAGACCGCGCTCGACTGGTCGGAATGGGGCGGGTTCCTCCCCGCCGTCGAGATGTGCAACAACAACGGCGCCTGCCGGGTGAGCGACCCCGGCGTCATGTGCCCCTCCTTCCGCGCGACCGGCGACGAACAACACCTGACGCGCGGGCGCGCCAACACGCTGCGTCTCGCATTGACGGGGCAACTCGGGCGCGAGGCGCTCGTCTCGGAGGCGATGTGCGAGACGATGGAGCTGTGCATCTCGTGCAAGGGCTGCAAGCGCGAATGCCCGACCGGCGTCGACATGGCGCGCATGAAGATCGAGTTTCTGCACCAGTATCGCAAAGCCCACCCGCCCTCGCGCCGCGACCGGCTCTTCGCCTACCTGCCGCGCTACGCGCCACGCATCGCCCGGCTCGCGCCGCTGTTGAACCAGCGCAACCGGGTACCGGCGCTCGCCCGGCTCGGCGAACGGATCTTCGGCTTGAGCGCGCGACGGGCCTTGCCGCGCTGGTCGGCACAGCCTTACCGCGGACGCGATGCCGGCGACGGGCCGCCGGTCGTGTTGTTCGTCGATACCTTCAACCGCTGGTTCGAGCCGGAGAACGCGCGCGCCGCCGAGCGTGTTCTGATGCGCGCCGGCTATCGCGTCGTCTCTGCCGACCCGGTGCGCGGGCGCCCCCTGTGCTGCGGGCGCACGTTCCTCGCGGCGGGGATCGTCGCCGAGGCGCGGGCCGAGGCGCGGCGCGTGGTGGCCGCGCTCGCACCCCATATCGCAGCGGAGACGCCGATCGTCGGGCTGGAGCCGTCATGCCTGCTGACGATGCGCGACGAGTATCCGGCACTATTGCCGGGCTCCGCCACGAAAGCCCTCGCGGCCCGCGTTCGGATTGCGAGGGGACCGCTGCTTTTCGAGGAATTCGTCGCGGCCGAGCGCGCCGCCGGCCGCTTCGCGCTGCCGCTCGCGCCGATGCCCGGCAAAAGAGCGCTGCTCCACGGCCACTGCCATCAGAAGGCGTTCAACACCGTTGCCGCCGCGGCCGAGGCGTTGCGCCTCGTCCCCGATCTCCAAGTCGAGACCTTCGATTCGACCTGCTGCGGCATGGCCGGGGCGTTCGGCTACGAGGCCGAGCATTACGCGATGTCGCTGCAGATCGGCGAACTCTCGGTCCTGCCGCGGATGCGCGCCGCCGCGCCCGAGACGATCCTCGCCGCCTGCGGCACCAGCTGCCGCCACCAGATCGCCGACGCGCTCGGGCGGGAGGCCCGCCACATCGCGCGCATCCTCGACGAGGCGAGCACGCCGGCGCCGGATTTGCGCCGCGGCTCGATTGACCGCCCCGGCCATGCCTTCTAGGATCGCCCGCCAGTCGAAGCCGCGGGAGGGACGCCGATGACCGATATTACGACGACTGTCCGGCGGGCGGCTTCCGCGCGGGTGGGCGGCATCGCCGCGCCGCTCCTCGCGATCCTCTTCGGCGCGTTTCTCGTCTACGGTGTCGGCTTTGCCGGCTCGGCGGCGATCCACAACGCGGCGCACGACGTGCGGCACGCTTTCGCCTTTCCCTGCCACTGACGCGCCGCCCCGATAAATCGTGCGGCGGATTTTCCATACCGCGTTCGTAGCCGGCGCGATTGCCGGCCTGCTGAGCTTCGCGATCCAGGCCGGGACGCTCTTGCCGATGATCGATCGAGCCGAATTGCTGGAGCACCCCGCCGCGATCGGTGCGGGAGGTCACCTCGGTTACGCGCTCCTCGCCGATCTTCTCGCCGGGGTCGGCTTTGCCCTTGTCCTCGCGGGAAGCTTCGCGCTCGCCGAGCGCCACGGCGCGGCGGTCGATTTCCGGCGCGGGCTGCTCTGGGGCGCCGCCGGGTTTCTCGCCTTTGCCCTGGCGCCGGCGCTGGGTCTGCCGCCGGCGCTTCCCGGCAGCGAAGCCGGGAACCTGCTGGCACGGCAAGCCTGGTGGCTCGGGACCGCGCTCGCCACCGCCGGCGGGCTCGCCGCGCTCGTCTTCGCAAGGCGCGGTTTGTGGCGCATTGCCGGGGTTGCGGCGATCCTCGCGCCGCACCTTGTGGGCGCGCCGCAAGCGCCGAGCGCCGGGCTCGCCTCGGCGTTCGCGCTTCTGTCGCTGGCCGGCTCGGCGCTCTTCTGGCTCGTCCTCGGCGGTTGCGGCGGTTTTTTCTTTCACCGCCTCGGCGCTGATACGGACCGATATGCCGCAAGATCTCCCGCGCCGCGCTGAACGGCTGATCGACCGCTGGTTCGGGCCGCCGGGCGACCCGGAGCGCGAGGCCGAGCGGAAGATCTGGTTCGAAAGCACGCCCGAATTCGATGCCGCCTTGCGCGCGGAATTCCTCGCCGACCACGAGGCGGGCGTCGCCGGCAGGCTCGTATCGTGGGAGGAGCGGCCCGGAAGCGCGCTCGCCCTCGTCCTCCTCCTGGACCAGATCCCGCGCAACATCTTTCGCGGCAGCCCCAGCGCCTATGCGAGCGACGCCTTGGCGCGGGCGGCGGCCGACCGGGCGCTCGCGCGCGGCTTCGACCGGGTGGTGCCGCCCGCCTGGCGCGGCTTCTTTTATCTGCCGTTCGAGCACAGCGAGGATCTCGCCGACCAGGAGCGCGCGATGGCGCTCTTCGCCTGCCTGCCGCCGACGCTCGAATACCCCGACCCGCTGCGCCACGCCCGGCGGCACCACGAGATCATCGCCCGCTTCGGCCGCTTTCCGCATCGTAACGTGGTCCTCGGGCGACCCTCGACGCCGGCGGAACTGGCCTTTCTCGCCGAGCCAGATTCCTCCTTCTGAGCAGCGCGCCGCCGCCCTATGATCGGGTGCGAATTCGAGGAGAGCGGCGATGGCCGATGTCGAAATCCGGGTCGATACGGTCGAACCCTTCGCCGAGGGAGAGGCATTCGGCGAGAGCGGCCCCTACGTCAAAGTCCGCGGCGTCATGAAGGGGGCGCTCGATCCCGAGGCGCCCTGCAACAAGCCGATCGTCGATCTCGACAAGGCGCCGCGAGGCGCGCGCGGCCTCGTCGAGTACGAGAGCGATTTCCTCATCCTGCGCCCCAAGGATCTCGCGCGCACGAAACGCGTCCTCGTCTACGACGTCGCCAACCGCGGCAATTTGCGCATCCTGCAGCAGTTGGACGACGCGCCGGGCGGCGATCCCGCCCGCGCCAACGACCCGAAGAACGCGGCCGATGCCGGGATCGGCTTCACTCTCGGGCGCGGCTACTCTCTCGTCTGGTCGGGCTGGGACCCCGGCGCGCCCGCCGCCAACAATGCGCTCGGCGCGCGCTTCCCGATGGCGCTCGAAGGCGGCGAGCCGATCACCGGGCGCATCCGCGACGAATTCCACATCGGCACCCGGGCGCCGGGCAAGGGTGACCTCGTGCGCCTCTCCTACCCCGCCGCGAGCCTCGACAAGAGAGGGGCGCGCTTGACCGTGCGGGCGCGCGAGGGCGAACCGCGCCGCGAGATCCCGGCCGAGGCTTGGGAATTCGTCGATCAGCGCTCGATCCGCCTCACCCCGCCGGGGGCGGGCTTTGCGCCGGTCGCGATCTACGAACTCTGGTACGAGGCGGAAGGGCCGAAGGTGCTGGGGCTGGGCTTTGCCGCAGTGCGCGACCTCGTCGCCCATCTGCGCTACGACGACCCCGATTTCGGCATCGAGCACGCGCTCGCCTTCGGCAATTCGCAGAGCGGGCGGTTTCTGCGCCATTTCCTCGATTTGGGCATGAACGAGGACGGGCATGGCCGTCGCGTCTTCGACGGCGTGATGACCAATGTCGCCGGCGCCGGCAAGGTCTTCGCCAATCATCGCTTCGGGATGCCGGGGCGCACCGCGACGCAGCACGAGGACCGGCTCTATCCCGAGAACTGGTTTCCGTTCTCGCAGGCGAGATTCACCGACCCGGTCTCGGGCGAAGAAGACGCGATCCTGAAAGGGCGGCCGAGCGACCCCTTTGTCATAGAAGCTAACAGCGCGACCGAATATTGGCAGAAGGGCGCGTCGCTGATCCACACCGACCCGAGCGGCCGGCGCGATGCGGAATTGCCCCCCAACGCCCGCGCCTATCTCGTCGCCGGGACGCAGCACATGGCCCGCCCCGGCGCCGATCCGAGCCCCGGCCCCTGCCTCAACCCGCGCAACCCGACGAGCGCGACCCCGGCATTGCGGGCGCTCTTTCTCGCGCTCGAGGAATGGGTCACGGAGGGCCGGGCGCCGCCGCCGAGCCGGGTGCCGCGGATCGCCGACGGCACCGCGGTCGCGGCCGAAACCGTCCACCTGCCGCGCGTAAAGGGCTTTGCGCATCCGCCCGGCGCCAACCGCATCCTGCCGCCGACCGATTGGGTCGACCCCGAGCCGCGCGAGGATCTGGCCTACGGCACGCTGGTCTCGGCGGTCGACGCCGACGGCAACGAGGTGGCCGGCATCCGCCTGCCGGCGATCGCCGTGCCGCTCGGCACGCACGCCGGCTGGAACCTCTACCGCGCCGAGCCGTGCGAGCTGTGCGACCGCGACGGCTCGCTTGTCCCCTTCGCGCGCACCCGCGCCGAGCGCGAGGCGGCCGACGACCCGCGCCCGTCGCTGGAAGAGCGCTACGGCAGCCGCGAGGGCTACATCGCGAAGGTCAGGGCGGTGGCCGAGGCGCTCGTCGCCGAGCGGCGGCTGCTGCCTCGCGACGCGCAGGCCTATGTGCGGGCGGCGGAAGCCTGCGACCGGTTTTGATCACGATGCGACCGCGCTTCGCCGTTGGCCTTGCGATCGCGGCGCTCGGCGCCGGCTGCAACACGCTGCCGCACGATGCGAGCCTCGCCGGGCGTTGCGCCACCATCATGCAAGAGGCTTTCCCCGGCGCCGACCTTAAGATCGGCAAAGAGGACGCGGCGGCGCTCAGCATCACCGACGTCCGCGCGACCGTCACCGCCGAGCGCACCGATCTGCCGAAAGGGGCGCGGATGGCTCGCGACCTCGCCGTCTCGTGCCGCTTTCACAACAGCATCCTCGTCGGCTTCCGCTGGACCCGCGGCCCGGAGAATTGAACGGCGCCGGGCGTTTGTCGAGAGTGACGCACCGGCGCTCTCGGGGCTGGCGCGCGCGGCCGCCTGTCGTTCATACTGTGGGCCAGCGCCGCAACGGGAGCGGGTGATGGAGTTTGCGCCGGAGGACGGCGGCAAGCCCGCACAGGAATACGGTCGAGGCGAGCCGCGGGGGCCTGCCGCGCCCGCTCGGCAATTCTTTGCCACCGCCCCGGTCCCCTGCCCCTATCTCGCGGGCCGCGCCGAACGCAAGCTGATCGTCGAGTTGAGCGGGGCCGGCGCCGCCCGGTTCTACGACAATCTGTCGCGCGCCGGTTTTCGCCGCAGCCACCGCTTTGCCTATCGCCCGGCCTGCCACGGCTGCAGTTCCTGCGTGCCGGTGCGGATCGCAGTCGACCGCTTTTGCGACAGCCGCTCGACCCGGCGCATCCGCAATTCGAGCCGCGACCTCAGCGCGCACGCCGCGGCGGCACAGGCGAGCGTCGAACAGTTTCGCCTTTTTCTCGCCTATCAGCACTCGCGCCACGCCGACAGCGACATGGCCTCCATGGATTACGGCGATTACCGCGGCATGGTCGAGGACAGCGCGGTGCGCAGCGAGGTCGTCGAATTTCGCGACGCGCGCGAAACCCTTCTCGCGGTGTCGCTGATCGATCAGCTCGATGACGGCGTCTCGGCGGTTTACAGCTTTTTCGACCCGCGCCAGGACAAGCGCAGCCTCGGCACCTGGAGCATCCTGTGGCTCGTCGAGGAATGCCGGCGCCGCAGCCTGCCGCACGTCTATCTCGGCTACTGGATCGCCGAGAGCCCGAAGATGGCCTACAAGGCGCGCTTTGCCGGGCTCGAGCGGCTGAACCCGGGCGGCTGGGCACCGTTCGGGACGGAGCTCGGATGAGTCGGCGGCCGGACATGCTGGAGCTTGCGCCCGCCAAGCCGTGGATGGCCGGGTCAAGCCCGGCCGAGACGGAATCGGCGGGAGGCTAAGCTTCGATGGCGCTCGGCGTCCTCGATTCCGCGCTCTTCGCCGACATGTTCGGGACGCCCGAGATGCGCGACGCATTCGGCGACGGCGCCTTTCTCCTGCGCTGCGCCGAGGTCGAGGCGGCGCTGGCGCGGGCGCAGGCCCGGCTCGGCATCATCCCGGCCGAGGCCGGCGCGGCGATAACGCAGACGGCGGAGGCGCTGAGCCAGGGGAGGCTCAAGCTCGACCTCGCGCGCCTCAAATCCGAGACCGAGACGGTCGGCTACGCGATCCTGCCGCTGGTGCGCCAACTGGCGGAAATGTCGGGGACCGCCGGGCGCTATGTGCATTGGGGCGCGACCACCCAGGACATCGTCGACAGCGCGCAGGTGCTGCAGATCCGCGCCGGGCTCGACCTGATCAACGAGGATCTGACAGCCGCGCGCGAGCATCTGACAGCGCTCGCTCGTCGGCATCGCGACACGCCGATGGCCGGCCGCACGCATCTGCAGCACGCGCTGCCGATCACCTTCGGCTACAAGGCGGCCGTGTGGCTCTATTCGCTCGACCGCCACGCCGCGCGCCTCGCCGAATTGCGGCCGCGCGTCCTGCTCGCCCAATTCGGCGGCGCCGCCGGCACCCTCGCCTCGCTCGGGCCCGGCGAGAAGGCGCTCGAATGCCGCGCCGCGCTCGCCCGCGAACTTGGCCTTGCCGACCCGCCGATCACCTGGCACGTCGTGCGCGACGGCATGGCGGAAACGGTTTCGGTGCTGGCGCTCCTCGCCGGCAGCCTCGGCAAGATCGCCTTCGACGTGATGCTGATGTCGGCGACCGAGTTCGGCGAGGCGGCCGAGCCCTTCGCGCATGGCCGCGGCTCCAGCTCGACGATGCCGCAGAAGCGCAACCCGATCTCCTGCGAATTGATCCTCGCCTGCGCGAAGGCGGTGCGCCAGCACGCCGGGCTGATGCTCGACGCGCTCGTCGGCGATTTCGAGCGCGCGACGGGGCCTTGGCACGCCGAATGGGCGGCCTTGCCGGAGGCTTTCGGCTTCACCGCCGGTGCGCTGCGGCAAGCGCGCTTCGTTCTCGGCGGCCTCATCGTCGATCCGGCGCGGATGGCGAAGAACCTCGGCATGACGGGGGGGCTCATCGTCGCCGAGGCGGTGATGATGGGGCTCGCCCCGGCGATCGGCCGCACCGAAGCGCACGACCTCGTCTACGATGCCTGCCGCAAGGCGATCGAGAGCGAGCGGCCGCTCTACGAGGTGCTGCTCGAGGTGCCTGAAGCCGCCGCGCTCGGCGCCGACAAGCTCGCCCAGCTGTGCGATCCGGCGAATTACCTCGGGGCGGCGCCGGCGATGGTCGACCGCGTGCTCGCCGGCCGCCCCGGCCCTTAGTCAGAGGCGAGGCATGCGCATCGCCCGCAGCATCGGCGAATTGCGCGATGAGGTGGCGCGCTGGCGCCGGGAGGGGGCGCGCACCGGGCTGGTGCCGACGATGGGGGCGCTGCACGAGGGCCACCTCGCGCTGGTGGAGCGCGCCAAGGCGGAATGCGGCCGCACGATCGCCTCGATCTTCGTCAACCCGAAGCAGTTCGCGCCGAACGAGGATTTCGCGGCCTATCCGCGCGGTGAGGCGGCCGATCTGGAGAAGCTGCGCGAGACCGGCGTCGATGTCGCCTTTCTTCCGACGGTCGCGGAAATCTACCCGGAGGGGTTCTCGACCCTGGTGCGGGTCGGCGGGCTCAGCGAGGGATTGTGCGGCGCCGGGCGCCCGGGGCATTTCGACGGCGTCGCCACCGTCGTGACGAAGCTGTTGTTGCAGTCGCGGCCGGACGCCGCCTATTTCGGCGAAAAGGACTACCAGCAGCTGCTGATCGTCAGGCGCCTGGCGCGCGACCTCGACATTCCGACGGTAATCGTTGGCGTGCCGACCCGGCGCGAGCCGGACGGGCTGGCGATGTCCTCGCGCAACCTCTATCTCTCGCCGGAAGAGCGCCGCGCCGTCCCCGAGCTGGCGCGCGTCTTGCGGCAGATCGCTGCCGCCCTCGCCCGCGAGCCGGGCGCCGTCGCCCGCGAAGTCGCGCGCGGGCTCGACGAACTGAAGACGGCCGGGTTCGCGGTCGAATACCTCGAGCTGCGCGACGCCGCGACGCTCGCGCCGGTCCCGCGCGAAGTGCGCCGCCCGGCGCGAATCCTTGTCGCGGCGCGGCTCGCCCGCACCCGCCTCATCGACAATTGGCCGGTCGAGCCGCCGCCCTGATCAGGCGAGGACGGTGCGGCGATAAAGGTGCCAAGTCGCGTGGCCGAGCACCGGCATCACGAAAATGAGCCCGAGCAGAAGCGGGATCGAGCCGACGACGAGGCCGCCCGCGACGATCAGCCCCCACAGCGCCATCGGCCCCGGATTGCGCGCGACGGCGCGCAGCGAGGTGCGCATCGCCGTGCCGGCATCGACATCGCGGTCGAGGAGCAGCGGAAACGACACGACGGAGAGCGACAGCACGAGGACCGCGAAGAGAAAACCGACGCCGCAGCCGAGCCCGATCAGGGTCCAGCCCGCCTGCGTCGTCAGCACGTCGCGGATAAAGGCGGCGATCGAGGCGGGCGGCGCGGGCCCGAGGGTGATGCGATAGATGCCGGCGGCCGCCAAAAGCCACAGCGCGAAAATCGCGAAGAGGAGAAGCGCGAGCGCGGCGATCGCCCCGAAGGAGGGCGAGCGCACAAAGCCCCAGGCGCCGGGCCAGCCGGTGTGGATGCCCTCCTCGCGGCGCCGGCTCATCTCATAGAGGCCGAGCCCGGCGACCGGGCCGATCAGCGCAAAGCCGGAGGCGAGCGGAAAGATCAGCGGCACCATGTCGTAGCCGAAGGCGAGGCGCGTCAGCACGAGGCCGGCGACGGGGTAGATCAGGCACAAAAAAATGACGTCGCTGCGATAGGCCGCGAAATCCTCGAAGCCCGCGATCAGTGCCTCGCCGAGGTCGGCGACCGAGATATGCCGCACTCGTGGCGGCGCGGCGGCGGCGCCCTCCTCGCCTTCGTGATGGCCAGCATGGCTGATCGTGCCGACGGCGAGCGCCGTCAGGCGTAGCTGGTCCGTGGTCCATTCGATGGGGTTTCGGATCGCCATAGCTCATTCTCCCGAACCTTGGTTCGAGACGCCGCGGCTCCCGCCTGCCTTAATGTTCGATTCCGGCCGCCGGTCACGCGCGAGCCGCGACATTCCGTCGCATGCGAATATAGGGAGCCGCGGCATCCGATACCAAGGCTTATTCACTCTTCTCGACGCGATGCCGATAAGAATTGTTCCTCTCCTTTGGCTGGCGTTCGTCGCGCTTTACCCGGCCACCGCCTCGGGCGCGCTGACGGCGGCGCAGAACGCGGCGATCTGTGGCGCCCGTTCGAGCTGCAAGATCGCAAACCGCTACGATGCCGGAAAATCGCCGGCCGGATCCGCGCTGACCGTTCTCGAATTGCGCCTCGCCCTGCGGGACAAGCCCAACGACGCACCCGATTCCGGTTGCCGGAGCGAGGGTGCGCCCGATGGCGGACGCGAGTACTGGCTGCTCGACGGCGCGGCGGCGCCCAAGCGGATTTTGAAGCTGTGCAACGACGGTTATGGCGCGGCGGGGATCGGCGACGACACGGTCGCCGTCGCTGCGAACCGTCTCATTCACACCCAGGTCGGCGGCTCCGCCTGGCGGTGGGAGAGCACGGTAGCCTTCACGCTCTCCCCCTGGCGTGCGATCGACGAGCGCGATTGCAGCTTCAACGTTCTGTCGCCGAGGAGCGGGACCATAACGGACATCGATTATCTGAGGATGAGCGCGCGCTCGATCGCCAAGGACGGCGCCGGCGAGCGGGGCGAAGATGTCGGGTGTCCGGATTGGCCGGCGGACGCGTCGCGGCCTTTTACCCCCGAACCGGCGCGCGGCCTCCTGGGCGCCTACAACATTCTGGCGCCGAACCTCGACGCGAACGGGAACGCGGCTAAAATTCCGACCGGCGGCGCGATCGGCAACTGCGTTCCGGCGATGACGACCGGCGGCGCGAACGGTTTCGTCGTTGTCGGCAAGCCGGCGCCGGCGAAGGAAGCCGCCCAGATCCGCGTGATCGCGGGATCTCTGAATTCGCTGTTGATCCAGGTGTTCGATCCCGGAGCGGGAGTGCAGGACGCGGCCGCCCGCCCCCTCGACGATCTGCCGCATCTCGCGATCTGGACCGGGCTCGATACGAGCTGGGCGCGCACGCGGCTGCCGCTCGGCGATCTTGCGCAGATCACCGTCGATCTGAACGGCAGGGCTTACCCCGGCCGCGGCAGGAAGGAAGCGGCGCCCGCGGTCGAGCGATGGCGGGCGCGCGACGCCGCCGGCCGGCCGGTCATCGTGTTGCGCCTCGTCTGGGCGAAGGATACGGAGTTCCTTCACGGAGCGGCGATCGCCTATTCGCAGGCCGAGGCGGGCAAACGGGTGCGGGTAGTGGCGACCACCGGGTTCGCCGAACACCGCCCGCTCTACATGCCCGACATCATCAGCCTTCCGAACGGCAATATCGAACCGCCGCCGGGCAACTGCCGCCTGCGCGACGGGCGCCTGTCGATCGCGGACTAGCGAGGGGTCGCGATGAGACGCCTCCTCGCCTGCGCCTTGCTCCCGGCCGCGCTGTTCCATGCCGCGCCTGTCGCCGCTGCCGATATCTTCGATTATTTCGCGATGTACTACCGGCAGGAGGTTGCCGCCCGGGCTTACGACGGCCCGCTCGATTTCCTGAGCGATGCCGCGGCGGCGCACAGCACCTCCGCACAGCTGCTCGAGGTGAGCGCGTCGCGGGCCGTCACCCTCGATCCTCGCATCGGATATCTGCGGATCGACGACAGTTCGGACACCGATCAGATCCTGACGGTCGCCGTTTATCCCAAAGCCGACGGTGACGTACTGCTCTTCGTCAGCGGTTCGAATTGTGCCGACGGGTGCAGCTTTTCGGCACAGCTCTTCAGCCCCTCCGCCGACCGCCTGCGGCCCGTTCCGCTCAGCGCCGTCATTCCGGCAATCGAACCGGCCGAATTCATAAGCCGGGGGCATCCCATGCCCAAAATGCTCACGGGATTGACGCCGTCCATCGACTATGTGCCCGATCGGACGGCAAGCAAACTCACCGTCAGGCCCTGGTACGGCTACGAAGTCGAAGAGCAGATGGACGCCGCCACGCGCGGTCGCATCCGCAACCTCGTGCTGTCCTGGGATCGCGCGCAGGAACGGTTCACAAAGCCCGATGACGACCGCTGAGCCGTCAATGCCATAGCCGCTCGCTGGCGATCTGCGCACCCTCGGCGAGCGCCGAAAATTTCGCCCAGACGACCGAGGGGACGACCGGGTTGCCGGCCCAGGCAAAGGTGGCGAAGCCGCAATCGGCGCCGGCGATGACCCGCTCGCGGCCGACGATGTTCGCGTAGTTGCAGATGCGCTGCGCGATCAGCCGCGGGTGCTCGACGAAATTCGTCGTCGAATCGAGCGCCCCCGGGATCAGCACCTTGTCGTCGGGGATATGGAGGCCGCGCAAATCCTCCCATTCGTGCGCGTGCCGCGGGTTGGCGCCCTCGAAGGAGAGGCCCATCGGCCGCGCCCGCATCGCGGTCGCGAAGATCCTGGCGAGCGGGATGTCGTGCGTGTGCGGGCCCTCGTAATTGCCCCAGCACAGATGCATCCGCATCATCTCCGGGCGGATGTTGGCGGTCGCGTGGTTGAGGGCGGCGATGTTGCGCTCGGCGACGCGCAGGAACTCCTCGTCCGACAGGTGCTGATACTGGTTATGCCGCGCCGAGCCGAGATCGGGCGCGTCGATCTGCAGGATGAAGCCGGCCTTCGCGATCGCCTCGTATTCTTCCTTGAGCGCCTCGGCCAGGGCTTCGACATAGGCGTCTTCGTTTTTGTACCAGATGTCGGGGACGAATTTCGTCAGCACCCCCGGCGAGGCGGCGTTCATGAAGGCCTCGACCGGCTTGGCGGCAGCGCAGGCGGCGGCGAGGTTTTTCAGATCGGTCTCGAGAGGCCTGCGGTCGCGATAGCTGACGGGGCCGTCGCAGCACGGCACCGCGGCGCGGCTGAACCACTGCACGCCGCCGCGCGCGCGGGCGAGCCGCGCCTGGTAATCGGGGTGATCGATGAGGTCGCGATGCGCCGCCGTCGGCGGCGGGCGCGCGTTGTCGCCGCCGGGGAACTGGCCGATGCCGGCGAGGCGGTGGCGGACATAGAAGGTATAGGAGATCTTGCTCAATTCACCGTCGCAGACGCTGTCGATGCCGAGGTCGACCTGGCGTTGCACGATTTCGCGCACCGCCTCGGCGAGGCGGCGATCGAAGGCGGCCGGATCGAACCCTTCACTTCGCTCGCGCGCCTCGAGCATTGAGAGGAGTTCGGGCGGACGCGGCAGGCTGCCGACATGGGTCGTCAGGATACGGTCGGTGCTCAGCTGCATCGGATTTCCCTCGCGTTTGCGCGATGCTACCCTCGCCCGCCAGGAAGCGAAACCGGGAGAACGCCATGCAGACGAGCCAGGACCGCATTTTGACGACCCATGTCGGCAGCCTGCCGCGGCCGCCGGCGCTCAGGCAGCTGCTCGTCAAGAAGGACCAGGGCGAGCCCTACGACCAGGCGGAACTGAAGCGGCTGACCCGCGAGGCGGTCTTCGCCATCGTGCGGCGCCAGGCGGAGACCGGCATCGACATCGTCGACGACGGCGAGATGTCGAAGCCCGGCTATTCGATCTATGTCGCCGACCGCCTTTCCGGGTTCTCCGGGCACGAGCCGGCGAAGCCGCGGCTCGACACCCGCGACCATCCGAGTTTCCTCGCCGCGCTCGAACGGATGACCGGCGCCAACGTCGCGCGGCGGGCGCGCTGCGTCGGACCGATCGCGGTTCGCGACCGCGAGCCGCTGAAGGACGATATCGCCAATTTGAAGGCGGCGCTCGAACGGGTGAGCGTTGTCGAAGGTTTCATGACCGCGGCCTCGCCCGGGCTCGTGCCGGTCTTTCAGACGAATGCCCATTACCCCTCGCATGAAGCCTATGTCGAGGCGATCGCCGCAGCGATGCAGGAGGAATACGAGGCGATCGTCGAGGCGGGCTTTGTATTGCAGCTCGACTGCCCCGATCTCGCGATGGCGCATCACACGAGCTTTCAGGAATTGGACGAGAAGGATTTCCTGAAGCGCGCGGCGTTCCATGTCGAGGTTCTGAATCACGCGCTCAGGAACGTGCCGGCCGACCGCTCGCGCATTCACATCTGCTGGGGCAATTACGAGGGGCCGCACGACCACGACATCGATTTCGCCAAGGTCGCGCCGATCCTCGTCAAGGCGAAGCCGATGGCGCTCGTTGTCGAGGCCGCCAACCCGCGCCATGCGCACGAATGGAATGTGTGGCAGGAGACGAAACTCCCCGACGACAAGATCCTCGTCCCCGGCGTCCTCGACACCTCGACCAATTATGTCGAGCATCCCGAACTCGTCGCCGAGCGCATCTGCCGCTTTGCCGACATCGTCGGGCGCGAGCGGGTCATCGCCGGCACGGATTGCGGGTTCGGCACCTTCGCCGGCTACGGTAAGCTCGACCCCGACATTTCGTTCAAGAAATTGGGGGCGATGGTCGACGGGGCGCAGATCGCCTCGAAGCGGCTGTGGGCCCGCGCTTAAGCAGCGGCGGGAACCGATACCGGCCCGGCTCGGTTTGACCCGTGGGCGAAATGCCACAAACGGGCCGCAATCGGCACGTTGTCGATAGTGGTGAAGCGGGTATGGGTGGCGGCGATGCGTCGCGTGCTTTATGGGCTCTTTGCACTTCTGGTGTTTGCCGCCGGGTCGGCATCGGCGCAACCGGCGCCGTCGGCGCGGGTCGGGCGGGTGAGCCTTGCTACCGGCGCCCTCGCCTTTCACATGCGGGGCGAGCGCGCGTGGTCGGCCGCCGCGGCCAACTACCCGGTGGCGAGCGGCGCCACCTTCTGGACCGCGCCCAATGCGCGCGCCCAGATGCAGCTCGGCCCCAACACCTTGGGGCTCGACGGCGGCAGCACCTTCGACATCACGACGCACGACGCCGCGACGACCCGGCTCGGGCTGTGGAGCGGGCGGCTCCTTCTGCACATCCGCGCGATCGACGCCGGAGAGAGCGTCGAGATCGACTTGGCCAGCGGCGGCGTGCGGCTGCTCGCGCCCGGCGAATACGAGATCGCCGCGGGCGGCGCGAGCGCGCCCTCGCATGTTGCCGTCTTTGCCGGCCGCGCCCGTTTTGTCGGCCAGGGGTCCGATATCGCCATCGCCGCCGGCAAGATGGCGGTGTTGCGCGGTGAAAACCCTGTGACCGCGGCACTCGTGCCGGCGAGCCCGGACGCGTTCGTCGCATGGTGCCGGGAGCACGACTATCACCAGAAGCGGCTCGCCGCGTCCTCTTACCTCTCGCCCGAGATGAGCGGCTATGCCGCGCTCGACGCGTATGGGCGCTGGGCCACGAGCCCCGACTACGGCGAGGTCTGGTATCCAAATGACGTGCCGGCCGATTGGGCGCCCTACCGGTTCGGCGAGTGGGTGTGGATCGCGCCCTGGGGCTGGACCTGGATCGACGCGGCGCCCTGGGGCTTCGCGCCCTTCCATTACGGCCGCTGGGCCTATATCGGCGGCCGCTGGGGCTGGGTCCCCGGCCGCTTCGAGCCCCGCCCCGTCTACGCCCCGGCGCTCGTCGCCTTCATCGGCGGCGCCGGGGTCGGCTGGTTCCCGCTCGGTCCGGGTGAAGCCTATTGGCCGAGCTATACACGGAACATCGACTACATCCGCCGCTTGAACTCGGGCCATGTGAAGGATCTCGACCGCCTGAAACCGGGTCCGCGCGGGGGCCCGCCGCGCGAGGCGGTAAGCGCGAAATTCGCCAACCGGCGCTTTGCCACGGTCGTGCCGCGGCAGGTCTTCGAGCGCGCCGGGCGGGTCGATAAGGCGCGCCTCAAGGTCGAGCCCGCCAAGCTCGAACGCGCTCCGGTGCAGATCGGGCCGCCGAAGATCGCGCCGGTCATTGTGCATCCGATAGCCCGGCTTCCGGTAGCGGCAAAGCCGGTGCATCCGGGCGTCGCCAAGATCGGGCCGCCGGCGCCGGCCGCTCTGCATCCACCCGGCAAGCCCGAGAAGGAACAAGCCGTCGCGCCGCTGCCGAGAGTGCCGGCGGTCGCCAACCCCGCCGCCATGCCACCGGCCAAGAAGGTTCCGCCCGCGGCCGAACAGCAGAAGAAGGCGCAGGACGAAGCGCTTCGCCAACAGCAGGAAAAGGCGCGCGCTCCCGAGAAGCTACCGGCGGAGAAGCGCGCCTCACAACCACCGCCGCCGCAGCAGCAACAGCAGCGGGCGGCCCAAGAGCGGGCGATCCAGCAACGGCAGGCGCAAGAGCGCGCCGCACAGCAGCGCGCGATCGAGCAGCAGCGGGCGCAGCAGCATCCGCCGACGCCGAAGGGCCCGCCGCCGCATCCCCCGGAGAAAGGACCCCCCGCCTGCGGCCATCCGGGCGAGCCGCCCTGCCCTCACTGACGCGGGATCAGCCGCCCGCTTTCGCCCAGGGGGGCGAGAGTTCGAGGATGCGGGCGTAGGCCGGGCAATCCGGCGCGTGCGCGCCCGGCAGATAGCCGAGGCTTAAGAGAAACTCGCCGACGATCTCGCCGCCGGTAAAGCGGAAGGTGCCGCGGAAGAGCTTGACCCACTCCTCTTTCGAGCGCGGGTGGTGCGCCTCGAGCCAGGCGTGGAACGAGCCGTGCGAGGCGCGCAAGCCATGGATGCGCTTCGCGTTGTCGATCGCCGCGGCGATCTTGAGGCGGTTTCTGACGATGCCGGGATCGGCGAGGAGCCGCGCCACATCCGCCTCGCCGAAGAGGGCGACGCGGTCGACGTCGAAACCGGCGAAGGCGGCGCGGAAGGCCGGCCGCTTTTTGAGAATCGTCAGCCAGGATAGCCCGGCCTGGTTGATCTCGAGCACGAGACGCTCGAACAGCACCGCTTCCTCACGCGCGGGAAAACCGTATTCGCTGTCGTGGTAGGGGCCGTGCAGCGGGTGGCTGGGGGCGGCCCGGCAATAGGCGGCGCTCATCTCAGCTGCGAAAGCTCAGATAGGGCGAGCGGACGAGGAGCCATATGCCGAGCCAGACGACCGTCGCGACGGCGGTGGTGATCGCCGCCTTCAACAAGAGCCGCGGCCGCTGCGGCGCGCCCGCCGCGTGGCCGGGGTCGCCGGGCTCGCTCGGCGTCACCCACAGCGGCAGGATCGCGAAGAGGGTCACCCACCAGGTGATGACATAAACGACGATCGCGGTCAGCCAACCCATCCCTCGATCACGCCTCTTCCAGCTCGATCAGGGTGCCGCAGAAATCCCGCGGGTTCAGGAACAATACCGGCTTCCCGTGGGCGCCCGGCCGCGGCACTCCGTCGCCGAGGACGCGCGCCCCGCCGGCGACCAGCCGGTCGCGCGCCGCGACGATGTCGGCGACCTCGTAGCACAGATGATGCACGCCGCCCGAGGGATTGCGATCGAGAAAGCCGCGCACCGGCGACCCCTCGCCCAGCGGCTCGAGGAGCTCGATGCGGCTGTTCGGCAAATCGACGAAGACGACCCGCACGCCGTGCGCCGGCAGCGGTTGCGGCGGCGAGACGCTTCCGCCGAGGAGGTCGCGATAGAGCGCCGCCGCCGCTTCGAGATCGGCGACGACGATCGCGACGTGGTTGAGCCGACCGATCATGACCTGCCTATATCCTTACCACCTCAATCGCTTTGCCCGGACTTGTTCCGGGCATCCACGCCTTTTCTCACTTCTCCGACAAGGTAGATGCAAGCGTGGATGGCCGGGTCAAGCCCGGCCATGACGTTGGTAATTGCGTTGCGGCGACAGCATCAAACCCGGAGCAGGTGGATCTCGACGAGCGGGCGCTTGGCGAAGCGCTCGTTGACGGCACGGCGCAAGGCGCGGCGCGCCGCCTCGCGCACGCTTTCGTCGTCGCGGCGCTCCTCCGAGGTCAATTCGTCGAGCGCGCGGGCGAGCGCCTCGCGCAAGGCCGGCGCCGCCACCGTCGCGGCGTCTTCCTCGACGATGCCGATGAGGCTGACTTCGGGCGGCGCGGCGAGCCTTCCCTGCCGGCCGAGCGCGAGCGTAGCAACCGCGGTGCCGTTGAAGCCGGCACGGCGGCGGGCCTTGAGCGCGGCGCCGCCGAGCGGCAACAGCGACTTGCCGTCGCTCGCGAGCCGGCCGACCGGAACCTCGTCGACGACGCTTGCGCCGGCAGCGGCGAGCCGCACCATGTCACCGTTCTCGACGATCAACGCTTGCGCGACCTGGCACTCGCCGGCGAGCTGCGCGTGCGCGATCAGATGGCGCGTCTCGCCATGCACGGGGATGGCGATCCGGGGGCGCACCATCTGGTACATGCGCATCAATTCGTCGCGCGCCGGGTGGCCCGAGACGTGCACGAAATGGTCGGCGTCGGTGACGATCTCGACGCCGAGCTTGGCGAGCGTGTTCTGCAATCGGGCGATCGGCTTTTCGTTGCCGGGGATGACGCGCGAGGAAAAAATGACGACATCGCCGTCTTCCAGCGCGATGTTCGGATGGTCCTCGCGAGCAATGCGGGCGAGCGCCGAGCGCGGCTCGCCCTGACTGCCGGTGCAGATCAGCAGGATGCGCTCGCGCGGTACATAGCCCGCCTCGTCCTCTGTCAGAAAGGGCGGCAGGCCGGCGAGGTAGCCGGTCTCGCGCGCCGCCTTGTCGATGCGCCACAGCGAACGGCCGACGAGCGCGACCTGGCGGCCGTGCTCGGCGGCGGCGTGGGCGGCGGTTTCGAGCCGCGCCACGTTCGAGGCGAAGCAGGCGATCGCGACGCGCCCCTGGTAGCGGCCGACGAGGTCGCAGAGCGAGCGGCGCAGATCGGCTTCGGAGCCCGAGGTTCCGGGACGCAGCGCGTTCGTCGAATCGCACACCATCGCGAGGACGCCCTCTTGCCCCAATCGGCGCAGCGCCTCCTCGTCGCTGGTCGGCCCGATCAGCGGGTCGGGGTCGAACTTCCAATCGCCGGTGTGCAGCACCGTCCCGGCCGGCGTGCGCAGCACGACCGCGTTCGGCTCCGGGATCGAATGCGTCAGGGTCACCAGTTCGAGATCGAACGGGCCGATCGCGAAGCGGCCAGACATCGGCACGATGTTGATCTTGACGCGCTCGGCGAGCCCGGCTTCGACGAGCTTCGAGCGCAGCAGCGAGGCGGTGAACGGGGTCGCCCAGACCGGGCATTTGAGCCGCGACCACAGATAGGGGATGGCGCCGATATGGTCCTCGTGGGCATGCGT
>DASYYD010000363.1:0-2077 GCA_035934195.1 Allostellaceae bacterium | reverse complement strand
GGGCTCGGATTGTGAGCTGCCTCTCCACCTCTATCGCCGGCACGGCCTCGGCTTCGCCCGCCACCTGCGCGGCATGTACGCTATCGCGCTGCATGATCCGGCCTCCGGCAGCCTCGTTCTGGCGCGCGACCCGTTCGGCATCAAGCCGCTCTATTACGCCGAGACGCCCTCCGGCTTCGCCTTCGCCTCGCAGCCGCAGGCGTTCTTTGCCGCGGGGCTGGTGACCCCGGCCCTTGTCCGCACGGCGCGCAACGAGCTCGTACAGATGCAGTTCACAACCGGCCGGGCGACGATCTTCGCCGGCATCGACCGGCTGCTTCCCGGCGAAACTGTGGTCGTGCGGCAGGGCCGAATCGTCGAGCGCCGGCGGCGCGAGGCGCTCCCTGATGGCGGCCCCGAGGCGCTCGACGAAACGCAAGCGCTCACCCGACTCGACGCCGCTCTCGAGGGCAGCGTGCGGGTGCACACCCGCGCCGATGCGCCGTTTGGCATGTTCCTCTCGGGCGGCGTCGATTCGACCGTGCTGCTCGCCATGATGGCGCGGCTCGGCGGGCGCCCGGTCAAGGCCCTCACCCTCGGCTTTGCCGAGGGCGGCGATGAGCGCCCGGCCGCCCGCGCCGTCGCCAAGGCGCTCGGCGCGGAATATGTCGAAATCCTCTATGCCGAGCGGGATTTCTGGGGCTCGCTTCCCGAGATCGCGGGCCGCCTCGACGATCCCGCCGCCGATTACGCGGTACTGCCGACCTGGCGGCTCGCCGCCGCCGCGCGCGGCGAGGGGCTCAAGGTCATCCTTGCCGGCGAAGGCGGCGACGAGCTTTTCGCGGGCTACGGCCGCTATCGCAGCGTCATGCGGCCGTGGTGGGCGGGCGGCCGGGTGCCGCGCGCCCGCGGCGTGCTCGACGGGTTGGGGGTCTTGCGCGGCGAGATCGCCGGCTGGCGCGACGGCATCGCCGCCGCCGAGGCGCGCAATGCCGGCGGCGAGCGGAGCGCGCTGCAGGCGGCGCAGGCCGTCGATTGCGCCGACTGGCTGCCGAACGACCTGCTGTTGAAGCTCGATCGCTGCCTGATGGCGTTCGGCTGTGAAGGCAGGACGCCGTTTCTCGATGGCGAGGTGGCGCGGCTCGCCTTCTCGCTGCCGGACGGCCTCAAGGTGCACCGCGGGCTCGGCAAATGGCTGCTGCGCCGTTGGCTCGCCGAACGCCTGCCGGCCTCCGAGCCGCTCCTGAGAAGGGGCGGCTTCACGGTGCCGGTGGCGCGCTGGATCGCGCGCCGTGCCAAATGGGTCGCGCCCTTCGTCGCAGGCTCGCCCGCAATCGCCGAATTTTGCGAGCCGGCGGCGGTCTTGGGCCTCTTCGCCGCGGCGGACCAGCGCCGCGCCGGCCGCGCCGCCTGGACGCTGCTTTTCTATGCGCTCTGGCACCGCCGTTACCTCGAAGGCGAGAAGACGCCGCCCGACCCGCTGCTCACCCTCGCCGAGACGGCGTGAGGCAATGCCGATATTGACGCCGCACTCCTTCCGCCCTAGCTTCGCGTCATGATCTCGACCGCTCTCTTCTCGCGTTCGCGACGCCGCCCCTCTTGCGGCGGGGCTCTGGCGCAACGCGCGGAGAGGACTGCCGGTCGCCAGGGCCGAGCCCGGCCGAGCTGACCGGCATCCATTTCGACGAAGGCCAACCCCGCCGGCTTCCCTCGGCGGGGTTTTCGGTTTTGTGGAGGGCGTGACATGACGGGCAACAAACCCAGCATCTTTATCGACGGCGAAGCCGGAACGACCGGCCTCGGCATTCGCGAGCGGTTCGAGCGCCGGCCCGAGATCGCGCTGAAGAGCCTGCCGCCCGAGCATCGCAAGGACCCCGCGGCGCGGCGCGGAATCATGGCCGAGGTCGACCTCGTCATCTTGTGCCTGCCCGACGGCGCGGCGCGCGAATCGGTGGCGCTGGCCGAAAGCCTCGGCCCCGACACCCCGAAACTGCTCGACGCCAGTACCGCTCACCGGGTCGACGGGCAATGGGTCTACGGCTTTCCCGAGATGACGCCGGGGCAGGCGACGCGCATCGCCGGCGCGCCGCGCGTCGCC
>DASYYD010000361.1:0-29422 GCA_035934195.1 Allostellaceae bacterium | reverse complement strand
TTACGAAGCGCCGGCCCGGTCGGCCGCCTCGCCGCTCGCCGGCAAGACGATCGTCTTTACCGGCGCGCTGCAATCGATGAGCCGCCCGGAAGCGAAGGCGCGCGCCGAGGCGCTGGGCGCCAACGTCACCAGCTCGGTGTCGGCGAAGACCGATTTCGTCGTGCTGGGGGCGGACGCCGGCTCGAAAGCGACCAAGGCCGCCGCGCTCGGCGTCAAAATGCTCGACGAGGCGGCCTGGCTCGCGCTCGCCGGCAACGCCGGCGCCGACGCTTGAGCGCGACCGAGGCCCGCCGCGAGCCGATCCTCGGGCGCCGCTATCCGGCGGCCGCCGGCACGCCGGACGACCGCCTCGGGCCGATTGCCGGCGCCCGCGGCGGAACGCCGGCCTTCGGCCCGCTCGGCTCTTTCGGGCTGCATCTGGCGGTCGTCCTGATCCTGCTCTTTCACCCGCCGCTGTCCGGGCGCCCGGCCCCCGAATTGCGGCCGATCCCGGTCGCGCTCGTCATTCTGCCGCCAAAGCCGAAGCCGCCGCCCGCGCCGCAAGCGCCGCCAAAGCCGAAGCCGCCGCCGCCGGGCCGCCTCGCCTCGGTCGACATGGGCCCGACGAGCGGCCAAAAGACGGCGCCGGCGCCGGCACCGCCCGCGGGCGCGCCGCCGCAGCTCGAAGCGACCGCCATGCCGATCCCGCCGCCGCCGAAGCTCGCGGCGCCGGATGAAGAAAGCCTCGCCTTCCGGCCGCCCTCGGCCCGGTCGAAACCCCATCCGCGCCCCGCCGCGCTCGAGGGCAGGCAAGCCAAATATCCGGGTCCGAGCGCGACCAAGGACGAGTACCTCGCCTATCTCGCGATGCTGACGCGGCGGCACATCGGTCTGTTGACGCCGCAACTGCTCGCCGGGCGCCGCGGCACGACCGTCATCGACGTGCTCGTCCTCGACAACGGCACGGTCGAGCGAATGGACATATTTCGCAGTTCGGGCTACCCCGACATCGACCGCAAGATCGAGGAGATCGTCCGGGCAGTCGGCCGTTTTCCACCGCTGCCGCAATATGTTCAGGGACCGTCCTCGGACCTCAAATTCTTCTTTCCCTTTCCCGACGGGCTGCGGGATTGAGGCGGCGGGGCTTGCACTCGGCGGGCGGCGGCCCATCTATCGCGCGTCGACTTGTTTGGTTCGGCCGAGTTTCGTTCGTCTCTAAACTGCCGAACCGCTTCGCCAACCCCGAATAAGGCGGCCCTCCGCGCAACGGCGCGGGGTGTCCTTTGTCACCTGTAGAGAAAGGTTCGGCGATGGCCGCTACCGGCACCGTCAAATGGTTCAACAGCCAAAAAGGCTACGGCTTCATTCAGCCCGACAAGGGCGGCAAGGACGTGTTCGTCCACATCAGCGCGGTCGAGCGCGCGGGCATCGGCTCGCTGATGGAGGGCCAGCGCGTGCGCTATGACGTGGTCGCCGACCGCGGCAAGGAGGCGGCCGACAATCTGAGCCTCGAGGACTAGGGCCGCATTTCCGTTGCGTTGAGCCAATAGCTCATTCGTCATGGCCGGGCTCGACCCGGCCATCCATGGACCCGCGGGTCAAGCCCGCGGGTGACGAATCTCTTATGCGCTTACTCGATCGAAAACAGGTCTAACCGCGAGGGCGGCGCTTTTTCCCGCGTTGTGATTGCCGTAGACTGCCCCCGGCCACAACGGGGGCAGTCATGGGCTCACCCTACAAGATCTCGCACATCGTCCTGCAGACGAACCGGCCGCGCGAGCTGCGCGAATGGTATTGCACGGTGCTCGACGCCGAACTGGTGCACGAGAACGAGTTCATCTCGTTCATCTCGTATGACGACGAGCATCACCGCGTCGCTTTTCTGAACCTCGGCGCACTCGATGGGCGCCACCCCGGCGAGCGCGGCGCGGGCGACTTCCGCGCCGGCCGCGAAACCGGGCTGCATCACATCGCCTTCACCTTCAAGAGCCTGGGCGAACTCCTCGACAGCTATTCGCGTTTGAAGGCGACCGGCATCCGGCCCTATTGGTGCATCAACCACGGCCCGACGACCTCGATGTACTACCGCGACCCGGACAACAACCAGGTCGAGCTCTTGATCGACAATTTCGACGACGTGCGCGACGGCAAGGCCTATATGCGCTCGCCGGCCTTCGCCAAGAACCCGATCGGCGTCGAATACGACCCCGACGACCTCATCGCCCGCTTCGAGGCCGGCGCCTCCCGCGAGGAACTCCTGCGCCTCGAATAGGTGAGATGCTCGCGCTGCCAAATGTCATTCCGGGACGGCCCATGAGGGCCGGGCGCGGAATCCATGAACACCGGCCTCCGGCAAATGGATACCGGGCTTGCCGCTGCGCGGCGCCGCGAACTGACGGTTGAAATGACCGCCAACCGCGCCGACCCGATCACCGTCTCGGTGATCCAGCATCGCCTCTTGGCGATCGTCGAGGAGATGGGCGAGGCGATGCTGCGCACCGCCTATTCGCAGATCCTCAATTCGAGCCGCGACTTCTCGACCGCGATCACCGATTTGGGTGGCCGGCTGGTCGCGCAGGCCGAGCACGTGCCGATCCATGTCGGGGCGCTGCCCTACGCGGCGAAGGCGATCGCCGATTTCTTCCAAGGCGACATCCGGCCGGGCGATGTCTTTCTCCTCAACGACCCCTATCACGGAGGCAACCATCTCCCGGATCTGACCGCCTTCGTGCCGGTCTTCGCCGGCGGCGCCCCTCGCTTCTGGTCGATCAACCGGGCGCACCAGAGCGACATCGGCGGCGCCGCGCACGGCGCCTACAACGCCGCCGCCACCGACATCTGGCAGGAGGGGATCCGGATCACGCCGCTGCGCCTCTACGACGCGGGCGTGGTGCGCCGCGACCTGCTCGAAATGATCGCGACCAACGTGCGCCACCCGCGCGACTTTCAGGGCGACCTCGCGGCGATGATCGGCTCGGCGCATCTGGGCGAGCGGCGTATGCTGGCGCTTGCCGAGGAGTTCGGCTGGGCCGTCGTCGAGGCAGCGATCGAGGCGGTGCTCGACGCCGCCGAGCGGCAAACGCGCGCGGTCATCGCCTCCTGGAAGGACGGGACCTACGAGGCAGAGGCCTTTCTCGACGACGACGGCCGCGGCAACGAGGACATCGCGATCCGCGCGCGCGTCGAAAAGCGCGGCAGCGATCTTGTCGTCGATCTCTCCGAATCGGACCCGCAGGTCGGCAGCTTCGTCAATTCGTCCTATCCGAACATGCGCTCGGCGGTCGTCGTCGCGCTCTCCTATCTGATCGACCCCGACACGCCGAAGAACGACGGCACCTTTCGCCCGATCGAGGTGATCGCGAAGCCCGGCACCGTCGTCTGGGCGAACCCCGGGGCGCCGGTGACGCTCGCCACCAACCATTGCGCGCAGGAGATCCTGGAAGCGATCGTCAAGGCGCTCGCCCCCGCCTGCCCCGACCGCGCGATGGCGGGATGGGGCCGGCGCTTCCGCATCGCGATCCAAGGCCGCGACCCGCGAACTGACAAGCCCTTCATCTGGCATTTCTTCCAGGCGCGCCCCGGCGGCGGCGCCTCGCCGGCCGGCGACGGCTGGCCGGGCGGCGGCGAATGGCAGGCCGCCGGCGGCATCAAATTCGGCAGCCTGGAGGTGACCGAGGTCCGCTTTCCCCTGTTCTTTCGCCGGCACGAGTTCCGTCCCGACTCGGGCGGCGCCGGCAAATATCGCGGCGGCGCCGGCGGGGTCGTCGAGATGGTCGTCGAGACGGATCGGCCGGCCCTCGGCAACACCGCCGGCGACGGCGTCAAATACGGCGCCTGCGGCATCCTCGGCGGCGCGGACGGGCTGCCGCACCGCTACACGCTCTATTCGGCAGGCCGCCCGCCGCGGCCGATCCGCACCAAAGAGGTCGGCCTCGAGATCCGCCCCGGCGACGTGCTGATCCTCGAATCGGGCGGCGGCGGCGGCTGGGGCGACCCGAACGAGCGCGACCCCGCCGCCGATCTGCGCGACGCCGAGAACGGGTTTCTTACATCCCCTCCCCCGCAAGCGCGGGAGGGTTAGGGTGGGGGCCGCGACGCTGATGTACCGCATCGGCATCGATGTCGGCGGCACCTTCACCGACCTCGTCGCGGTCGATGACGAGGGGCGCGCGAACCTCGCCAAGATCCCCTCGACGCCTGCGGATCCCTCTGAAGGCGTCCTCGACGGCCTCGCGCTCCTCGCCGGGAGCCTGGGGCTCGCGCCGGCGGCGCTGTTTGAAAGGACCGAGCGCATCGTCCACGGCACGACCGTGGCGACCAACGCGCTCATCGAGCGCAAAGGCGCAAAGCTCGGGCTTTTGACGACCGAGGGCCACCGCGACGTCCTCGAGATGCGCGAGGGCCTCAAGGACGATCGCTACAACCTTCGGCTGCCGGCGCCGGAGCCGCTGGTGCCGCGCCGCCTGCGCCTATCCGTGCGCGAGCGGTTGCGCGCCGACGGGCGGGTCGAGGTCCCGCTCGACCATGATTCGCTCGACCGCGCAATCGAGATTTTGCGCGCCGGGGCGGTCGAAGCCGTGGGCGTCTGCTATCTGCACGCCTGGCGTGATCCCGTACACGAGCGCGCCACGGCCAAGGCGCTCGGCGCCGCGCTCCCCGGCCTCTACGTCTCGCTCTCTTCCGACGTATTGCCGCAGATCAAGGAGTTCGAGCGGGTCTCGACGACCGTCGTCAACGCCTATGTCGGGCCGGTGCTGTCGCGCTATCTGCGCCGGCTCGAAACCCGGCTCGCGGAAGCCGGCTACCGCGGCCCGCTGCTGATCATGCAGTCGCATGGCGGGCTCGCCTCGGTCGAGGAAGCCTCGCGGCTGGCCGCCGGGGCGGTGCTGTCGGGGCCGGCGGGCGGCGTCGCCGGCAGCGCCTACGCAGCGCGGCTCGCTGGCGCGGCCGATCTGATCCCCTTCGACATGGGCGGCACCTCGACCGACATCTCGCTGATTGAAAAGGGCGCGCCGGCGCTCGTCGCCGGCCGCCGCGTCGGCGCCCAGCGGCTCGCTCTCAAAAGCCTCGACATCGCCAGCATCGGCGCCGGCGGCGGCTCGATCGCGCGCGTCGATGCGGGCGGCATCCTGCATGTCGGCCCGGAGAGCGCCGCCGCGCGGCCGGGCCCTGCCTGCTACGGCCAGGGCGGCGACGCCGCGACGGTGACCGACGCGAACCTCGTCTTGGGGCTTCTCGACCCGGCGAGCTTTCTCGGCGGCCGGCGGGTGCTCGACCGCGCCGCCGCCGAGCGTGCGGTCGACGGCATCGCTAGCGCGCTCGGGATCGGCCGGCTTGAGGCGGCGCAAGGCATCCACCGCGTCGTCAACACGACGATGGCGGAGGGCGTGCGCCTCGTTTCGGTGCGCCGCGGCGTCGATCCTCGGCGCTTCGCGCTCTTCGCCTTCGGCGGCGCCGCCGGGCTGCATGCGACCGACATCGCCCGCCAGCTCGACCTCGCGCGCGTCCTCGTACCGCGCGTTGCCGCCGTCTTGTCGGCTTGGGGAATGCTTGCGACCGATCTGCGCTTCGAGGCCGCGCGCAGCCATATCGGTGACGCCAAGAGCCTCGACGGCGCGGCGCTGAAGCGGTTCTTCGCCGAGATGGAGGCGGAGGCGAAGGCGCGGCTGCCGCGCTTCTTCGAAGGCCGGGTCGAGACCGCGCGGTCGGTCGATATGCGCTACGGCGAGCAGGTCTTCGAGATCGACGTGCCCCTCGGCGACGTCGATTGGGCCGAGCCCGATCCGCTGCCGCAGATCGTCGAGCGGTTTCATCGCCGGCATCGCGAGCTCTATACCTATGCGCTGCCCGAGGAGGAGACGGTGCTCGTCAACGCCCGCGCCGCGGTAACGGGCGTGCTCGCCGAGTTGCCGCAGGAGCCGCGCCTCGCCGACAGGCCGCCGGCGCCGCCGCGCGGCAGGCGGGCGATCTGGCTCGACGAATGGGTCGAAACCCCGGTCTACGACTTCGCCGCCCTCGCCCCGGCGCAGCGGCTCGCCGGGCCGGCGATCGTCGAAAGCGACATGACGACGGTGCTGCTGCGCCCGGGCGACCATGCGGGCGTCACCCCGCTCGGCTGGCTCGACATCCGCATCCCCTCGCGCGGCGATTGACCGCGCTCGGAAACCTATTGCGCCAAAGCAATATCCTACCGCAATAATAGCCGAGAAGCGCGGCCGCGGAAACGGCCGGCAGGGCGTACATCGTGGGGAGGACGTCGATGGATACGAGCGGTGTCATTGCCGAACGCGCCGGTTGGCGCGCGGTCAGCCGCTATCAGTGGATCGTGTTCGCCGTCGTGTGGCTCGGCTGGACGCTCGACGCGGCGGATTTCGGCCTCTATTCGCTGGTGCTGCGGCCGGCCGTGTCGCAGCTTCTTGGCTTCAGCGCGGCCGGTGCGCTGGTGCCGGCACAGATGGCGCAATTGGGCAAGGTCGGCGGGCTCCTCAGCATGGCGGGGCTGTTGGGGTGGGCTTTCGGCGGCTTTCTCTTCGGCATCGTCGCCGACTACATCGGCCGCGTCCGCGCGCTGACCTACAGCATTCTGCTCTATAGCGTCTTCACCGCGCTGCAGGGCCTCTCGCACGGGGTTTGGGACTTCGCGGTCTACCGCTTCATCGCCGGGCTCGGCACCGGCGCCGAACTGATGGTCGGCATCCCGCTGCTCGCCGAGACACTGGGCGAGAGGCACCGGGCGAAGATCGCCGGCGTCATGATGACGGGGGGCGCCCTCGGCACCTTCATCGGCGCCTGGGCCTATGGCCTCGTCGGCGGCTATGGCTGGCGTTTCGTGTTCTTCCTCGGCATCGTCCCGGCCCTCTTGTTGGCGGTCATTCGCCGCCGCGTCATGGAGCCGGACCGCTTCGCCTCGGTGCGGGAGCGCCGCCAGGCGATCGCCGCCGGCCAGCGCACGGCCGAGGACGACCATCAATTCAGCCGCTTCGTGCCGATGCAGCTCTTCACCCGCGAGCACCGCTACAACACGCTGGTCGGCGTGCTGTTCGGGCTCGGCACATTGCTCGCGATCTGGACCACCAACATCTGGCTGCCGACGATCCTGTCGCTGATGGTGCAGAAAAACGGCATCAGCGGCGCCGCCGCCGTGCCCTTCGTCAGCCGCGGCATCATGATCTGGAGTTTGGGCGGCATCGCCGGCTATATCGGCTTCGGCTTCATCGCCGACGCGATCGGCCGCCGGCTGACCGTCGTCCTCTACAGCGTCGGCACGATCGCGGCGGGCTTGACGCTCTATCTCGGGCTGCACGCCTATCACCCGTGGTACCCGGTGGTATTGCCGATCTTCGGGTATTTCGTGTTCGGCGTGTTCTCCGGCTTTGCGATCTATCTGCCCGAGCTGTTCCCGACCCACATCCGCTCGACCGCGGTCGGCTTTACCACTGGCAGCGCCCGCGTCATCACCAGCTTCGGCCCGCTCGTCGCCGGGCTGATGGTCGGGCTGTTCGGCAGCTTCAACAAGGTCACCGCCTTCATGACCTGCATGGCGCTCTTCAGCATTCTCGCGATGATCCTGGGGCGCGAGACGAAGGGAAAAGGGCTGCCGCACTAGGCGGCCTTGAGCGCGCCTGCCGCGGCTTCGGAAGCGCGGTGCAGCGCGGTCGGCGGGGCGGCAGACCGCGCCTCCGAGTCGACTTGATCGGCGGCGGTCATGGTCAGGTGCCGGAATGCTACGGCAAGGTGCTGATAACGAGAATTGTTAGGACATTCTCGCAAGGGGGGGCTAAAGTCGCGGCAAGGCTCCATTAAGGAGCGGGGTAGAACAGAGAGGTGCGCTATGGCGACGGTCGTCGGGAGCGACAAAAGCGTTGCGTGGTACAAGGAACCCACTAAGGACCAATGGTATGCCTGGTGGGCTGCGTGGCTCGGCTGGACGCTCGACGCGTTCGACTTTACCGTCTTCCTGTTGATCATCAAGCCGATCGCCGACGAATTTCACGTCTCGGTCGCCGACGTGACGATCGTCTTCACGCTGACCTTGTGGATGCGGCTCGTCGGCGCGGTCGCCTCCGGCTGGCTCGCCGACCGGATCGGCCGCAAAACGCCGCTGATGATCTCGATCTTCTGGTATTCGATCTGCAACTTCATCGCCGGCTTTTCGCCGAGCTTCCTGTTCCTGCTGGTGTTCCGCACACTGCTCGGCATCGGCATGGGCGCCGAATGGCCGGCCGGCGCGGCCTTGGCGATGGAGCAATGGCCGATCCGCTCGCGCGGCTTCATGAGCGGCGTCTTGCAGGGCTCGTGGAGCATCGGCTTTCTGCTGTCGAGCGTGATCTACGGGCTGTTCTTCAACTACATCGGCTGGCGCGGCATGCTGTGGGTCGGGGTGCTGCCCGCCCTGTCGATCGTCTACGTCCGATATTTCGTCAAGGAGCCCGAGGTCTGGGTCGAGAACCGTCGCCTCCAGCGTCTCGAGAACCGCGAGGTCCGCGCCCCGTTGATCAAGATCTTTAAGCGGGGGATGCTCGCCAACACGCTTTTGGCCTGCTGGTGGATGGCCAGCAATTTCGTCCTCTACTATTCGATCTGGGCGTTGTTCGCGACGCACCTGCAACAGGACGTCAAGCTGACGACGATGGGGACGGCGCTGCCGTTCATGCTCGCCAATATCCTCAGCTTCCTCGGCATGTGCTGGTGGGGGTGGACGGCCGACATCATCGGCCGGCGCTGGGCGATGATCATCCCGGCGGCGATCGCGATCCCGGTGGCGCCGCTCTACCTGTTCACCGGCAGCGAATTGTGGATCACCCTCGGCTTCGGCCTGCAAGGCGCCTTCGGCGGCGCCCTCTACAGCCAGCTGCCGAGCTACCTGTCCGAGCGCTTCCCGACCGAGGTGAGGGCGACGGCGAGCGCCTTCTGCTATCACCAGGGCGCGATACTCGGCGGGCTGGTGGCGCCGGTTTTGGCCTATTTCGCGGTCAACTTCCATGTCGGCTACGCCGTTCCGATGCTGGTCGGCACGGTCGCCGCGGCGGCCAGCGTCGTCGTATCGCTGCTGCTGAGCCCGGAGACGAAGGGCACCGTGCTCGTCGCTGACCTGCAGGTGGCCTGACGCGGCGGCGCCGGCCGGGCGGATTCCGGCCGGCACGGAGCAGCCCCCTTCCGGCTCTTTCCGCCGGAAGGGGGCTTTTTATTGCTCGGGGCATTCGCTAAAGCGGGCGTTGCAAAAAGATTGCCGGCCTTGACGGATCGTTGATATACGTGGCCGCAAGGCTCCACTTAGGGAGCCGCTTTGAATGGAGAGGTGACCCATGGCGACGGCCGTCGACATCAGCATCCCCTGGTATAAAGAGCCGACCAAGGACCAGTGGTACGCCTTCGGTGCCGCATGGTTGGGGTGGACGCTCGATGCCTTCGATTTCACGATTTTCCTCCTCATCATGGTGCCGATCTCGCAGACCTTCCACGTGCCGTTGACCGACGTCACGGTGGTGTTCACGGTCACGCTGTGGATGCGGCTCGTCGGCGCCGTCTGCTCCGGCTGGCTCGCCGACCGGGTCGGGCGCAAGACGCCGCTGATGATCTCGATCGCCTGGTACTCGATCTGCAACTTCATCGCCGGCTTCTCGCCGACTTTCTGGTTCCTCTTCCTGTTCCGCGCCCTTTTGGGTTTCGGCATGGGCGCGGAGTGGCCGGCCGGCGCGGCTCTGGCGATGGAGACTTGGCCGATCCGCTCGCGCGGCTTCATGAGCGGGGTCCTGCAGGGATCGTGGGGGCTCGGCTTCCTCTTCTCGAGCGCGCTTTACGGTCTGCTCTACAACACGATCGGCTGGCGCGGCCTGTTGTGGATCGGCATCGCCCCGGCGCTCGCCATCATCTATGTCCGAATCTTCGTCAAGGAGCCGCCGGTGTGGGTCGAGAACCGCCGCCGGCAGCGTGTCGAGAAGCGCGAGGCCAAGGCGCCGTTCTTCATGATCTTCAAGCCCGCCGTCCTCGGCAACACGGCGACCGCCTGCTGGTTCCAGGCGGCGGGGTTCGTCACCTACTACTCGATCAACGTCTTGTTCGCGACGCACCTGCAAAAGGATCTGGGCCTGAGCCCGGCGCTCGTCGCGGCGCCGCTGGTGGCGGCCAACTTCCTCGTCTTCCTCGCGAGTTCGGGGTGGGGCTGGGTGTCGGATAGGATCGGCCGGCGCTGGGCGATGATCATCCCCGCCGTGCTCGGCCTGCCGCTCGCGCCGATCTATCTCTTCAGCACCAGCTTCCCGCTGATCGTCGGGGCCTTCATGCTGCAGGGCGTGTGTGCCGGCGGCGGCATGTACGGCCAGGTGCCGAGCTATCTCAACGAGCGGTTCCCGACCGAAATCCGCGCCACCGCGACCGCCTTCTGCTACCACCAGGGGGCGATCTTCGGCGGCTTGACGGCGCCGATCCTGACCTATTTTGCGGTCACTTGGCATCTCGGCTTCGCCATCCCGATGCTGATCGGGACGATCTTCGGGCTCGGCAACTTCATCCTGTCGCTGGTGTTCGGCCCGGAGACGAAAGGCACCGTGATGGTGCCGGACCTCGTCGTCGTTTAAGCGGCAGGGCCGAAGCGCAACCAAAGAAGCCCCCTCCCGGGCAACCGGGAGGGGGCTTTAACATGCCCGCGCTTTGCTGCTAGGAAGGCGGCGCAAGCTGTTCCGGGCTCAGGGAGGAAGGCGATGGCCTATGTCGATCCGCGGCTGCAAGGGAAACCGGCGCCGGTCGTGTCGCTCGCCAAGATGGAAGGGGAGCACACCGCTCGGCTCGATCGCGTCAAGGGGTCCGATCTCGCCTTTCTCGACCAGCGCATCCCGGCCTATCGGCGCGAGATCATCAACATCATCGGCATGGGCGTCACCGAGAACATCAGCGAGCCGTCGCTCGCGCCGAAGATCGAGGCGCCGGCCTACGGCTTCACCGTCACATACGTGCACGCGCCAAAGGGTTGCGGCGCGGCGTTGCATCGTCATCCGACCGAGGAGGTGTTCCTGACCTTGAAGGGGCGCTGGGAGGTCTTCTGGCTCGAAGGCGAGAGTGAGCGCAAGCTGACGCTCGACCCGGGCGACATCGTCAACGTGCCGATCGGCGTCTATCGCGGCTTCCGCAACGCGAGCGAGGATCCGGAATCGACGCTGATCGCGATCGTCGGCGGCCCCGACCCCGGCAAGGTGGATTGGCATCCGAGCGTCCTCGACGAGGCGCGCGCCACCGGGCTCGCGGTCGATGGCGAAGGCAATCTGATCGTCGGCCGGGCCGCGGAATAGGAGGGCCGCAGATGAAGGCGGATTATGTCATCGTCGGCGCCGGTTCGGCGGGCTGCGTGCTCGCCAACCGGCTGACCGAAGACCCGAGCGTGCGCGTCGTGTTGCTCGAGGCCGGCGGGCGCGACTGGAACCCGCTCATTCACATCCCCGCCGGGTTCATGAAGCTGCTCGACCACCCGAGCCTCACCTGGGGCTTTCACGCCGAGCCCGATCCCGGCACCGCCGGCCGCGCCATCCTCTACCCGCGCGGCCGGGTCCTCGGCGGCTCCTCCTCGATCAACGGGCTCATTTATGTGCGCGGCCAGCCGGAGGATTACGACCATTGGGCGCAGCAGGGCCTCCGCGGCTGGTCGTGGGACGATGTGCTGCCCTATTTCAAAAAAGCCGAGAATTGGGAAGGCGAGGCGAACGAATGGCGCGGCAAGGGCGGGCCCCTTTCCACCTCGGCGATGACCGAGATGCCGGCCTTGTGCCGCGCCGCCGTCGAGGCCGGGCAGGAAATCGGCCTCGAATACCGGGACGACGTGAATGCGCTGCCGCACGGCGGCATCGGCTATTGCCAGCAGACGCGCGGCGGCCGTCGCCGGGCGAGCGCGGCGCGCACCTATCTGCGCCCGGCCTTGCGGCGGCAAAACCTCGATCTGGTGACGAAGGCGCTGGTGCGGCGCATCCTCTTCGACGGCAATCGCGCGACCGGCGTCGAGTTCCTGCGCGGCGGGACCGTGCAGCAGGTCGAAGCGGCGGGCGAGGTCATCCTCGCCGCCGGCGCGGTCGGCTCGCCGCACCTGTTGCAGCTGTCCGGCATCGGCGCGCCCGAGCATCTCTCCCGCATCGGCGTCCAGCTGCGCCACGCGCTGCCCGGGGTCGGGCAGAATTTGCAGGACCATTACGTCGCCCGCATCTCCTATCCGGTCAGCGGCATCGACACGATCAACGAGAAATCGCATGGCCTCGCGCTCGCCCGCGAGGTCGTGCGCTATCTGGCGGCCGGCAAGGGCCTTCTGACCTACAGCGCCTCGCTGGTGGCGGCCTCGGTCAGGGTGCTCGACGAATCCGCTACCCCCGACGTGCAATGCGTGTTCGCTCCGGGCAGCTTCAAGGAGGGCCAGATCGGCGCGCTCGACGATTTCCCGGGCGTCACCGCCGGGATGTGGCAGATGCGGCCCTTATCCTACGGCTACGTCGAGGCGAAATCGCCGGATCCGGCGATGGCCCCCGCGATCAACCCGCGCTATCTCTCGCACGAAACCGACCGGCGCGCCGTCATCGCCGGGCTCCGGTTTCTGCGCCGCTTCTTCGCCGCACCGGCGCTCGCCAAATATGTCGGCGCCGAGATCCTGCCGGGCGGCGCGGTCGAAAGCGACGAGGAGCTGCTCGATTACGCGCGGCATAACGGCTCGACCGTCTATCACGCGAGCTGCACCTGCCGCATGGGGAGCGACCCGATGGCGGTAGTCGACGACCAGCTGCGCGTTCACGGGGTCGGGGCGCTGCGCGTCGTCGACGCCTCGGTGATGCCGAGCGTCACCTCGACCAACACCAACGCGCCGACGATCATGATCGGCGAGAAGGGCGCCGAAATGATCCGCGCCGCCGCCCGCGCCGGCATCGCGGCGCAGGCAAAGGCGGCCTGAGGCGGAGGAGGGCGGCGCGGCTTCGGCCCTATTGCTGATAGGGCGAGGGCGAGGCGGGCGGCCCGTATCCCGGCGGCGGCGCCGCGCCCTGCGCCCGCCAGCGCGGCGCGTGGGCGGCCCGCCATGCCTGCATCTCACCCGGTTCGATGACGCCGTTGTGGTCCGTGTCGATGCGATTGAACTTGCGCGCTGCGCGCCGGGCGGCGAGTTCCGGATCGCGCCCATGCACGACGGCGCGGTGCTGAGCGCGCGCGATGAACTGCTCGCGGGTCATGCCGGGTCCGCCGTAGCCGCCGCCCGGCGGCGGGCCATAACCTTGCGAACCGGGCGCGCCATAGCCGCCGCCCGGGGGCGGGCCGTAGCCCTCGGCGGCGGGTGGTCCGTAGCCGCCGCCCGGCGGCGGGCCGTAGCCCTCCGAGCCCGGCGCGCCATAGCCGCCGCCACCCGGGGGCGGTCCGTAGCCTTCGGAGCCGGTCGCGCCATAGCCGCCGCCGCCCGGCGGATTGTAGTAGCCGCCGCCCTGCGGGCCGGCGTTCTGCGCGTATTCGGGAGAAGAGGGCGCCGGTCCTGATGGGCCCGCCTCCGGCGGAGCGCCGGCGGCGACACCCGGCGGCGGATACCCGGCCTCGGGCGGGTAGGGGGCGGCGACGCAGCTCGCGAGCACCGCCCCGGACAGGATCATGCCCGCCGCGGCCCCGAGCGGCCGGCCGATCTTATAGAGAAATTGCATTACCACAGCGCTCCTTGAATGAGACGGCCCGGTTCCGTGCCGCGCCCTATTCCCCGCGGAAGAGGCAAATCCTGCCTCTTTCGAACGCATTTGATCCGGTTCCCGATCCGCAACCGCTATAGATATGCGCGATCGCGCCGATCCGTCCCCATCGTGGTCGGCAAGCGCGCCGCCCCGCGGCCCGCCTCGCCGGTGCCTATGCGCGCCTCAAGCGTGGAACAAATTCAGGGCGGAGCCTTTGCGGAACCATTCGAGCTGCGAGGCGCTGAAGGTGTGGTTGAGATAAATCGTCTCGCTCGTCCCGTCCGAGTGCCTGATGCGGCACTCGACGGGCTTGCCCGGCGCCATCTCCTTCAATCCGACGAGCGAGATGCGGTCGTCGGCGCGGATGCGGTCGTAATCCGCCGCGTCCTGGAAGGTCAGCGCCAGGAGGCCCTGCTTTTTCAGGTTCGATTCGTGGATGCGGGCGAAGCTGCGGACGATGACCGCGGCGCCGCCCAAAAGGCGCGGCGAGAGCGCGGCGTGCTCGCGGCTCGAGCCTTCGCCGTAATTGCCGTCGCCGACCGCCACCCATTTCAGCCCTTCCGCCTGGTAATGACGGGCGATCTGCGCGATCGGCTGCCCCTTCGCGCCGGAAAGCACGTCGATGCCGGTGCCGGCCTCGTTGTTGAAGGCGTTGGTCGCGCCCATGAACACGTTGTCGCTGAACTTGCCGAGATGGCCGCGGTAGCGCAGCCAATAGCCGGCCGGCGAGATGTGGTCGGTCGTCGTCTTGCCCTTGGTCTTGATCAAGACCGGCATGTCGAGGAAGTCCTTGCCGTCCCACGCCGGCCACGGGTGCATCAATTGCAGCCGCTCGCTGCGGGGATCGACCGCCAGCTCGATCCCGCTGCCGTCCGCCGGCGGCGCGATGTAGGTCGCGTGGCCGCGGTCGAAATTCTTCGGCGGCACCTCCGGCGCCGGCTTTGGCGGGTCGAGGCGAAAGGCCTTGCCGTCGGCGCCTTCGAGCGTATCGGTCAGCGGGTTGAACGACAGCTTTCCGGCGAGCGCGAAGGCGGTCACGAGCTCCGGGCTGCCGATGAAGTTCATCGTCGTCGGCTGGCCGTCGTTGCGGCGCGGGAAATTGCGGTTGTAGGAGGTGACGATCGTGTTCGGCTTCGCGGTCTCCTCCTGCGAGCGGCGCCACTGGCCGATGCAGGGGCCGCAGGCATTGGCGAGAACCGTGCCGTCGATGTCCTTCAACGACTGCATCTGCCCGTCGCGCTCGATCGTCGCGCGCACCTGCTCCGAGCCGGGGGTCACGAGGAACGGCACCGCGGCGTGCAGCCCGTGCGCCTTCGCCTGCTCGGCCACCTCGGCCGCCCGGCTCATGTCCTCGTAGGAGGAATTCGTGCAGCTGCCGATGAGGGCCGTCGAGATGTCGTCGATGAAGCCGTTATCGGCCTCGCGCACCTCGGCGGCGAGCTTCGAGATCGGCCGCGCCCGGTCGGGCGAATGCGGCCCGACGACATAGGGCTCGAGCTTTGAGAGATCGAGCTCGACGACGCGGTCGTAATATTTCGCGGGGTCCTTCTCGACCTCGGCGTCGGGTTCGAGCAGCACGCGGCTCTTCTCGACGATCGGCACGAGCGCGCCGCGGGCGGTGGCGCGCAGATAGAGCGCCATGTGCTCGTCGTAGGGGAACATCGAGGTGGTGGCGCCGAGTTCGGCCCCCATATTGGTGATCGTCGCCTTGCCGGTGGCGCTGATCGCGCGCGCGCCGGGGCCGATATATTCGACGATCGCATTGGTGCCGCCCGAGACGGTCAGCGCCCCCGCGACATAAAGGATGACGTCCTTCGGGGCCGTCCAGCCGTTCATCTTGCCGGTCAGGTAGACCGCGATGTGGCGCGGGTAGAGCACCTCCCAGGGAAGCCCGGCGATGACCTCGACGGCGTCGGCGCCGCCGACGCCCACGGCGCAGGCGCCGAGCCCGCCGCCGTTCGGCGTGTGCGAGTCGGTGCCGATGATCAGCGCCCCGGGGAAGGCGTAATTCTCCAGCACCACCTGGTGGATGATGCCGGCCCCCGGCCCCCAGAAGCCGGCCCCGTATTTGGCCGCCGCCGAACGCAGGAAATCGTAGACCTCCTTGTTCTCGTCGAGCGACTCGCGCAAATCCTCGACCCCCTCGTGGCGCGCCTGGATCAGGTGGTCGCAGTGGATCGTCGTCGGCACCGCGACATGCGCCCGCCGCGTCTGCATGAACTGCAGCATGCCCGTTTGCCCGAGCACGTCCTGGAAGACGACGCGGTCGGGGCGCACCAGGATGTAGCTCTTGCCGGGCTGCAATTCCTGGTGCTCCGGATCGTCGAGATGCCCGAGCAGCACCTTGTCCGCCAAGGTCAGGGGCCTGCCCAGGCGACGGCGCACGACCGCGAGGTTCTGCGCCATTTTCGCATACATCGCCCCGGCCATCTCCGGGGTCGTCTCGATCGCTGCCATGCTCTCGCCTTTCTGGGATCTTGGGCGCGGCGGCGCCGGCCTCGCCGTATCCTTATCTGGGAACCCGCCGCGCGAATGCGAAGCGCGGCGGGGCGGGAACATGCCGCAAGCCAGCAAAGGCGTCCAGGGGTGTCGGCGCCTCAGATCTCGACATCGGCGCCGATCTCGATGACCCGGCCGGCGGGGATGCCGAAGAACTCGGTCGGTCGCGTCGCGATGCGCGCGAGCCCGGCATAGAGGTGCTCCCGCCAGCGCGCGAGGCCAGGCTGCGGCGCCGATATGACATTGGCCCGGCCGATGAAATAAGACACCTCGGCGGCATCGATCTTCTCGCCGGCGAGCTCGACCCCGGAAAGCGCCGCCGGCACGTCCGGTCTCTCGGCGAACCCGAAATGCGCCTCGACCTGCCAGAACCCCGAGCCGAGGTCGCGCGTGCGCAAGCGATCGGCGGGATCGACGCGCGGGATGTTCTCCGTGACGACGCGCACGAATAAGACCGTCTGATGCAGCACCTTGTTGTGCTTCAGATTGTTGAGCAGCGTGACCGGCACATCCGCCGTGTGGGCGGTCAAGTAGACGGCGACGCCCGAAACCCGCGCCTGCGCGCTTTGGCACCCCTCTGCGATAAAGGCGGCGAGCGGCACCGAACTTGCCGCGAGCCGGGCGAGCACCAGCCGGCGGCCGGCGCGCCAGGTCGACATCAGCGTAAAGACGACGATGCCGATCGCCAGCGGGAACCAGCCGCCGCTCGGGATCTTCAGCGCGTTCGAGGAGAAGAGCGCGAGATCGACGAGGAGGAGCGGCGCCAGCACGGCAAGCACCATCGGCCAGGGCCAGTGCCAGACGCGGCGCGTCACGACGCCGGCGAGGAGCGTCGTGATCGTCATCGTCCCGGTCACCGCGAAGCCGTAGGCCGAGGCGAGCCGATCGGAGCTCTGGAACTCCACCACGAGCCCGAGGACAGCGATCAACAGGAGCCAGTTGACCTGCGGGATATAGATCTGCCCGCGGATCGCGCTCGAGGTCTGCCGCACGTCGAGCTGCGGCATCAGGCCGAGCTGGATCGCCTGATGGGTCAGCGAGAACGCCCCCGAGATCACCGATTGCGAGGCGATCACCGTCGCCGCGGTCGTCAGCACCACGAGCGGCAGCACCAGCGGTTGCGGCACGGCGTGGAAAAACGGGTTCTCGAGCGCCTGCGGGTCGCCGAGAATAAGGGCGCCCTGGCCGAAATAATTGAGGATCAGGCAGGGCAGCACGATGGCGAACCAGGCGAAGCGGATCGGCCAGCGGCCGAAATGCCCCATATCGGCGTAGAGCGCCTCGCCGCCGGTGATCGCCAGCGCCACGGCGCCGAGCACGATGAAGCCGCCCAAAGGGTGAGCCGCGAATATGTGCGCGGCGTAGGCCGGCGACAGGGCGAGAAGGACGCGCGGGAAGGCGACGATATGGGCGAGGCCGTCGAGCCCGATGACCGCGAACCACAGCGTCATGACCGGCCCGAAGAGGCGGCCGATGCCTTCGGTGCCGCGCTTTTGCACGACGAAAAGGGCGATCAGGATGACGACCGTCAGCGGCACGACGAAGCGTTCGAGCAGCGGGGTCGCGACCTTCATGCCCTCGGCGGCGCTCAACACCGAAATCGCCGGCGTGATCATGCTGTCGCCGTAGAAGAGCGCCGCGCCGGCCAGCCCGATCATGGCGAGGAACCACGCCGCGCGCTCTTCCCCGACGCTTCCGAGGGCGAGCGCCAAGAGCGCGAAGATGCCGCCTTCGCCGCGATTGTCGGCGCGCATGATCAGGAGGACGTATTTGACGGCGACGACGAGAATGAGCGCCCAGGCGATCATCGAGAGGGCGCCCAGGAGATTGTCCGCGGTCGGCGCGAGGCCGCCCTCCGGCCGGAAGCACTCGCGGAAGGTATAGACGGGGCTCGTCCCGATATCGCCGAAGACGACGCCGAGCGCGGCGATCGTCAGCGCGCCGCGCGCCGGCGTGTGCGCAGCGGTGGCGGAGCCCCCTTGCGGGGCGGAGGCGAGGCCCGGAGCCGGTTGCTTCATCGATCCTCCATGGACGGGACGGATCAATGGCGCATCGCGCGGGCGGCTGGCAAGCGGATGCAGGGTTGCCGGTGTCCGAACTCGTTATGGATACCGGCCTTCGCCCGGCCTTCGCCGGTATGACAAAGAAACAGGGTCAGATCGCGTCGAGCTGCCAGGCGACGTCGTTGGCGATGCCCCAGAGGTAGCCGATGTCGGCCTGGCCGACGAGGGCGTAGGCGCGGCCCTGGTGCCGCCAGTACAGCACGTTGACATCCTGCCGCCGGTTGAAGGTCGGGGCGATGTCGGGTTTCTTCGACGAGCCGATGATCAGGGTCAAGGGCCCGATCGCCTTGTTGTCGGTGGTATAGACGAGCTGCGCCGCCGGCCGCCCCTCGACGACGACGAGCCGCGCGCCGCGGAAGTTGAGGCCCCACGGCTTCAGATCGGGCAGGCGCAGCGCCTGCGGCAGGCTCTGGCTGATCTTTTCGAGCGCCGCCCGCGTGTCGCCGGTCGCCGGGACATCGACGAGCGCATTGTCGCCGGCGCGCACGAACAGCTTGAAATACCCGGCCGCATTGTCGAGCCAGACGTCGTTGGCGGCGGCCGCCGTGGCCGAGGCTCCGCCCGCCGGCGTCGCGCCGCCGGCGGCGAGGCGGTTCGCGCCGAAATACCCGGCGCCGCCGCCCAACAGCAGGCCGAAGAGCGAGGCCGCGATCGGCGCGGCGAGCCACCATTGCCGGCGGCTCTGCGGCCACTCGATCCGCCGCCGCGGCGGCAAGGCGATGACTTCGGCGTCTGCGTGCGCGCGCTCGCCGCGGGCGGCCGCGATCAGCCGCTCGGGCACCGCCTCGTGGACGATCGGATCGTAGGCCAGCCGCAGCAAATTCGCCGAATTGGCGAGCGCGGCGAGGCGCTCGCGCGCCGCCGCGTCGCTTTCGAGCCACGCCTCGACTTCGCGCCGCTCCGCCATCTCCAGTTCGCCGTCGAGATAGGCGACGAGACACTCGTCACTGCGCTGCTGCATCCGCCTCACTCCCCCGCCCCGATCCCCACGCGTCGAGTTCTGCCTGCAGGGCGATACGCGCTCGCGCCAGACGGCTCATGATCGTTCCCACCGGTACCCGGACCACCTCCGCCGCCTCCCGATAGCTGAGGCCGTCGACGGTGACGAGCAGCAATACCGTCCGCTGGTCGGGCGGCAACCGATCGAGCGCCCGGCGTACTTCCTCGAGGGCGAGCCGCGCCTCGACGCGGCGTACCGGCTCGTCGGATCCGAGCCGCTCCTCGGCAATTTCCTTCTCCTCCTTGCGGATGTCGCGGGCGCGGATCTGGTCGATCCAGATCGTCTGCACGATGCGAAACATCCAGCTGTCGAAGCGTGTGCCCTCCTCGAACTGATGCCGGCGCGACAGCGCCCGCTCGCATGCGGCCTGCACCAGATCGTCCGCCTCGACGGCGGAACCGGTGAGCCCGCGCGCAAACCTGCGCAATCGCGGCAGCGCGGCGACCAGCTGATCGCCGAACCGCGGTTCCGCAGCTCCGCCGGCAACCAGACGTAACGGAGCTCCCGCCAATTTCTGCCGCAGCGACAACGGACCTCTCAACTGAGTTATTCCCGCCGGCCCGGCGCCGGTTTCCAGGAAAGATGCGGCTCCTTCGGCAAATCGGGGCGAACCGCAGGCTCCCCGCATCGTATTAGGGCGCCGAACGGGCTCGCATCGCCAGCTTACCACGCGCCGAAAATAAGGCGAAAGCGAGATCTCCCGAAGCGCCGGCCATGCCCGCGCGGGGCCGCGCGCTTCGTCGCGCCCGCCCCGTTCGCTCTTCACAAACACCGCTCCAGGCGGCATTGTGCGTCGCACCGAAGAGTGGAGAGCCGTCGCCCGATGAAGGTCGCCGTCGTCAAGGAGAGGCGCGCGTTCGAACGCCGCGTCGCGGCGACCCCGGACAGCGTCAAACGCCTCGTCGGCATGGGTCTCGAGGTCGCGGTCGAGAGCGGCGCCGGCGCCGGCGCGTGGTTCGGCGACGAGGCCTACCGCGCCGCCGGCGCGACGATCGCGGGCGAGGCGGGAGCCGCGCTCGCCGACGCCGACATCGTCCTCAAGGTGCAGCGCCCGCTCGTCCTCGGCGAGGACGGCGCCGACGAGCTTTCCGGCATCAAGCGCGGCGCGGCGCTCGTCGGCCTCTTGCAGCCTTACGAGCAGCGCGCCGCGGTCGAGGTCTATGCCGCGGCCGGCATCGCCGCGTTTGCCATGGAGCTGGTGCCGCGCATCACCCGCGCGCAGGCGATGGATGTCTTGTCCTCGCAGGCCAACCTCGCCGGCTACCGCGCCGTCCTCGACGCCGCCGCCGAGTTCGGCCGCGCCTTCCCGATGATGATGACCGCCGCCGGCACGATCAAGGCGGCGCGGGTCCTCGTCATGGGGGCGGGGGTCGCCGGGTTGCAGGCGATCGCGACGGCCCGCCGCCTCGGCGCCATCGTCTCGGCGACCGACGTGCGCGCCGCCGCCAAGGAGCAGGTGGAAAGCCTCGGGGCGAGCTTCATCACGGTCGACGAGGCAGCCGCGCGGTCGGCCGAGACCGCGCAAGGCTACGCCCGCGAGATGGGCGAGGATTACGCCCGCCGGCAGCGCGAGACGGTCACGGAAGCGCTGAAGCGCACCGATCTGGTGATCACGACGGCGCTCGTTCCCGGGCGCCGCGCGCCGGTCCTCGTCACCGCGCAGATGCTGGGCGAGCTGGCGCCCGGCTCGGTCGTCGTCGATCTCGCGGTCGAGGCGGGCGGCAACGTCGAGGGCAGCCGTGCGGGCGAGGTCGTCACCACCGCGCGCGGCGTCAAGATCGTCGGCCACCTCAACCTGCCCTCGCGCCTCGCCGTCGATGCGAGCCAGCTCTACGCGCGCAACCTCTTCGCTTTTCTGGGCCTCCTCGTCGATGGCGAGCGGCGGCTGAAGATCGACCCCGCCGACGAGATCATCAAGGCGACGCTCCTGACGCAGGACGGTGCGATCGTCAACCCCGCATTGTTGCCCGCCGCGGCCGAGGCCGCCGCCGCGAGCGGCTGAGGGAGAGGAGATGGCAGACCCTGTTTCGCTCGCCGACCGCGCTCGCCAGCTCACCGGCGACGCCGGCGCGCTCGCCCACAATCTCGACGCGCTGGCGCACCAGATCGCCGCGGCGACCCCCGTGGCGCCGGCCGCCGGCACGCCCTTCGTCTTCGAATTGACGGTCTTCGTGCTCGCCGTGTTCGTCGGCTATCACGTTGTGTGGCGGGTGACCCCGGCGCTGCACTCGCCCTTGATGAGCGTCACCAACGCGGTTTCGAGCGTCATCGTCGTCGGCGCGCTGATCGCCGCGGGGCCCATCGGCATCAGCTTTGCGAAGGTCATGGGCTTCGTCGCCGTCACCCTCGCCGCGGTCAACATCTTCGGCGGCTTCATCGTCACCCAGCGCATGCTGCAGATGTTCCAGAAGCGGAAATGAGCGGGTTTCTTCGAGAGGGCATTTCCTGCCGTTGCTGCGGTCGTGCGTGCTTCGAGACGCGCCCTGACGGGCGCTCCTCAGCATGAGGAAGTTCCTTATGGCATCGCGAAAAAACCTCATCCTGAGCCGCCCCGCGCAGCGGGGCCTCGAAGGACGCATCGGCGCCGATCCGGTCGCATTCGGTCGTCAAGGGCCAGCGGGGACGCCGTGAGCGAGAGCCTCTCCGCCTTTTTCTATCTCGTCGCCTCGATCCTCTTCATCCTGGCGCTGCGCGGCCTCTCTTCGCCCGAGACGGCGCGCCACGGCAATTTCTTCGGCATTGCCGGCATGGTCATCGCGGTCGTGACGACCCTGTTGACGCCGCAGGTGGTCAGCTTCTGGCTGATCCTCCTCGGCATCGTCATCGGCGGCGCGGTCGGCACCTATATCGCGCTCAGGATCCAGATGACGGCGCTGCCGCAGCTGGTCGCGGCGTTCCACAGCCTAGTCGGCCTCTCCGCGGTCTGCGTCGCCGCCGCCGCCTTCACCTATCCCGAGGCCTACGGCATCGGCCGGCCGGGCGCGATCTTCGCCGACAGCCTCGTCGAGATGTCGCTCGGCATGGCGATCGGCGCCATCACCTTCACGGGCTCCGTCGTCGCCTTCACCAAATTGCAGGGACTCCTCACCGGCCGGCCGCTGGTCTTCCCCGGCCAGCACCCGCTCAATGCCGGGCTCGGCATCCTTCTCGCCTTGCTGATCGCGCTCTTCGTCCTGACCCAGTCGGAGGCGGCGTTCTGGCTCATCCTCTTGCTGTCGCTGGCGCTCGGGCTGCTCCTGATCCTGCCGATCGGCGGCGCCGACATGCCGGTCGTCATCTCGATGCTGAATTCCTATTCGGGCTGGGCCGCCTGCGGCATCGGCTTCACCTTGTCGAACAGCCTCCTCGTCATCACCGGCGCCCTCGTCGGCTCCTCGGGCGCGATCCTCAGCTACATCATGTGCAAGGGGATGAACCGCTCGATCTTCAACGTCATCCTCGGCGGCTTCGGCGGCGAGGGGGTCGCCATCACGGCGCGGCCGGGCGCGGCCGACCGCCCGGTCAAATCGGGCAGCGCCGAGGACGCCGCCTTCATTTTGAAGAATGCCAGCTCGGTCATCATCGTGCCGGGCTACGGCATGGCGGTCGCGCAGGCCCAGCATGCGCTGCGCGAGATGGCCGACATGCTGAAAAAAGAGGGCGTCAGCGTGCGCTACGCGATCCACCCGGTGGCGGGCCGCATGCCGGGGCATATGAACGTGCTCTTGGCCGAAGCGAACGTCTCCTACGACGAGGTCTTCGAACTCGACGAGATCAACCGCGACTTCGCCTCGACCGACGTCGCCTTCGTCATCGGCGCCAACGACGTGACCAACCCGGCGGCGAAGACCGACCCCTCTTCGCCGATCTACGGCATGCCGATCCTCGATGTCGAGCGCGCCAAGACGGTGCTCTTCGTCAAGCGCTCGATGGCGTCGGGCTATGCCGGGGTCGAGAACGAGCTCTTCTACCGCGACAACACGATGATGCTGTTCGGCGACGCCAAGAAGATGTGCGAGGAAATCGTCACGGCGCTGGAATAGGGGCGGGGGTGGTATTCCGGCTGAAGCTTCGTGAGGTCCGCCATGTACAAACTCTACGCGCGGCCGGGGTGGGGGTCGGTGCTGGCCGAGGCGCAGCTCGCCTGGTACGGCCTGCCGTGCGAAATCGAGGATCTGGGCGACCTGTTCAAATCGGCGGCGGCGCGCCGGCGCCTGATGCCGGCAAACCCGCTCACGCAGGTGCCGACCCTCGTTTTGCCGGACGGGCAGGTGATGACCGAAAGCGCCGCCATCACGCTTCACCTCGCCGACGTGACGCGAAGCAGCGAGCTGGTGCCGGCGCCCGGCGAGGGCGCAAGGCCGGCCTTCCTGCGCTGGCTCGTCTTTCTGGTGGCGAACGTCTATCCGACCTTCACCTATGCCGACGATCCCGCGCGCTTCGTGCCCGGCGAGGCGGCGCAGCAGGGTTTCGAAGAGAATGTCGGCGCCTACCGGCAAAGATTATGGCGGCAGGTCGAGGCTGCGGCCGACGGCCCGTGGTTTCTGGGGCCGCGGTTTTCGGCGCTCGACATCTACATCGCCGTAATGACCCGCTGGCGGCCGCGGCGGCAATGGTTCGCGGCGGAGTGCCCGCGGCTCCACGCGACCGCGCTCAGAGCCGACGCCGAGCCGCGCCTCGCCGCCGTGTGGCGGCGCAATTTCGCGGCGGAGTGGAAAAATGGGTCCCGGCCTTCGCCGGGACGACAAACGGGCAGCGGCTAGTACCCCTCACGCTTCAAGCGCTTGCGCTCGGGCGCGGCGTGCTGGCGCGTATGTGGGTGGTCAAGCGAAAGCTTTTATGACAAGCGATGCGACCCCGGCGATCACGAACCCTAGCATCCACTTGATGACCGCGAGATCGACCTCGATCTTCGCGAGCCGGCTCTCGTAGGCGGCCAACTCCTCGGCGGCTTCGCGCGCCTTGTCTTCGGGGGCCCCAGCGGCAATGAACGCTTCGTATGTTTTGGAAAGCGTGACCGGTATAATTCAGCTCCTGTCCAGCGGTCATGCTGCTCCTAGTAGCCCTCGCGCTCCATGCGCTTGCGCAAGAGCTTGCGGTAGCGGCGCACCGCCTCGGCGCGCTCGCGGGCCCGCCGCTCGGAGGGCTTCTCGTAGCTGCGCCGCAACTTCATTTCCCGAAACACCCCTTCGCGCTGCATTTTCTTTTTGAGGGCTCTGAGAGCCTGGTCGACGTTGTTGTCGCGAACGAGGACTTGCACGGGGGCTCTTCTCCATATCCGGTCGATGTTGCACGGGCGGCCTAATCCGCCATGATGCGAGGCTATCTAGCACTTCCGCGCGGGGGTCTCAAGATGCCGACGCTCGAGATGCTGTCGTTCTCCGACGCCGCGCCCGGCTTTGCGGCAGGTAAATCGAGCCCGCGCGAACTGCTCGAAACGGGGCTCGAAAACCTCGCCCGCTTCGAGCCCGGGGTCGGCGCCTTCGTCGGTCTCGATGTCGGGGGCGCGCGCGCCGCCGCCGACCGCGCCTCGTTACGCTGGCGCGAGGGGCGCGAGCTGTCGCCGATCGACGGCATGCCGGTCGGCGTCCAGGACATCATCGAAACGGTTGATCTTCCGACCCAGATGGGCTCGCCCCTCTACGCCGGCTGGCGCTCGGGGCGCGACGCGGCGAGCGCGCGGGCCTTGCGCGAAGCGGGGGCGGCGGTCCTCGGCAAGACGGTGACGACCGAATTCGCCGCCAGCGAGCCCTTGGGCGACACCCGCAACCCCTGGGACTTGCGCCGCACGCCCGGCGGGTCGTCGAGCGGCTCGGCGGCGGCGGTCGCGTATGGCGCGCTCTCGGGCGCCCTCGGGACGCAGGTCGTCGGCTCGATCATAAGACCCGCCAGCTTTTGCGGCTGCTTCGGCTTCAAGCCCAGCGTCGGCGGCATCAACCGCGGCGGCAGCCACGATTATTTCAGCCAGAGCTGCACCGGGGTCTTGGCGGCATCGCTCGCCGACGCCTGGCGTCTCGCCCGCGAGATCGCGCGCCGCTCGGGAGGCGACCCCGGCTTCCCCGGCCTCGCCGGGCCCGCCGCGCCGCCGCCGCCGCGCCGCCCGGCCCGGCTTGCGATCATCGAGACCGCCGGCTGGGAGCGCGCCTCGCCGGCGGCGCGCGACGCCTTCGAGGCCGCCGTCGGTCGCCTCGCCGCCGCCGGCATAGGGGTCGCGAGGCGCGGCGAGGATGCCGGGATTGCGGCGGTCGAAGCGGCGGTCGCGAATGCCTTCGAGCTGACCCGCGGGATCAACGCCTGGGAAGGGCGCTGGCCGCTCAACACCTATCGCGAGCGCGATGCGGCGAAGCTGAGCCGGGCGATGCTCGATCGCCTCGTGGCGGCCGAGGCGATGCGCCAGGAGGATTATGCCGCGCTTATCGCCGAGCGGGCGCGGGCGCGCGGGGTCTTCGAGGGGCTCGCGGGGAATTTCGACGCGGCGCTGACGCTGTCGGCGACGGGCGCCGCGCCCTTGGGGCTCGCCTCGACCGGCGACCCGATCTTCGCCGTGCCCGCCTCGCTCCTCGGCGTGCCGGCGCTGTCGCTGCCGCTGCTGGAGGCCGAGGGGTTGCCGCTCGGCCTGCAGGCGGTCGGCTTCATCGGCGCCGACGCCGCGCTCTTCGCCGTCGCCGCGGCGCTCGTCGAGGTCCTCGAAGGCTAGCCGCTTACGACGCCGGCTCCAGCGCCGCGATCGGGCTCGCCTGCCTGCCGGGCAGCGCCAACATCGCGGTGGCGATCGCGGCGACCGCCGCAAAGATGCAGGCCGACAGGAAGACGTAGGTCGGCGGCAGCCCGCGCGCCAAGAGATAGCCGCCGAGCGGCCCCGCGGCGATGCCGCCCAGCCGTCCGACGCCGGTCGCAAAACCGTAGCCGCTCGTGCGCATGCGCGCCGGATAGAGTTTGCCGCAGGCCCCGTTCAAGCCGGTCTGGCTGCCGAGCACCGTCAGCCCGGCCAACAGGACGACCGCCAATATCGCGAGGTAGGGCATCGCGACGAGCGAAATCAACGCGATGAACACGATGCCGACCGCGTAATGCACCGCCAGCGAGCGCCGTGCGCCGAACCGGTCGATCGCCCATCCGAGGTAAATGACGGCGAATATTCCGCCGAGCGGGTAGAGGCTCCCCGCAAACACCGCTTGCGACGGCGTCATGCCGATCAGGTGCAGGACCTCCGGCAGCCAGAAAATGAACAGGAAGAGGTTCAAAAGGCTGCAGAAGAAGATGATCCACAGCAGCGCCGTCTGCAGCGCGTACCCCTCGCTGAACAGCAGCGCGATCGGATTGCCGCGGGCGACATCGAGGCCGTGCGCCTCACCCGGCGCATGCGCGATGTCGAGGCGCTGCAACAGCGCGTGATGCTGTGGCTTGAGGTTCTCGCGGGCGGCGAGCAGCCGCGGCGACTCGGGCAGCCACAATGCCGAGATCGCGATCAGCACGAGCGGGAAGGCGCCGCCGATGTAGTAGATGACCGGCCAGCCGAAGCCGAGGTGCAAGAGCCAGGAGACTGCTAGGCCGCCGACGAAGCCGCCGAGCGGCGCCCCGGTGAAGGTCAGCATGATCATCAACGCGCGCAGCCGCTGCGGCGTGTAGTCGCCGGTCAGCGCCACGGTGCCGGCAAACCCGCCTGCAATCCCGGCGCCGGTGAAGAAGCGGGTCCCGGCCAAAAAGTCGAGCGAGGGCGATATGGCGCTCGCCAGCGAGGCGAGGCCGAAGAGCGCGAGGCTGAGCATCAGCAGCGGCTTGCGCCCCAGCCGGTCGCCGATCGGGCCGGCCAACAGCGCACCTGCCATGACGCCGATATTCGACCACAGGAAAGCGAGCGCGAAGGCCGAGGGCGCGACGTGCCAGGCATGCGTCAAGGACGGCACCGACCAGCCGATCGAGCCGACATCGTAGCCGTCGCACATCTGAATGAGGCCGCAGAGCACGGCGACGCGGATCTGCAAGCCGCCGAGCCGCTGGTTCTCCAGCGCGTGCTCGGTCGCCGATAGCACCCTTGTCTCCGCCATCCCCTCCTCCTGTGGTCCCGATCCGGATCGCCGGCTTGCCGCCGGTCTCTCTTGCTGCTCGCGCCATGCCCAACCGCCCGTCCGCCGCAATCGGCGCCGCCTTCACCGAGGTCGGCCGGGCGGGGCGGCGCGATTATCACCTCGGCCCGCGAGGCGGGCGGTCAGGCGACGGTCAGTTCGGCGATCAGCACTCTGCCCTTGGTCTCCGGGCTCAACATGACGGCAACCAGGAAGACGGCCAGGCCGACGACCGTCGTGGCCAGGATCGGGCCGGACAGCCCGATCTGGTGCGTGGTTGCATACCAGACGAGCAGCGGCGAGATCAGCCCGCCCCAGATCGCCCCCTGATGGAAGCAGAAGGCGACCGCCGTCGCCCGCACCTCGGTCGGGAAGCGTTCGGAAAGATAGGCCGGATACTGCGCGTGCATGCCGCCGCAGGCGAACATCCCCTGCAAGGCAAACCCGACGACGACCAAGGTGTAGTCGCGGGTCAGCAGGTAAAGGAAGGCGGTCGGAACACCGAGCGCCGCGGGGATGATGATCGCCCAACGCCGGCCCAGGCGTTCCGCCACCCAGCCCCAGAATATCGAGGACAAGAAGAAGAGCGTGTTGGCCAGCGCGATCGGCAGCGCGACCAGGGCCGGGCTCAGATGCAGATCGAGCTGCAGATGGGTCGCGAACAGCGCGTAGTTCGCATAGTAGATGACAAAGGCAGACCCCATCATCAGGCAGGTCGTCAGCGTGTTGCCGAGCAATTCCGGCTTGAAGATCGCGAACAGCGGCGCGCGCATTTCGCGGTTTTGCAAGGTCTGCTGGCGCCGGTTCTCCACCCAGACGGCGGGCTCTTTCACATAGAAGCGGATGTAGATGATCAGCAGGGCGGGCGCGATGCCGATCATCAAGAGGCCGCGCCAGCCGATATAGTTGTAGAAGAGCCCGTAGATCCCGCTCGACAGCAGAAACCCGATGCCCCACGAGCCCTGCATGACCGCGCCCATGAAACCGCGCGAGCGGACGGGCCAGGTCTCCATTGCCAGCGCCGCGCCGGCCGGCCATTCGGCGCCCATGCCGATGCCGAGCAGGGCGCGGAACAGGAACAGCACGAAGAAGCTCGGCGCCAGGCCGGCGATGAAATTGCACACCGAGTACCAGGCGATCGAGATCATCAGCGGCGCCTTGCGCCCGACCCGGTCGGCGAGCCAGCCGTTGGCGGTGGCGCCGAGGAGCCGCATCCAGAGCGTGATCGTCAGCACCGCGACGACCTCGGGCACCGGCACGTGGAATTCGTTCGCGATCGGCGCGATGATCAACAGGAAGGCGGTGAAATCGAAGGCGTCGAGCGTCCACCCGAGCCAGGCCGCCACCCAAGCATACCACTGATCCTTGGTCGGCTCCCGCCACCACGGAATTGCCGTCGCCGCAACTGCCGTCGCCATGGCGCACCTCTCCTGTTCAAAAGCGGCCCGATTACCGGGTCTTGCCGGCCAGTCTATCGCCGTTGCGGCGAGAGGTCATGCGAATTTATGCGCTAGATTAATGATTTGTATTAAGGCCGGCGGACATCCGCCGGCACGGATTTCGCACGCTGATCGACGGCAGCGCCATTGTGCACATCGAATCGGATCGCGTAAGCTCGCCGGCAACAGAAATGCGCGAACAGGGAGAGCACCGATGACCATGGTTGCCAGAATCCTGCGGTCGGCGTGCCTGCTGACGGTCGCGGCGCTGGCTCTCGCCGCGCCCGCCTCCCAGGCATTTGCCGAAAAGGTGCTGCGCTTCATCCCGCAGGCGGATCTCCGAAGCATCGACCCGATTTGGACGACCGCCTATGTCACCCGCAACTTCGGCTACATGGTGTTCGATACCCTCTTCGCGCTCGACAAGAACCTGCAGCCGCAGCCGCAGATGGTCGATCACTGGCGGGTCAGCGCCGACAAGCTGACCTGGACCTTCACCCTGCGCGACGGGCTCAAATGGCACGACGGCACGCCGGTGCGCGCGATTGATTGCGTCTATTCGGTCGAGCGCTGGGGCAAGCGCGATGCGTTCGGGCAAAAGCTGATGGAGGCGGTCGGCGCGATCAAGGCGATCGACGACAAGAGCTTCAGCATCGCGCTCAAGACGCCGTTCCCGCTGATGCTCTCCGCGCTCGGCAAATTGTCGAGCAACGTGCCGTTCATG
>DASYYD010000357.1:0-13876 GCA_035934195.1 Allostellaceae bacterium | reverse complement strand
GCGCATGCCGATCATGCGGTGCGAGGCCGGGTCCATCAGGCGGAAGGTCGCCGTCGCCATCGCCGCCCCGGCGCCGGAAAACAGCGTCTCCTCGAATTCGACGAGCGGCGGCTTGACGCGCTCGTAGCCGTGCGCGCCGAGACTCGCCATCAGCCGCGCCGTGACCGAGGCCTCGATCTCGGCCGCAGGCGGCAAGAGGTCGTAAATGCCGGCCGGCAGCAGCGGGGAGGGTTCGTTCATCGCCTGCCGCCCCTCAAAACTTGAGCGCCTTCGCCTGAATGACGTTCGGCAGCCGGCGCACGCTCTCGAGGATCTGCGGGGTCAGCGGCTCGTCGACCTCGACCAAGGCGATCGCATCCTCGCCGGGGGCGGCGCGCCCGAGATGAAAGGTGGCGATGTTGACCTGCGCCGCCCCCAGCACCTGGCCCAAGGCGCCGATGAAGCCCGGCTTGTCGTAGTTGCGCACGAACAGCATTTGCGGCCCCAGCTCGCCTTCGAGCCGGATGTCGTCGACCGCGACGATGCGCGGCTTGTCGCCGCCGAACAAGGTGCCGGCGACCGAGCGCTGCCGCCGCTCGGTCGTCACGCGCACGCGGATCAGCGTCTGATAGTCGCCGGGCTCGGGGCTCAGGGTTTCGCTGACGCGGATATCGCGCTCCCGGCAAATAAAGGGTGCGTTGACCATGTTGACCGCGGCGAGCTGCGGCGACAAGAGCCCGGTCAGCGCGACCGCCGTCAAGGGCTTCACATTGTGCCCGGCGATCGCGCCCTCGTAGTCGATCGCGACCGCCTTGATGCCGGTTTCGGTCAATTGCCCGGCAAAACTGCCGAGCTGTTCGGCGAGCCGCATATAGGGCCCGAGGCGCTTTGCCTCTTCGGCGGTCAGCGAGGGCGTGTTGACGGCGTTGGCGACCGCGCCGGTCAACAGGAAATCGGCCATCTGCTCGGCAATCTGCAAGGCCACGTTCTCCTGCGCCTCGCTCGTCGCCGCCCCGAGATGCGGCGTCGCCACCACCTCGTCGCGGCCGAAGAGCGGGCTCTTCTGCGCCGGTTCCTCGGCGAAGACATCGATGGCCGCGCCGGCGACATGGCCGCTGTCGAGGGCGCGCGCGAGATCCGCCTCGACGAGTAGGCCGCCGCGCGCGCAATTGATGATGCGCACGCCGCGCTTCATCTTGGCGATCGCGGCGGCGTCGATGAGATTTATCGTGGCGTCGGTCAGAGGCGTGTGGAGCGTCACGATGTCGGCGCGGGCGAAAAGCCCGTCGAGGCCCACCTTTTCAACGCCGATGGCGACGGCGCGCTCTGCGGAGAGGAACGGGTCGTAGGCGACAACCTTCATCTTCAGCCCCAAGGCCCGCTCGGCAACCACCCCGCCGACCTTGCCGCAGCCGATTATGCCGAGCGTCTTGCCGGCCAATTCGACCCCCATGAAGCGCGACTTCTCCCATTTCCCGGCCTGCGTCGAGCGATCGGCCGCCGGGATCTGGCGAACCAGCGCGAACAGCATCGCGATCGTGTGCTCGGCCGTCGTGATCGAGTTGCCGTAGGGCGTGTTCATGACGACGACGCCCTTCGCGGTCGCCGCCGCGACATCGATATTGTCGACCCCGATGCCGGCCCGGCCGACGACCTTGAGCCGGCTCGCGCCGGCGAGGAGATCGGCCGTAACCTTGGTCGCCGAGCGCACCGCGAGGCCGTCATACTCCGCGATCCGGCGCCGCAATGCGGCGGCGTCGAGCCCGGGCAGAAAATCGACCGCGACGCCGCGGCGCGCGAAAATCTCGACGGCGCGCGGGCTCAAAGCGTCCGAAATCAATACCTTGGGCATGATGGCCCCACAAAATTGGACCATGGAGACACAGAGGCCACGGCGAAACGCGTCATTGCGAGCGCAGCGAAGCAATCGCAACGAGATTGCGTCGTCGGCCTCCGGCCTCCTCGCAATGACAATTGGCCCTCCGTGTTCTTCGTGCCTCCGTGGTGATACTTCTACGCGGCCTTTGCGGTTTTGCGCTGTTCCTCCCAGCCCCAGTCGAGCCACGGCAACAGCGCCGCGACATCCTCGCTCTCGACGGTCGCGCCGGTCCAGATGCGGATTCCCGGCGGCGAGGCGCGGTGGCTGGCGATGTCGTAGGCGACGCCCTCTTCCTCGAGCCGGCGCGTCATCGCCCGCACATTCGCGAAGCGCGCCTCGGGCGAAAGGCCGAGAAACCAGCCGTCGCTGATCGAGAGTTGCGGCGAGGTGCACGAGCGCGTCGCCGGGTGGTCGGCGAGAAAGCGCAGCCAGGCGGACCGCTCGACCCATTCGGCGATGACGCCGAGGCTCCTCTCGCAGCGCCCGACAAGAGCGTCGAGGCCGCCGATCTCCTCCGCCCATTTCAGCGAATCGAGCGCATCCTCGACGCACAGCATCGAGGGCGTGTTGATCGTCTCGCCGCGGAAGACGCCTTCGATCAGCTTGCCCTTTTGCGTCAGGCGGAAGATTTTCGGCAAGGGCCAGGGCGGCGCATAGCTTTCGAGCCGCTCCACCGCGCGCGGCGACAAGGCGAGCATGCCGTGCGCCGCCTCGCCGCCCAGGGCCTTCTGCCACGACCAGGTGACGACATCGAGTTTCGGCCACGGCAGCCGCATGCCGAAGACGGCCGAAGTCGCGTCGCAGATCGCGAGGCCCTGGCGGTCGTCGGCGATCCAGTCGCCGTTCGCCAGCCGCACGCCCGAAGTCGTGCCGTTCCACACGAAGACGACGTCGCGCTGCCAATCGACCGCCGCGAGATCCGGCAGCCGCCCATAGGGCGCCTGTAACACGCGCACGTCCGGCAGCTTCAGCTGCGCTACGTCGGCGACCCAGCCCTCGCCGAAATTCTCCCAGGCGAGCATGTCGACGCCGCGCGCACCCAGGAGCGACCACAGCGCGATCTCGATCGCCCCGGTGTCGGAGGCGGCAACCACCCCTAGCCGCCAGTCCGCCGGAATTCCGAGAATGGCGCGCGAGCGCGCGATCACTTCCTGGATGCGCGCGAGGCCTACGGCCGAACGGTGCGAGCGGCCGACGAGCGCCCCCGAGAGGGCGGCCGGCGACCAGCCCGGCCGCTTCGCGCACGGGCCCGAGGAAAAGCATGGGTTGAGGGGGCGCCGCGACGGCTTCATCAAAGGCTATTCCTTGCAGAATAGATGCGACCCCCATCGAGACGCCGCCTTGCGGCGGCTCCTCAGGAGTGGGGCCGTGTCCCGCGGCGGAAGTTATGGGCGAGGCCCCGCCCCGTCAATGCGGCGGAAAGGAGGGGCGGCAGCTTGACAGCCGCGCGCCTCGGCGTGGCTCGCCTGCGAAACGGCGTGGATGCCGGAGCCGACGCCGCGGCACGCGGAAGTGCTCGCAAGACTGCTCCTGACGCCCGGGGTCCCGGCGAATCTGGTCCCGGACGCCCATTTGGCGGCCTTGGCAATCGAGCACGGGCTGACCCTGTGCTCGGCAGACGGGGACTTCGCCCGGTTCGCCGGCTTTGCGCCGGCTGAACCCGCTCGCTCGGTAGAGCGTCGCCGCCGTGCTGCGCCCCTCACCCGGCGGCGCGGGCGATCGCCCAGAAATCCTGCGCCTTGAGGCTGGCGCCGCCGACGAGCGCCCCATCGACCTCGTCGAGCGCGAAGATCGCGGCGGCATTGCCCGGATTGACCGAGCCGCCATAGAGGAGGCGAATGCCGGCGGGCGCGCGGGCGCGGATCGCCGCGTGCACGCGCGCGATGTCCTCGCCCGTCGGCGTGAGGCCGGTGCCGATCGCCCAGACGGGCTCATAGGCGATGACGAGCCTTTCGGCGGCGGCGCCGTCGGGCATCGAGCCCGAAAGCTGCGCGGCGACGGCCGCTTCCGCCCTGCCCGCCTCACGCTCGGCGCGCGTCTCGCCGACGCAGAGGATCGCGGCGAGCCCGGCGCGCCAGGCGGCAATGACCTTGTCGCGCACCATGCCGTCGCTTTCGCCGTGCTCCTGCCGCCGCTCGGAATGGCCGAGGATCACGTGGCGGCAGCCGAGACCTTGCAGCATCTCGGCGCTGATGTCGCCGGTATGGGCGCCCTTCGCCGCGGCGTGGCAATCCTGCCCGCCGAGCCCGACGGCGCTGCCGCGGAGAATACGGCCGACCAGCTCGAGCAAGGTGAAAGGCGGGCAGACGAGAAGCTCGGCCGCCGGGGGCTCTACCGCGGCGAGGCGTGCCAGATCTTCCGCCAGCGCCGCGCCGTCGGCCGAGAGTCCATTCATCTTCCAATTGCCGGCGACCAGCCGCGCACGCTCCGCCATCCGCCCCACCCATGCTCAACGTGCGCCCCGGGCCGCGGTTGCGGCAGCGGGCGCCCGTCACTATGATCCGCCGGTCACGATCACACCGCGGCGCCGGCTGGTCAACCCGCCCGCCCCGCGGGAACGTCGGTCAGTCACAGGGCGCGCTTTCATGCTGCAGGCGATCCGCACCAGGGCCGGATCCTTCGTCGTCAAGCTGCTCTTCGGGCTGTTGATCCTCAGCTTCGGCGTCTGGGGCATCGGCGACATCTTTCGCGACCGCACGCCCGAGACCGTGGTCGCCAAGATCGGCAGCAAAGTGATCGAGGCGCAGCAGCTGGAAAGCGAATTGCAGCCGGCGCTCGAAAGGCTGAACGCGCAATTCGGCGGCAAGCTCGATCGGGTGAAGGCGAAAAAGCTCGGCATCATCGACAGCCTCGTCGAGGAGTTGGTCGCCCGCGGCCTCATCGACCAGGAAGCGAAGCGGCTCGACCTCGCGGTGTCGGACGCGGTGGTGCGCGGCGCCATCATGAGCAACCCCAATTTCAAGGCCGCCAACGGCGCCTTCGACCGTGAGCGCTTCGTCGAGCTGCTGGCGGCCAACCACATGAACGAAAACCAGTATGTCGAGCGGCTGAAGCGCGACATTCCGGCCGCCGACATCCTGCACGCGGTCGGCGTCGGCGCCGCCGCGCCGTCCTCCATGGTCGCGATGCTCTATCGCTTTGCCGGAGAAAAGCGCACCGCCGACATCGTCTCGCTGCCCTACTCCGGTGCGCAAGGCATCGGCATACCGAGCGAAGCGCAGCTGCAGGAATTTTACGACAAGCACAAGAGCGTCTTCCGCACCCCCGCGTACCGCAGCTTCACGCTCGCGAGCCTGTCGCCGAAGGATCTCGCAACCGCGATCAAGATCCCCGAAGCGCGGCTGAAGGAGGCCTATCAGGACCGCCGCGCCGAATTCGTCCTCCCCGAGCGGCGCCAGGTGCAGCAGATCCTCGCACCCTCGGAGAAGGTCGCGAAGGCCGCCGCCGCGGCGCTCGCCGGCGGGCAGGATTGGAAGGATGTGGCGACGAAGGTCGCGGGACAAGCGCCGGACACGATCGACCTCGGCCTCGTCACCAAGAAGGAATTGCCGGCGCCGCTCGCCGACACCGTCTTCAGCCTGCCCGTCGGCAAGCCGAGCGCGCCCGTCAAATCGCCGCTCGGCTGGCACATCCTGCGGGTCGTCAAAGTCGTGCCGCCATCCACGCAGGGCTTTGCCGAGGCGAAGCCGAAGCTCGAAGAGAGGCTGGCGCTGCGCGAGGCGGCCGACCGCATCTACAAGCTCGGCAACCATGTCGACGACGCCATCGCCGGCGGCATGAAGCTCGAAGCGGCGGCGCAGAAATTCGGGCTCAAAGTGACGACGGTCGCGGCGGCCGACATCGCCGGGACCGACCCTTCGGGCAAGCCCGTCCTCTTGCCGCTGGCAACGGAGCCCGTGATCAAGCTCGCTTTTGCTATGCAGAAAGGCGAGACGAGCCCGGTGCACGACACCGGCGACGGCGCCGTCTATGTCGTGCGCACCGACAAGGTGGTGCCGCCGCGCACGAAATCGCTCGCCGAGGTGAGGGCGCAGGTAATCTCGCAGTGGCAGGCCGATGAGCGCCGCACCGTTCTCGACAAAGAAGCTTCGGCGCTGGCGAAGGCGGTCGGGCCAGGCAGGACGCTGAAGCAGGCGGCGGCCGAAAAGGGGTTCGCGGCCGCCACCTCGCCGCCGCTGTCGCGCGCCCCCGGCGGCGACCCCGGCGTGCCGGCGGTGCTCCTGGCCAAGCTCTTCGCCGCCAAGAAGGGGGAGGCGGTGAGCGCCTCCGACGCGACCGGCGCCTATGTCGCCGAGATCGAGACGATCACGTGGCCGCAAGCCGACGCCAAGGCCGCCGCGGCGCTGACCCCAGCCGTCGAACAAGGCCTCAAGGACGATCTCAGCGCCGAATTCAGCCAGGCGCTGCGCGTCCGCTTCCCGGTCGAGATCCGGCACGAGGTCATCGACAAGCTGTTCTGACGCCCTCACGGACGCACAGAGGGCACGCAGGAGTCGCTGTCATACCGGCGCAAGCCGGTATCCATACCGGAAATGGGTCCCGGCTTTCGCCAGGACGACGAGAAGAAAACTCACTGTCTCGGCGTCTCATTGGTGAATCGTGATAAACAAGGCCGGCGACTACGACAGCTCCTTCGAGGCCCTCGCATGAGCGGCGATCCCGGCGATTTCAAGGCCCTGCTCGGCCGCGTTGCGCAAGGCGGCGCGCTTTCCGAAGCGGAGGCGGAGACCGCCTTCGACATGATCATGAGCGGCGATGCGACGCCCTCCCAGATGGGCGCCTTTCTGATGGCCTTGCGGGTGCGCGGCGAGAGCGTCGACGAGATCGCCGGGGCGGCGCGCATCATGCGGGCAAAGGCGGTGCACATCGACGCGCCGGAGGGCACGATCGACACCTGCGGCACCGGCGGCGACGCCTCGGGGAGCTTCAACATCTCGACCGCGACCGCCCTCGTCGCCGCCGGCAGCGGGGTGCCGGTGGCGAAACACGGCAACCGCGCGCTCTCCTCGAAGTCGGGCTCGGCCGACGTGCTCACCGCGCTCGGCGTCAACATCGAGGCGGATCTGGCGATCGTGCGGCGTTGCCTGTGGGAAGTCGGCATCGGCTTTCTGATGGCGCCACGCCACCATAGCGCGACCCGGCATGTCGCGCCGACTCGCGTCGAACTCGGCACGCGCACGATCTTCAACCTCTTGGGGCCGCTGTCGAGCCCGGCCGAGGCGCGCTATCAGCTGGTCGGCGTCTTCGCCCCGGAATGGGTCGTGCCGATGGCCGAAGTGCTGGGCCGGCTCGGCGCCAAGCGCGCCTGGGTCGTGCACGGCGAGGGTCTCGACGAGATCACGACCGCCGGCCGGACGACGGTCGCGGCCTTCGACAAGGGGAAGGTCGAGAGCTTTACCCTCGCCCCCGAAGATGTCGGGCTGCCGCGCGCCCGGCTCGCGGATTTGAAGGGCGGCGAGCCGCAGCTCAACGCGCGGCTGATGACGGACCTCCTCGCCGGCGCGCCGGGGCCGCTGCGCGACATCGTGCTCTTCAACAGCGCGGCGGCGCTTGTCGTCGCCGGGCGCGCCGCCGATCTCAAGGCGGGGATCGAGCTCGCCGCCGCGTCGGTCGATTCGGGCGCGGCGCGGCGGGTGCTGGAAAAACTCGTGGCGTTGACCAACTCTGTGCCGGAGCCCGAGGAGACCGGCTGATGAGCGATACGCTCGCCGAGATCTGCGAGAGGAAACGCGAGCACGTCGCCCTGCGGAAGCGCGCGCTCTCCGAGGCGGCGTTGGCGGAACGCCTCGCGCAGGCACCGCCTGTCCGCCCCTTCGCCCGGACGCTGGAGCGGCAGATCGCAACCGGCCGGCACGCGCTGATCGCCGAGATCAAGAAGGCGTCGCCGAGCCGCGGGCTGATCCGCGCCGAGTTCGACCCGGCCGCGCTCGCCCGCGCCTATCGGGCGGGCGGGGCGAGTTGTCTCTCGGTATTGACCGACACGCCTTATTTCCACGGAAAAGACGCGGATCTCGGCGTCGCGCGCGAGGCGTCGGGCCTACCGGTATTGCGCAAGGATTTCATCCTCGACCCCTACCAGATCCTCGAGAGCCGCTCGCTCGGCGCCGATTGCGTGTTGCTGATCGTCGCCGCCCTCGAACCGTCGCTGGCGCGAGAGCTGGCCGCCGCCGCCGCCGAATTGTCGCTCGACGTGCTCGTCGAGGTGCACGACCGGGCCGAACTGGAGACCGCGCTCGCGCTCGGCACGCGGCTTGTCGGCATCAACAACCGCAACCTGAAAACCCTCGCGGTCGATCTCGCCGTCGCGGAGAGCCTGGCGCCGATGGTGCCGGCGGATTGTATCGTCGTCGCCGAGAGCGGCATCCGGGACCGCACCGATCTCGACCGCCTCGCCCGGGCCGGCGCGCGCGCCTTTCTCGTCGGCGAGTCGCTGATGCGCGAGAAGGATGTCGCGGCGGCGACGCGGCGCCTGTTGGGCGGCTCCGACTTCACCCATCTCGATGCGCAGGGCCGCGCGCACATGGTCGATGTTTCGGCGAAGGCCGAGACCGAGCGCGTCGCCGTCGCCAGCGCGCGCGTCCGGATGCGGCCCGAGACCTTGGAGCGCATCCGCGCCGGCGGCATGGCAAAGGGCGACGTCTTCGCCGCCGCCCGGCTTGCCGGCATCATGGCGGCGAAGAAGACCGCCGAGCTGATCCCGCTCTGCCATCCTTTGGCGCTGACTTCGGTCGAGGTCGAGCTTGCCGCAGTGCCGGCGGAAAGCGCGGTCGAGATCACCGCGACCTGCCGGCTCGTCGGCCGCACCGGGGTCGAGATGGAGGCGCTGACGGCGGCCGGCGTCGCCGCGCTGACCGTCTACGACATGTGCAAATCGGCCGATCGCGGGATGACCGTCACCGATCTGAAGCTGTTGCGCAAATCGGGCGGCAAATCGGGAGATTGGGAGGCGCCCAGATGATCTCCGTCGAAGAAGCCCTCGCCCGCCTCCTCGCGCCGCTCTCGCCCTTGCCGGCGGAGCAGGTAGCGCTCGCCGACGGGCTCGGCCGGGTGCTCGCCGAACCAGTTGCCGCGCGCCGCACCCAGCCGCCCTTCGCGGTCTCGGCGATGGACGGCTATGCGGTGCGCGCCGAGGATCTCGGGCAAATCCCGGTGACCCTCAGGATCGTCGCCGAGGTGCCGGCCGGCGCCGGCTTTGCGGGCCGCATCGAAAAGGGCGAAGCGGCGCGCATCTTCACCGGCGCGCCGATGCCGGCGGGCAGTGATACGGTCGTCATCCAGGAGAATACCGGGCGCGACGGCAGCACGGTGCGCATTCTCGAAGGCGCGCGGCGCGGCCGCTATGTGCGCCCCGACGGGCTCGATTTCCGCGACGGCGAGCTGCTGATCGAGCCGGGCCGGCGGCTGAGCGCCCGCGACATCGGCCTCTTGGCCGCGATGAACCGGCCGTGGCTCTATGTGCATCGGCGGCCGCGGATCGGCATCATGTCGACGGGCGACGAGATCGTCATGCCGGGCGAGCCGATCGGCCCGCACCAGATCGTCAGCTCGAACGCGCTCGCCCTTGCCGCCTTCGTCGCCGCTTGCGGCGGGCTGCCGCTGTCGGTCGGCAATGCGCCGGACGACCCGGAGGCGCTGCGCCGCATGGCCGCCGCGACGCGCGGCGTCGACATGCTGGTGACGACCGGCGGGGTGTCGGTCGGCGAGCACGACCTTGTGCGCGACGCGCTGCTCGACGACGGGTTCGAGCTCGATTTCTGGCAGATCGCGATGCGGCCGGGAAAGCCGCTAATGGTCGGCCGCTACCAGGGGACGCCGATGCTGGGGCTGCCCGGCAATCCGGTTTCGACTTTCGTCTGCGCACTGCTCTTTCTGAAGCCGGCGCAGGCGCGACTTTCCGGCGAGCCCGAGCGAGAGGAGCCGATGCCGATGGCGCGGCTTGGCGCCCCGCTCGGCGAAAACGACCGGCGGCAGGACTATCTGCGCGCCCGGCTTTCGCGAGCGGCGGACGGCGCGTTCGAAGTCTTCCCCTTCGAGGTACAGGACAGCTCGATGATGCGAACCTTGGCGGCGGCCGACTGCCTCGTATTGCGCCCGCCGCGCGCGCCGCCGGCGGCAGCCGGGACGATGGTCCCGATCATCCCGTTTCCGACCGGGCCCTTGCCGATCTAGAACCTGACCGGAAATAGTTCACTCCGGCCACCGGTTGTGAAGCCACAGCCACTGCCCCGGCCGGGCACGCACCCAGCGTTCGATCGTGGCATTGATCTGAACCATGACGTCGTAGACATCCCGTTCGCGGTCGCCGCTGTGGGGCAATGGGATGGGCGGCTCCAGGGTAGCCCGGAAATGCGCGCCGCCGATTCGCTCTATGCGTCCGGCGACGATGGGGCAGTCGAATTTGAGAGCGAGGCGGGCCACTGCCGGAGCGGTCATGGCATCGCGGCCCATGAAGGGCACGGCAATGCCGTCGTTCATTTTCTGATCCACCAGCATACCCAGGTGGCCACCCGCCCGCATAACCTCGACGAGCCTCCGCGCGCCCTCGGCTCCCTTGGGAATGAAGCTCTCGGCGGCCACTCCCCGGCCTTTGCGGAATAGCTTTTCGATCCAGGGATTGTTGGCCGCCCGGTAAACCACGTGCACCGGCAGCTCCAGCCGAAAGGCGATTGGCCCCGACAGCTCCCATCCGCCGAAATGGGCCGAAACGAGAAAACCGGACCGGCCGTCGTCGCGCAGCGCTGCGACATGTTGGCCGCCGATGATCTCCAGCCGTTCGGCAGCGATACGTTTCAGATGCGGAAACTCGGCCGTCACCCGCCCGAGGTTGTCCCACACCTCGACGAGTATGGCGTTGATTTCCTTGTCGTCCTTCTCCGGAAAGGCACGCCGCAAATTGCGCCGCGCCCGCTTGCTGACGTTGAGGAATGGGCCGATGGTGCGCGCCAACCAGCCGCCAAGGGTGGATGCCTGATCGAGGGGAAGGGCCGCGAACAGCCCCCAGGCCAGAAGGACCCCCCCGGCCTCCGCGCCTTGACGAATATGGCGCAGACTCGGGAGCCTCAGCATTCGCCGATCAACTCCATGACGATCACACGAAATTTTCTATGCGCGCGGCAGGTGGAGGGCGACGCAAAAGCCGGCAGGCGTATCGGGCTCCAGGATCACCTCGCCGCCATGCGCGCGGGCGATCGTGCGGGCGATGTGGAGCCCGAGCCCGGTGCCGGCGCGTTCAGCGCCCCGCGAGAATTGACTGCGGTAAAACGGCTCGAACACCCGCTCGCGCTCCTCGGGCATAATGCCCGGACCCGGATCGCACACCGCAATCGTCAGCTCGTCCAGACGGTCGTCGAGGCGGATCGTCGCCTTGCCGCCGTATTTGACCGCATTGTCCACGAGGTTGGTGACACAGCGCCGCAGCTCCTGCGCGTTGCCGCAAAACGGCTCCCGGGCGGCGCCGGAAAGGGCGACGTCCCAGCCCATCTCCTCGGCGTCGATGCGAATGCTCTCGACGAGGGCGGTCACGTCGAATTGCGCCCAGTCGCGATCCGGGCCGATGCCGTGCAGATAATCGAGCGTCGCATCGACCATCGTCGCCATCTCGCCGAGATCGCCGATCAACCGGTCGCGATGCCGGCTTTCAGGCAACAGCTCGGTGCGCAGCCGCAGGCGCGTGATGAAGGTCTTCAGATCATGCGACAACGCCGCCAGCATCGCCGCCCGGTCGCGCACGTATTCCTGCAGTCGCAGCTGCATGACGTTGAGCGCCCGCGCCGTCGCCCGAATTTCCGCGGGCCCGCTCTCCGCGAGCGGCACGCGATCGAGATTTTGTCCGAGCGCGAGCGCCGCCTGCGCCATCCGCTTCATCGGACTGGTGACCCAACGGACCGCGACGAGCAGCAGCGCGAGGACGATCGCAAACATGACCAGGAGCTTCGGCAGCAGGATGTAGAGCCGGGTTATGTGCTCGTAGGGCAGCGGCGCCGAAAACCTGACCCAACTGCCGTCGTGCAGCCGGATATTAGTCACGAAGGCGAAGCCGCGCGGCGCGAGATAGAAGAGCTGCAGCGTCAGGTAGCGGTCGAGCGCGTTGCCGGGGGTTTCGGAAAAGAACGGTGCGCGGCTGCCGGTGCGCCGCTTGCTGCGGTGAACGATGACGCGCAGGGCCCAGCCGGGGCCGAGCTGGCGTCGCAACAGGGTCTGAAAAGCGCTCGCATAGGGCTGCTCGGAGACGCCGTCCGCCAAGTCCGGTTTGGCGGTGAGCGCGACGCTCAGGCGGCGGCCGGTCAACCGGGCGACGATTCGCGCGCGGTCCTCGGGGCCCACGGCGTCGAGCGCGTTCACGATGTCGGCGATGTGTTCCGCCGCCTGCAGCGTCGTGCTGCGATAAAACGCCCGTCCGCGGTCGAGAAAGTTGGCGGCAAAACTGAGCAGCTGCGCCAGCACCAGGCCGAGCAGCAGCACGGCGACCATTCGCGCCGCCAGGGTTCGCGACGGCAATCGCATTCAGCCGTGCCGCACGACGTCCGCCGCCAAGGCATAGCCGGCGCTGCGGATCGTCTTGATCAGGCGCGGCTCGCGGCCGCTGTCGCCGAGGCGCTGGCGCAGCTGGCTGACGCGGACATCGATGCTGCGGTCGAAGGGGCCGGCCTCGCGTCCGTGGCAACGCTCGATCAGCTGATCGCGGGTCAGCACCGTGCGGGCATTTTCGAGAAAGATCACCAGCAGCTGGAATTCCGAGGCAGCCAGCGGAACGAGCACCCCCTCGGGCGAAAAGAGTTGCCGCCGCGGCAGGTTCAGCTCCCATCCGCCGAAGGAAAAACCGCGAGGCGTGCCGGTGCGGCGGTCGCCGCCGCCGCTGCGCCGTAAGACGCCGCGAACGCGGGCGAGCAGTTCGCGCGGATCGAAGGGCTTGGTGACGTAATCGTCGGCCCCCAGCTCCAGCCCCCGCACCCGCTCTTCGCTGCGGCCCTTCGCGGTCAGCATGATGATCGGGATGTCGCGCTGCGCCCGAATCCAGCGGCACAGCGAATAGCCGTCTTCGCCGGGCAGCATCAGGTCGAGGACGATCAGGTCGATCGAGGAGCGGCGCAACTCCTCCTTCATGGCGCGGCCGTCGGCCGCCGTGACCGCCCGAAAGCCGCTGCGCTCCAGATACTCCTTCAGCAGACCGCGAATGCTGTCGTCGTCGTCAACGATCAAGATGCGGGCAGTCATGATTTTCGGCACGTCGGATTTGCATCCGCTACCCTACACTCGATATGCAGTTTATTGTTGGGTGCTTACACTCGCTTACAATTTTCACGGCTCCGCTAATACTCTGCTTACATTCCCTCGGCGTAATGAGGCGGTCTAACGGCACAGCTCCCGTGCCGCGGCAGATGTATCGTAACGCCTAAGGAGTAACATCATGAAGGCACCGTTGATCGCCGCCGCCATCGCCGTCCTCGGCTTTTCGGTCCCGGCGTTCGCCGACTGCAGCAAGGCGCACCCGCAGGCGCTCTCCGCGTCAAGCACGGTCGTCGCGCAGAGCTCGACCCCCGGCGACTCGGCCCCCAAGAGCGAGGAGGGCGATCAGCAGCAGAACGACGACGACGACAACTGAGCCGACTTTCGCATGAGGCGGGGCGGCGGCGGGAAACCGTCGCCGCCCTTTTTGTGGCGCTTGACGGCAGCGGCGAACCAAAGTAGAACGGACCCCGGCGTTTAGGATTTGTTCCGCGATGCGCCCGGAGGTTCCCATGCTGACCAAGAAGCAGCGCGAGCTGTTGCTGTTCATCAATCAGAGATTAACCGCGACCGGCGTTTCGCCGTCCTTCGACGAGATGAAGGACGCGTTGAGCCTCAGGTCGAAATCGGGGATTCACCGGCTGATCAGCGGTCTCGAGGAGCGCGGCTTCATTCGCCGGCTGCCGCATCGGGCGCGGGCGCTCGAAGTTCTGAAGCTGCCGGAGGAAAGCGCCGCGCCGACCGGCGGCGAGCGCGGCCGCTTCTCGCCGACGGTGATCCGCGGCGACTTCA
>DASYYD010000349.1:0-13768 GCA_035934195.1 Allostellaceae bacterium | reverse complement strand
GCTCGGTTGCGCGGTCGTCGGGCTCGCGGTCACCGGCCTCATCGTGTGGATCACCGAATACTACACGGCGACCGAATACCGCCCGGTGCGCAGCATCGCGCAGAGTTCGACGACCGGGCACGGCACCAACGTCATCCAGGGCCTCGCCATCTCGATGGAAGCGACCGCGCTGCCGGTCGTCGTGATCTGCGTCGGCATCATCGTGTCGTTCATGATCGCCGGCCTCTTCGGCATCGCCGTCGCGGCGACGACGATGCTGGCGCTCGCCGGCATGATCGTGGCGCTCGACGCCTACGGCCCCGTCACCGACAATGCCGGCGGCATCGCCGAGATGGCCGACCTGCCGGCCGAGGTGCGGCGCACGACCGACGCGCTCGACGCCGTCGGCAACACGACGAAAGCGGTCACCAAGGGCTATGCGATCGGCTCGGCCGGGCTCGCCTCGCTGGTGCTGTTCGCCGCCTATACGCAGGACCTGAAGAATTATTTCCCGAGCCTCGACGTGCGGTTCGCGCTGCAGGACCCCTATGTCGTGATCGGGCTCTTCATCGGCGGGCTCATGCCCTATCTCTTCGGCTCGATGGGGATGACCGCGGTCGGCCGCGCCGCGGGCTCGGTCGTCGTCGAGGTGCGGCGTCAGTTCCGCGAGATCCCCGGCATCATGCAAGGCACCGCGAAGCCCGATTACGGCCTCGCCGTCGATTTGCTGACGCGGGCGGCGATCCGCGAGATGATCGTGCCGTCACTGCTCCCCGTGGCGGCGCCGATATTGCTCTACATCGTCGTCGCGCTTGTCGCCGGGCGGGTCGCCGCCTTCACCGCCTTGGGCGCGATGCTGCTCGGCACGATCGTCACCGGCCTCTTCGTCGCGATCTCGATGACCTCGGGCGGGGGCGCGTGGGACAACGCCAAGAAATACATCGAAGAGGGCCATCACGGCGGCAAGGGGTCCGAGCCGCACAAGGCGGCCGTCACCGGCGACACGGTCGGCGACCCCTACAAGGACACCGCCGGCCCGGCCATCAACCCGATGATCAAGATCACCAACATCGTGGCGCTCTTGCTGCTCGCCGTCCTCGCCGCCTGGACGGGCTGAGGGCCGGTTTCGCACGCCGAAGCGCTCCGACGGCGATGGCGACGGGAGGAGGTGGGCCGATGAACGGGCTGTCGGCGATCGCTTTGCTGACGAGCTTCGGCGCCGGCCTCGTCTCGTTCCTCTCGCCCTGCGTGCTGCCGCTCATTCCCGGCTATGTGTCCTATGTGGCGGGTGACGCGCTCGGCGCTGCCGGCGAGGCGACGGCGCAAGGAACAAGGCTCGCGGCGCTGCGCCTCAGCCTCTGTTTCGTGCTCGGCTTCTCGACAGTCTTCATCATTCTCGGGGCGAGCGCCACCTCGCTCGGGCGGCTGTTGTTGGCCTATCGCTACGAGGCCAATCTCGCCGCCGGGGCGATTGTCGTGCTGTTCGGGCTCGTCTTGATGGGGCTCGCCAATCCCTTCTGGCTGCAACGAGATCTCCGCTTCCACCTCGATCTGCCGGGCGGACGGCCGGTTGCCGCCTATGTCATCGGCGCCGCCTTCGCCTTCGGCTGGACCCCGTGCATCGGCCCGATCCTCGGCGCTATCCTGACGGCGACCGCCATCTCGGCGACCGTGCCGCAGGGCATCGTGCTCTTGAGCCTCTATTCGCTCGGCCTCGGGTTGCCGTTTCTCGCCGCGGCGGTGTTCACCGACAGTCTCGCCAAACGCGTGCGGAGTTTCGGCCGGCTCGGCAGGCTGTTGCAGTTCGGTGCCGGGATCGTCGTCGTCGGGGTCGGGGTGGCGATGCTGACCGGCGAATTAACGAGCTTTTCATACTGGCTGCTCGATACCTTCCCGATCCTCGCCAAGCTCGGCTGATGGGAGATTTGACGATGGGCCTCGTGCCCGAACCGGCATCCCAGGCGCGGAACGGACCGACGCGCCGCCGCCTCGTTCTTGGCGCTGCGACCTCGCTCGGCGTTTCGGGTGGCCTTGCTGCGGTGGCGATCCGCACGCCGCGCCGGAGCCAACGGGCGGCGAACGTCGCGATCGACACCTACCCGGAAGTCGTGCCCGACAAGGGCGTCGATACCGGCGTCGCATTCGGCGGCGCCATTCGGAAACTGATTGCCGCCGGCGCCCTCGATCCGAATAAATTCCGTGCCCTGCAAGATTACGGCCTGCCGGCCTGGGTCGAGCGCCTGCTCGCGGCGCCGTCGCAGGAGCCGATCGTCTTCACGCGCGAGCGGGCACCCTATCTCGTCAACTTGCTGTGGCCGATCGGTCTCTCCAACCGGGCGGCTTTCAACGGCAAGAGCCCGATCGGCAACCTCCGCCTGCCGAGCTATGCCAGCACCGGCGGCTGGACGCTCGGCCGCGCGCCGAACGGCTATGTCTACTTCAATACCGTGAACGCGGTTCCGCTGACGCCGCGCCAAGCGGCGCTCGCTCACGAAATCGCCGCCAACACCTTTCGCCCGTGCTGCGACAACAGCACGTTCTTTCAGGACTGCAACCATGGCTCCGCGCTCTTGGGCCTGATCGAGCTCGCCGCCTCTCAGGGGATAGACGCGCAGAGGATCTATCGCATTGCGCTGACCGCCAATTCCTATTGGTTTCCCGCGGAATACGCAAAGACCGCTCTCTACTATCGGTATTTCGGGAGCATCCCATGGCGGGATGCGCCGGCGCGGCGGATCCTCGGCGCCGCCTATTCCTCGCTCGGCGGCTGGCGCCGGCATGTCGAGGCGCCGCTGCGCCGAGCGCGGCTGCGTCTGCCGCCGGAACCGGGGGCGCGGCAGGCGGCGTGCGGGGTCTGAACCGGGTCTGGGCGCATTCCGTCTGCGCTCTGCGGCTATTTCTTCGAGAAGAACAGATATTTGACGAGAGCCGCGGCGGCAAGCGCCAGCACGAAGAGGATGAGGAGCCAAACGAGCCCCATTCCCCACATCATCGAACCGTCCATCATGTCAACTCGCGCCTCGGAGCAAGGCCTGAACGACTTTCAGCAAATCGAATGCGCCAACCGTATCGGCATCCGTGAAGATCTTTCGCACCCGCCCGCGCCGGTCGACGATCTCGATCACGTCGCTGTGGGCGATGTCGTAGCCGCGATGGGCCTCTTCCGCGAGCTTGTTGACGACCTCGGGCTCGACGACCCGCGGTCCGCCCTCGCCGCCCGCCGAAGACCGTGGGGTTCCCTCGTAGGCGACGCCGAACCCGTCTCGAACGATGTGGCGGAGGGATGCAGGCGAACCGGTCAAATACTGCCAGTGGAGATCGTCCGGGTTCCAGCCGTACTCCTCTAGGAAGGCGCGCATCTGCGCCGGCCCGGCATTTTTCGGGTCGAGATTGAAGGCGATGATCGCGACCTTGCCCGCGATGCCGGCGGGGCGCGCGGCGAGGTTCTCGAAGTTAACGAGGTGCGCGGCGATCAACGGGCAGACGTTGGTGCAATAGGGGTCGAGGAAGGTGACGATTTGCACTTTCCCGAGAAGGCTCGCGGAGGACACCTGCCGGCCAAGCTGGTCGGTCAGCACATAGTTCGGCGCCGGGCGGATCACGGGCAGCCCCGCCTCGCTCGGCGCGCGGCGATGCTCGCCGAGGGAAAATCCGGCAAGCGCCGCCGCCGCGATCGCCGCCGCGACGGCAAGCGCCCAAAGTCGGCGCCGCCGACGCATCAGCCGGGCCGGGGCCTCAGGATCCGCAGTCATTTTCCCGAGTCACGAGCATTTCGTCACCGGACGCTGACGCTTCCCACCATTCCCGCCCAGTCGTGGTCGGCGCAGTAAAAGCCGTAACGGCCCGCCGCCTGCGGGATCAGGTAGAGATCCCGCGCCCCGCCCGGCGGCACCGCCAGCTCATTGTTCGTCTCGTTCAGCACCTTTGCGTTGCCGAGCGCGACGGTCCTGAAGAACTCCGGAGCGGTCAATTCGTGCCATTCCTTCCCGCGATTGACCAGATGGAGCCGGTAGGGAACGCCGCGCCGCAAGACGAGCCGGCTCGGCTCGAAGCGGTAATCGAACATCAGGACGCGAACAGATCTGGCATGCGACCAGTCGCGCGCCGCCGCCCGTCCCATCGAGCCGGGCAGCACGAGAAAGCTGCCGAGGAGGATCACCATGATGCCCCGGGCGAGGGTGCTCACGAGCCGCTCCTCTGCCCCGCCCCGGAAAGGCCGAGATGCCGGCGCAGAATCCCGATCATCTGCGGGCTGTCCCAATCCGCCGGGCCGATCTTGCGCCCGACTTCGTGCCCGTCGCGGTCGAGCAGCAGCGTTATGGGGATGCCCGGCGCATCGATTTGGTTCCCCGCCTCGCCGGACGGGTCGACATAGACGCCGAGCGCCTCGAGACCGAGTTGCCGGTAGAACCGCCGGACCGCCGCCGCCCCTCGCCGGTCGATCGAGAGCGGCAGGACGAGGAGCGTGGATTTGTCGAACGCCTGTTGCAGCCGGTCGAGGGTCGGCATCTCCTTGCGGCAGGGGAGGCACCAGGTCGCCCAGATATTGAGCACGACCGGGCGCCCGCGAAAATCGGCGAGCGACAGCGCGCGGCCTTTCCCGTCGGTGAAGCGGAGATTCGGGACCGCGCGCAGCTCGGTCCAGAACGAGAGCCGGAAGATGTCGGAGGCGGCCGGACGTCGCGGTGCTGCGCCGCCGACCGGTGCGCGCGCGACATGATAGGCGCCGACGCCCGCCAACGCCGCGGCCAGCACCAGGGCTGCGCCGGCCGCCCGATGCCTGCCGCGCCGAGGCCGATCCGGCGTTGGCGTTGCGCCCATGGTCAGCGAGCCCCTTCCTTCGCTTCCGGCCGGGGCGCCCGCAGGCGCGCGATCAGCGGCAAAATCGTGCGGTCCAGCACCTCCGGCGCGATCGGGCCGATCTGTTTGAAGGCGATGCGGCCCCGGCGATCGACGACAAAAGTCTCGGGCACGCCGTAGACGCCCCAGTCGATCGCGACGCGCCCGTCGAGATCGGCGCCGGCGCGGGCGTAGGGGTCGCCCATCGCCTGGAGCCAACGCGCCGCATCATCCGGCTTGTCCTTGTAATCGATGCCGTAGATCGGCACGATTCCTTCCGCCTTCAGCCGCATCAGCAGAGGGTGCTCCTCGCGGCAGGAGACGCACCACGAGGCGAAGACGTTGACCAGCGACACCCTGCCGCGAAGATCGGCCGAGGAGAGCCCCCGCGAACGCCCCTGGACCGGCGGCAGTTTGAACGTCGGCGCCGGCTTGCCGATCAGCGGCGACGGCACGAGGCTCGGATTGAGGCGCAGGCCAAAGCCGAAGGCCACAAACAGCCCGACAAAGAGAACAAGCGGCGCCAGAAGCACCGCCTGGAAGCGGCGCGGCCGTTCCCCGGAACCGATCGGCGATGGCCCGCCTCTCCCGGCAGCGGAAGGCTGCCGATCTGCGTAATCTTCGCTCACCCGTTGCCGCCGCAGCCGTCCGAGAGGTTCCACACCTCGGTGACCTGCGGGCCGGTGTAGCGATGGTCGCGGATCAACATCTTGGCGAGGCCGCCATAAGCATGCCAGCGCCAGCATTTGCAGCAGCACGGGCCCTTCTCTGCGGAATGCCGCATCGCGTAGGTGTAGGCCGCCTGCTGTGCGCCGGTCAGTTTGACGGAATAGGCTGCAAGCATCTTCTTCGCGAGGCCCGCATCGATATCGTAGGGGTTGGGCGGTATCTCCGGCACATTGGCGTACTTCTTCAGGCCCTCGACCTGCCGGATATAGCGTTGCAGCACCATCGGGCTGCAGCACGAGCCTTGCAGGCGCGCGCCCGCCGGCATCGACGCGATCGAATCCATGAAGGATTGCGAGCACGAGGAATTGCCGTGCGTGCTCAAATAGGCAAAACGCGCCTCGAGGCTGCCGTGTGCCATCGGATCTTTCCCGGCCGCGCCCGCCCGAGACGGCCCCGAAGCGATCACCGCCAGGATCGCGAATGCCGTTGCCAACCCTCGTCTCATCGCAGATTCTCCTTGCCCTCTCGGTCATCGCATCATGTTGCGCATCATCGCCGGCATGCCGTCGCGCACGAAACCGTCGAGCTCGCGGGCATGCGCGCGGATGACCGCGACCATCGCCGGGTCGTCGCTGGTCTCGGTCACCGCGACGCCCTTCGGCGTCGCTTCGAGCTTGCGGTGGTAATCCGCGCTGTGCGCGAACATCGCTGGAACACTGCGGCTCATCGGATAGGGAAAGCCGCGGTTCTCGTCGAGCCGCCGGTACATCTCGCTGACATGCGCCTGGATGAAGCCGGCGGTCTTCGGGTCGTCGGATTCGGTGACGGCATGAATGCCGTTCGGCAGTTCGGTGACGGCCCGGCGGATCCGCTTGTGGCGTTCGAAGAGCTCCATGCCGGTGCGCATCGGCCCCATCATGTTGCCGGGCGACATCATCTCGCCCATCCCGCCTCCGCCCATCATTCCGTCGCCCGTCATGCCGCCGGATGGCGGCGCAGCCGCAGCCGAGAGCGAGCGGGAGCCGAAGAGACGCGCGGCGGCGGCCGCGACAGCGAGGTAAACCATCTGGATAAGCGAGCGGCGTTGCATCTCTCTGCTCCGCTGTCAAAGCGTCATGAACACGGTCGGCTTGCCGTGTTCGGGGACGGCGAAGACCGTCAGCTTCCCTTCTTTCGCCCCCATCATGCCGGGCGCCCCGGCGGGCATCCCCGGCAAGGTGATGCCCTTGAGCGGCGGACGGTCTTTGAGGAGCCTTTGCACCGCCGCGGCCGGCACGAGCCCGCCGACGACATAGCCCCCGACATAGGCGACGTGGCAGCCTTCGAGGTCTCTCGGGATGCCGGCCTTGCGGCTCATCGCCGAGACCTCCTCCGGGGAGGCCGATTTTACGGTTACCTCGAAGCCGTTCTGGCGAAGATAGCCGACATAACTCTCGCAGCACCCGCAGCCCGGATCGCGATAGAGCGTAACGGCGACCGCCTTGGCGTGGACCGCCGGGGCGAGCGCGAGCAGCGGCGCGGCGAGCAGCAAGGCGCGTCTCGTCATCATCGGAATTTCCTTCCTCATTTGCAAAGTGGTCCACCCGTCCGTTCGTCCGGCGCGACAGTCGCGCTCGAAGCGTCTGTTTGCACGCCCGACAGCGCCGTCGGGCCCCGACGCATCATGCAGAGGCCGAGCGCGCACATCACGGCACAAGGCGCGACCGAAACCAGGATCTGGGCGATGCCGATGGCGACGAGCCATGGCCAACCGAGCGCTGCCCCGCCGATCGCGAGCACCGAGACGCCGAGCAGAATCCCGCGGCTCCCCCGCAGCCAGGTCGGGAGCTGGCTGCTCCACGGCGAGCTGTTGCTTCCGGATCCCCGTTGGCGGCAGGCATCTGCGGGGGGCGTGCTCGGGTCCGCGCTCCTCATATCCATCGTTGGCATCCGTATGACCCTTCTCTCCGGCTGCCGGCGGCGACCAAAGATCGGCTCGCACCCCGCAGCGGTGTCGGTGTGAAGAAGTGCTCAGGCCGGTCAACCGGCGGAATCCGCCAGAAAGCGACCGCGCATGGTCATCGCCGCCGGCTGGGAGCCGGCTCTTACGCGAGGAGGGGAGGCCTCGGAGGGAAGAGATCAGGCGCCGGATTGAGCCCGGGCGGGAGGCCGCCGGCGCTCGCGGCGAACTTGTGTCCGGTCCATTCGACCGGGGCGGCCACCACGTTCGGGGCGGGAAGCGTGGCGGGAGCGACACAGGGAGCCCGACAAAGCTGTCCGCCGAGATGCCGAGCCATGCCCGAACCCGGACATTTGCCGTGCGCGAGCGGGCATTCGCTCTTTACAGCGCTGGAAGCCGTGGCCGGCATGGCCATGCTCTGGTTTGCAAGCCCGAGGATCACGGCAACCGCAACGGCTGCCGAATGCAACCTGCGCCACATGTCGGCGTAGATGCGCCTCGATACGCTCGCTGTCAACCGGTGACGAGTTCTTACGGCGGGTTGCCGCTCGGCGTCGTGTTGAACCGCCCCATATTGCCGATCAGCTGCTCCATGAAGGTCAGGTGGCGGCCGGGCGCCGGCGTCTCGCCGGGCGCCGGCGAGATGTTTTCGGCATCCTTCATACCCTTGTGCTCGACCGCCTTGACGACGCCGTCCTGGTTGAACTCGACGACGTAGACTTCCTGGTCGAGCACCTTCGGGTCGAAGAAGGCGATCCGCTTCGTGCGCTTGCTGATGTAATACCAGTGGTTCGGATCGAAGACGCCGACGCTCGACGGGCTGCCGAGGATTTGCGTAACCTCGGTCTTCGTCGTCTTGCCGGGGCGGATCTGCGCGATCTCGTCGTGCGAGGGCAGATTGCCGTGCAGGTTCACGTCGGTCTGGCAAGCCGCCGCCGTTCCCGCGACGAGGGCGAGGAAGAAAAGGGTTTTGCTGTGCATGGCCGGCGATGCGGAAGAATTTGACGATCCGCCCCGGGCGGAGCGGAAATGTTGAAACGAAACCGGGCGGTGCCCATTTGCCTTCGCACCTTCAGCCGAGAGCCGTTGTTTGTCAACGCCGCGTATCGTGTTGGATGAACGCGTGATCTCCTTTTCGCGGAAAAAGCCGATTCCGGAGGCCGCGGCGCTCGCCTATGCCCGCGTCGTCGAGCAGGCGCGGCAGCCGCGCCTCTTCACCGATTATGGGGTGCCCGACACGCTCGACGGCCGCTTCGAGCTGATCTGCCTCTTCGCCTTCCTTTATCTGCACCGCCTCAAATCCGAGCGGCCGCATTCGGCGGCGTTGAGCCAGGCGTTTTTCGACACGCTGTTTGCCGACATGGATCGCAGCCTGCGCGAACTGGGCACCGGCGATTTGCGCGTCGGCCGCGAGATCCGGCGGATGGCCGAGGCGCTCTACGGACGCATCCGCGCCTATGAGGCGGGGCTCGAAGGCGACGACGAAGCGCTCGGCGCGGCGCTGGCGCGCAACCTCTACGGCACCGTCGCGCCGCCGCCCGAGGGGCTCGGCGCGATCGGGCGATATCTGCGTCTCGCCGCCGCGGCATTGCGCCATGAGGATGCCGCCGAACTCCTTCTCGGCCGCGTTCGCTTCGCCGCCGTGCCGCCGCTGGAGGGCGCGCGATGAGCGCCGCGACGCCCGAATTCTCGCGCCTCGTGCCGCTCGCCCGGCTCGGCCGCGACAGGCTGCCGCAACGCATCGAGGCGACCCCGGCGGAGCGCGAGGCGCTCGCCCGCCGCCTCGATCTCGTCGCGCTCGACCGGCTTTCGGCGGTGACGACGCTGTGGCGCGACGGGAGTGGCGAAATCGTCCTCGAAGCGGCCTGGGAGGCCGAGTTCGTGCAAAACTGCGTCGCCACTCTCGAACCGGTTGCCGGTGCCGCGAGCGACAGTTTCGTGCTGCGTTACGGGCGAGAGGAGGCGACCGGGCGGCTGCTCGTGCTCGGGCTCGAGGAAGCGGATTTCGAGCCGCTCGTGGACGACGCGATCGATGTCGGCGAGGCGGTGGCGCAGGAGCTGTCGCTGTCCTTGCCGGCCTTTCCGCGCCACCCCGACGCGGCGAGCGACGCCTCGATCGAGGCGGAGCGGGCCGAGACGCCGTTGGCCGCGCTGTCGGCGCTGCGCCCGCGCGGCGCGGGCTGAGCATTCCCGCGCCCCGGCCGCATCGCTGTTGCCGCGGCCGGGGCTTTTAGCATATTAGCAGATCCGCAACCTGTGATCCCCCGAACCTCGAGTTCTCCCCATGGCCGTCCCGAAAAAGAAGACTTCGCCGTCGCGCCGCAACATGCGCCGCTCGCACCATGCTCTCGAAGCGGCGGCCTACGCGGAGTGCCCGAACTGCGGCGAACTGAAGCGGCCGCATCATCTGTGCCCGTCCTGCGGCTATTACAACGGCCGCGAAGTGGTCCCGCCGCGGGCGGAGACGGCTTGAGCGGGGAGGGCCGGCGCGGAGGCCGCGCAAGGTGAGCGGAGCGACCACGATCGCGCTCGACGCGATGGGCGGCGACGAGGCGCCCGGCATGGTGATGCGGGGCGCCGACATTGCGCTGAAGCGCTTCCCGCAGACGCGCTTTCTGGTGTTCGGCGCGGAGAATGCAGTGCGGCCGCTGTTGTCCAAGCTGCCGGCGCTCGCCGACGCGGTCACCCTGCACCACACGGGCGAGGCCGTGCTCGACGACGCGAAGCCCTCACAGGCGCTGCGCGCCGGGCGGCAGACCAGCATGCGCCTCGCGATCGACGCGGTCGCCGAGGGGCGCGCCGACGGCATCGTCTCCGCCGGCAATACCGGCGCGATGATGGCAATGGCGAAATTCGTGCTGAAGACGTTGCCGGGGATCGATCGGCCGGCGATCGCCTCGCTGTTCCCGACGCGCCGCGGCGAGAGCGTGATGCTCGACCTCGGCGCCAACGTCGAATGCGATAGCGAGAACCTCGTGCAATTCGCGCTGATGGGCGACGTGTTCGCGCGCACCGTGCTCGGCCTCGTCGAGCCGACGGTCGGCCTGTTGAACATCGGGGCGGAGGATCTGAAGGGCAACGACGCCGTGCGGGCGGCGAGCGCCCGGCTGCGCGGTGCGCTGTCGCCGATCCGCTTTCACGGTTTTATCGAAGGCGACGACATCACCGCCGGCACGGTCGACGTCATCGTCACCGACGGCTTCACCGGCAACGTCGCGCTGAAGACTGCGGAAGGCACGGCCAAGTTCTACAGCGAGGCGCTGCGCTCGACCTTGCATCACTCGCTGTTGGCGCGGATCGGCTACCTGTTTGCCCGCGGCGCGCTGAGAAAGCTCGCGGTGCGGCTCGACCCGCGGCGCTATAATGGGGCCGTGTTTGTCGGGCTGGGGGGGATTGCGGTGAAAAGTCACGGCTCGGCCGACGCGTTCGGCTTCGCGAACGCGATCGGCGTCGCGATCGACATGTCGGTCAACGGCTTTCTCGAAAAGATCCGCCTCGAGCTGGCGCGGCTCTACGACGCGCACTCGACGCCGCAATCGGCGGCATTGTAGAGCCTCTTGGCCATGCTCCTGCGATCCCGGATCGCCGGATGCGGCGCCTATCTGCCCGAGCGCATCCTCACCAATGCGGAATTGGCGAGCCGGCTCGACACCTCCGACGAGTGGATCCGGCAGCGCACCGGCATCACCGAGCGGCGGATCGCCGCGCCGGGCGAGCTGACTTCCGACCTCGCCGTCGCCGCCGCCGAGCGGGCGCTCGCGCATGCCGGGATGAGCGGCAACGACCTCGATCTGATCGTGCTGGCGACCGCCACGCCCGACAACACCTTTCCCGCGACGGCGACGAGGGTGCAGGCGCGGCTCGGCATGCAGCGCGGCGCCGCCTTCGACGTGCAGGCGGTCTGCGCCGGCTTCATCTTCGCGCTGGCGACGGCGGACAACGCGCTGCGTCTCGGCCAGGCGCGCACCGCGCTGGTGATCGGGGCGGAGACCTTTTCGCGCATCCTCGATTGGGACGACCGCGGCACCTGCGTCTTGTTCGGCGACGGCGCGGGTGCGCTCGTGCTCGACGCCGCGACCTCGAGCCGGCGCGGCGTCCTCTCGACGCACCTGCATTCGGACGGGCGGCAATACGACATCCTCTACGTCGATGGCGGGCCGTCTTCGACCGGGCTCGCCGGACATCTGCGGATGGAGGGGCGGGAGGTCTTTCGCCAGGCGGTCGAGCATCTGAGCGCCGTCGTCGACGAGGCCCTCGCCGCCAACGGCCTTGCCCCTTCCGACATCGACTGGTTGGTGCCGCACCAGGCGAACAGCCGGATCATCGACGCCATCGCGAAGAAGCTCGGGCTCTCGCGCGACAAGGTGGTGATGACGATCGACCGGCACGCCAACACCTCGGCCGCCTCGATCCCGCTGGCGCTCGATGCGGCGGTCGAGGACGGGCGCCTCAAGCCCGGCCACCTCGTCTTGATGGAGGCCATAGGCGGCGGGCTTTCCTGGGGCGCGAGCCTCGTGTGCTGGTAGCCGCAAGGCCGCTATTCCGCTCGAACAACACGTCACAACGCTTTGTAATTTGACGGAGTTTTGCGGCCGGTCTAACCTTGGTTCCCGAGGAACGGGGGAGGGCGTCATGGCCGGACACACGGTTACCCGCGCTCAGCTTTGCGAAGCGGTCTATCAAGAAGTGGGGCTGTCGCGAAACGAATCCGCCGAACTCGTCGAATCCGTGATCGGCGAGATCGCTGGCGCCCTCGAACGCGGTGAAATGGTCAAGATCTCCTCCTTCGGCAGCTTCGCGGTGCGCCAGAAGGGCCAGCGGGTCGGCCGCAATCCGAAGACCGGCCAGGAAGTGCCGATCAGCCCGCGCCGGGTTCTCGTCTTCCGCGCCTCGCATATGCTGAAGGATCGGATCAACAACGGGCTCGCCAGCCGCGATGCCGGCGGGCGCAAGGGGCAGGCGGCGCGACCGGCGTCGGCCAAGGCGCCATCGGCGTGACGTGAGCGAGAGGGAAGCGGCGGCGCCGCGCCGCGCCGGCAAGTCGCCCGCCGCCTTTCGCACCACTGGCGAGGTCGCCGAGGAACTCGACCTGCCGCCGCATGTGCTGCGCTTCTGGGAATCGAAATTCGCCCAGCTGAAGCCGTTGAAGCGCGGCGGCGGGCGGCGCTATTACCGCCCCGAGGATGTCGACCTGCTGCGCTCGATCCGGCGCTGGCTCTATCAGGAAGGCTATACGATCCGCGGCGTGCAAAAGCTGTTGCGGGGCGGCGGACGCGACGGCGAGGCCGCGCAGACGGCGCCGCCGCCGACCGTGCCGGCGGCGGCGACCCTATTCTCTCTCGAAGAAGAGGCGACCCGCGCGGCGCCGCCGCGGCCCAATTTGCGCACCGCGCTCGAAGAGGTGCGGCGCGAGCTGCTCGAACTGCGCGCCCTCCTCGACAAGCTCTGACCCCGGTCCCGCCGTTGCGCCGGCGCCCGCCGACCACTATCATCACCCCCATCGGGCCGGTCGGAGCGTAGCGCAGCCTGGTAGCGCATCAGCATGGGGTGCTGGGGGTCGTGAGTTCGAATCTCACCGCTCCGACCATTTTCCCGAACCTCCCGCGACGGAGCGCCGCCATGGATCCGGCAGAGAGCCGTGGCCTCGAACCCTGGCTGTGGCCCGAGGAGGAATGGCGGCGGCGCGTCGAGCGGGTGCGCGCCGGGCGGTCCTTGCGCCCCGCGCGCTGGCCCGAGGGCGGGCGCTGCGCGGTCGCGCTCTCTTTCGACTCCGATCACGAAACCAACGAATTGCGCGACGGCGGCAAGTCGATCGGCCGGCTCGCCTGGGGACAGTACGGCAACCGCGTCGGGGTGCCGCGCATCCTCGACCTGCTCGCGCGCCACGGCGTCAAGGCGAGCTTCTACGTCCCCGCGGTAACGGCGCTGCTGCATCCCGAGGAGCAGCGCCGGGTCGTCGGCGAAGGCCACGAAATCGGCATCCACGGCTGGATCCACGAAATCAACAGCCGGCTGCCCGAGGCCGCCGAGCGCGACCTGATGCGCCGCTCGGCCGACGTGCTCGAACGGGTCGCCGGGGTCCGTCCGGTCGGCCTCAGGACGCCTTCCTGGGACTTCAGCTGGCACACGCTCGAAATCGAAAAGGAGATGGGCCTCCTCTACGATTCCTCGCTGATGTCGGACGAGGATTGCTATGAGCTGTTGCTCGACGGCGCGCCATGCGGCGTCGTCGAGCTGCCGGTCGAATGGGTGCGCGACGACGCCGTCTATTTCTGGATGGACCGGTTTCAGCCGCTGCGGCCCTACACGCCGCCGGGCGATGTCTTCGACATCTTCCGCCGC
>DASYYD010000320.1:0-5087 GCA_035934195.1 Allostellaceae bacterium | reverse complement strand
CAGGAGCCGGAGGGTTGCTGGTTCGGCCGCTGGGGGACCAATTACATCTACGGCACCTGGTCGGTCCTCGCCGCCCTCAACGCGGTCGGGGTTCCGCATGAGGCGCCCGAGATCCGGCGCGCCGTAAATTGGCTCCTCGGGCGGCAGCGCGCCGACGGCGGCTGGGGCGAGGGCGGCGAATCCTATTGGCCGAAGGCGCCGCGCGGCGAGGCGCCCTACAGCACGGCCTCGCAGACCGCCTGGGCGCTGCTCGCGCTGATGGCGGCGGGCGAGGTCGAGAACCCGGCCGTGCCGCGGGGCGTTGCCTATCTGATCGGGGCGCAGGGTCCCGCCGGCGATTGGCAGGAGCCCTGGCATACCGCGATCGGCTTTCCGCGCGTCTTCTATCTGCGCTACCGCGGCTACCCGGTCTTTTTCCCGCTGTGGGCGCTCGCCCGCTATCGCCGGCTCGTCGCGGCGAACACGCGGCAGGTGACGTTCGGCATCTGAAGGCTTCCGGCCGGCGCCGGAACCCGCTTCTCCGCAGGGCTGTTCCCCACGGGTGGGAGCGCGAGCGGTGAGCGACACGACATGTGCGAACCTTGACCCGGTCACGGCCCGGTTGTCGTGGCGGGCGCTCAGGCGGGTGCTGGAGGGCGACGCGCTCGCGGCCTTTCCGAGCGAGGCTTTCGCGGCGGAAGCCGTCGCCCTGCGCATCCTCGGCCATCGCCAGTTCATCCTCAACCGGCCGGAGGCGATCCGCCGGGTCCTGGTCGAGAACCCCGCCGGTTACGCGCGCCCCGCCCCGACCCTCAGAGTCCTGCGCCCGATCTTCGGCCGCGGCCTGTTTCTCGCCGAGGGCGAGGAGTGGGCGGAACAGCGGCACGTTATGGCCGCCGCCTTCACGCCGCGCGCCGTCAGGATTCTCGCCCGCCACGTCGCCCTCGGGATCGACCGGTTCGTCGCCGATCTCGCGGCGCGCTCGGGCGAACCCGTCGATCTCGTCCCGCTGTTGCGCCGGCTCGCTCTCGAGATCATCGGGCGGGCGCTGTTCTCGCTCGAGATGGAGCGCTGGCAGGACGAGCTCTACGGGCTGATCAGCGCCTACGCGGCGCGGCTCGGGCGCCCGGCGATCGGCGATTTTCTCTTTCCCGGCGCATGGCCGAGCCCGCGCGATTTCGCCCGCGCCCGCTTTCGCCGCGACTGGCGGCGCCTCATCGGCCGCATCGTGGCGGAGCGCCTCGACCGCTGCGGCGCTGGCGAGCCGTCCGACCTGTTCGATCTGCTCGCGTCGAGCCATCCGGCCGGCGCCATCGATGCCGATCGCCTCGCCGACCAGGTGTCGACGATCCTCGTCGCCGGCCACGACACGACTTCGGCGGCGCTCTTCTGGTCGCTCTACCTGTTGGCGACGCTGCCGCAGGAGCAGTGGCGGGTGGCCGAGGAAGCCGCGGCGGCCGAGTTGGAGGCGGAAACCGCCGCCGACGAGTTGCCGCGGCTCGTCTACACGCGGGCTTTCGTCGAGGAGGTGCTGCGGCTCTACCCGCCGGCCTTCGTCATCGTGCGGCGGGCGCGCCGCGGCGATATCGCCGACGGCCTCGTGATCCCCAAGGGCTCGCTGGTTCTGATCTCTCCCTTCGTGCTGCACCGGCACGGGCGCCTGTGGCGCGAGCCCGGGCGCTTCGACCCGTCGCGCTTTCTGCCCGACGCGCCGCCGCCGCCGCGGTTTTCCTATCTGCCGTTCGGGGCGGGGCCGCGCGTCTGCATCGGCGCGCAGTTCGCGCTGACCGAGCTGGTGCTGGCAACCGCCCTCTTGGCGCGCGCCTTCAGGATCGCGCTGCCGCCGGGGATGACGACGCGGCCGAAGGCGATCGTCACCACGCAGCCCGAGACGCCGCCGCCCTTTCTCCTCGAGCCGCGCGGCGCCTACCCCGATGGGCGGGCTTTCCTCTATCCCGCCTTGAGCAGCCTCCTACAAACTTGACAGCTTTTCGCCGCGGTATTGTATAAGAGCGCGACGATTGCGATCCTGTGCGGGATCGCGGCGCCGGCGCACGGCTTGCGACGGTCGCCCAAAAATAGGGAGACGAGCCATGCGGGCGTTGACGGTGCTCTGCACCTCAGGCCTCGCGTCCGAAGCGCGGATTGCGCGCAAGGCGGGATTTTCCGTGGTGGTCGGCGCCGGCGACCGCGAGCGCACCGCGGCGCTCGTCGAGAGCGCGCTCAAAGAAGCGCGCTGCCTCGTCAGCTTCGGCATCGCCGGCGCGCTCGCGCCGCAGCTGCGGCCGGGCGACATCGTCCTGTCGGGCGAGGTGATTGCGCCCGACGGACGCTGGCGCAGCGAGGACGCGCTGTGCCGGCGGCTCGGCGACCTGGCACGCGAGATCGGTGCCGTCGAGGGGCCGGTGTACGGGGCGCCCTCGATCCTCGCGTTGCCCCGAGAAAAGGAGCGCGCCTGGCGCGAGACCGGCGCTCTCGCCGTCGATCTCGAAAGCGACGTCGTCGCCCGCGCGGCGCGGCAGGCCGGGATCCCGTTTCTCGTGCTGCGTTCGATCGCCGACACGCTCCACCGCGAGCTGCCCTCGGCGGCGCTGCTTCCGCTTGCCGCGGACGGCACCCCGGAAGTGCTGCGCGTGCTCGCCGACGTGATCCGCCGGCCGCGGCAGATCGCCGCGCTCGTCGGCCTCGCGCGCGAGACGCGGCGGGCGCTGTCGGCGCTAGTTGGGCCGGCCCGCGCCCTGCACGCGGTGGTCGGCGCCTAGCCGCGCCATCGCCTCCTCGACGTGGCGGGAGAAGACGTACCGCGCCGGGCGCTGGCGCTCCAGCCCGATTTCCGGCGCCATCTCGCCCTCCGTGCGCGGGCCGCGCAATGCCGCCGCCGCCGCCTTCAGCGGATGACGCATCGCGTCCATCACGGCCGTCGCCTCGTAACCGCTGTGCACCATGCACTGCGCGCATTTCTCGTAATTGCCGGTGCCGTAGGCGTCCCAGTCGGTCTCTTCCATCAGCTCCTTGAAGCTCCGGGCATAGCCCTCGCCGAGCAGGTAGCACGGCCGCTGCCAGCCGAAAAAATTGCGCGTCGGATTGCCCCACGGCGTGCAGTGGTAGGTCTGGTTGCCGGCGAGAAAGTCGAGGAAGAGGCCGGATTGGTTGAACGACCAGCGGCCGCGCCGAAAGATGTCACGGAACAGCTCCTTGGTGCGGCGGCGGCTGAGGAAATGCTCCTGGTCGGGCGCCCGCTCGTAGGCGTAGCCGGGCGAGACGGTGATGCCGTCGATGCCGAGCCGCGTGACCTCGTCGAAAAAGCCGGCGACCCGCTCCGGCGCGACGCCTTCGAAGAGCGTCGCGTTGATGTTGACGCGAAAGCCGCGCGCCTTGGCCGCCCGGATCGCCGCGGCGGCGCGGTCGTAGACGCCCTCCTGGCACACCGATTTGTCGTGCGCCTCGCGGTCGCCGTCGAGATGCACGGTCCAGGCGAAGTAGGGGTGCGGCCGGAACTGGTCGAGCTTCTTTTCGAGCAGCAGCGCGTTGGTGCACAGGTAGACGTATTTCTTGCGCGCGAGGATGCCCTCGACGATCGCCTCGATCTCGCGGTGCAGGAGCGGCTCGCCGCCGGCCAGCACGACGACCGGGGCGCCGCATTCCTCGACCGCTTCGAGGCATTCCTCGACGCTGAGGCGCTGGTTCAAGATGGCGTCCGGGTAGTCGATCTTGCCGCAGCCGGCGCAGGCGAGGTTGCAGCGGAACAGCGGCTCCAGCATCAGCACCAGCGGGTAGCGTTTGACGCCCTTCAGGTGCTGCGCGACGACATAGGCGCCGACCCGTATCGTCTGGTGCAATGGTATGGCCAAGGAAAACCCTCGTGAGCGATTGGAATCTGGGGAGAATCGTGCGCTGCCGGCGGTTCAGGCGACCGGCTCGGTGAGCTGATGCGGCATGCGGAAGCGGACGTTCTCGGTCGCCCCCGGCAGTTCCGACAGCTCCACCTCGGTGACCTCGCGCAGCCGCGCGATGACCTCCTCGACGAGCTCGGCCGGGGCCGAGGCGCCGGCCGTGATGCCGACCGCCGAGGCGCCCTCGAGCCAGGCCGGATCGAGCGCCCGGGCGTCCTCGATCAGATAGCTCTTGACGCCGCTCTCGGCGGCGATCTCGCGCAGCCGGTTCGAGTTCGAGCTGTTCGGCGCGCCGACGACGAGCACGACATCGACGAGCTTGGCCAGTTCCCGCGCCGCCCGCTGGCGGTTTTGCGTCGCATAGCAGATGTCCTTCGTGTCGGGGCCGACGATCGTCGGAAAGCGCGCCTTCAACGCCTCGATGACGGCGCGCGTGTCGTCCACGCTCAGTGTCGTCTGGGTGATGAAGGCGAGCTTTTCCGGGTCCGCCACCTCGAGCCGCGCCACTTCCTCGGGCTTCGAGATCAGGTGCACGCGGCCGACGATGCGGCCCATCGTGCCCTCGATCTCGGGGTGCCCGGCATGGCCGATCAGGATGATCTCGCGTCCCTGGTTGGCATAGCGCTGCCCCTCGATATGGACCTTGGAGACAAGCGGGCAGGTGGCGTCGAGGACCGGCAGGCCGCGCTCGGCAGCGCGCGATTCGATGCTGCTGGCGACACCGTGCGCGCTGAAGATCGTGACGCTGCCGGGCGGGATCTCGTCGATCTCGTCGACGAAATGCGCCCCCTTGGCGCGCAGCCGCTCGACGACGTGCCGGTTGTGGACGATCTCGTGGCGGACATAGATCGGCGGCCCATATTTTTCGAGGGCCCGCTCGACGATCTCGATCGCCCGTTCGACCCCTGCGCAAAAGCCTCGGGGCTGGGCCAGCACCACTCGCATGATCGCCTCGTCCTCCGACCGACCCGGGGGCGCATCGCGCCCCGCGCGAATATATGCGCACGCACCGTCTAACGCACAATTCATTCCGCATGCGCCGCACAATCGTGTAAACGAGCCTCGCCGCAGAACCGTCCCATCTGCCGGGGCCCTCATGCCGATCCCACGACGCACGCTTCTGTTCTTCGCGGCGCTCGCCGTTCTCGCCGCTGCGGCCGGCCCGGCGCGCGCCCAGGCCGCCGCGCCGGCCGCCCCCGGTGCCGGCCCGGCCGA
>DASYYD010000304.1:0-3370 GCA_035934195.1 Allostellaceae bacterium | reverse complement strand
TTTCCGCATCCGGCAGCAACAGGATCGGGTGCCAGGTTTTGAGGCCCCGGAACACCTGGCAGTTCTTCATCGTGAAGTCCTGGGTGATGCGGTTCGGCGTGCACATCGGATAGGCGCGGATGCCGAGCGCGGCGGTCTCCTCGACCCGCGCCATGTGCTTCTTCCATTCGTCCGGCTTGCGCACGGTCTGCGACAGCGAGTTGTAGAGGACGGTGCGGCCGCAGGCTTCGGCGAGCCGCCGCATCATGCCGTCCTGCATCTCGACATATTGCCCGCCGCCGACCTGGATCGTGCCGGTGCCCATCTCGCGCAAAACGTCGGCGAGCGCGAAGATCTCGCTCTCGTCGGCCCACAGCGCCGGGATCGGCACGCCCTGCGGGTCGTAATGGCCCTTCTCGCGCGACACCGAGAGCCCCAGCGCGCCGGCCTCCAGCCCCTGGCGCACGACTGCCCGCATCGCCGCGATCTGTTGTTCGCTGGCGCCCGGCTTCTGGCAGTCGTCGCCCATCACGTAGTGGCGCACCGCGGTGTGGCCGATCAGGTTGCCGATGTTGATGCCGAGCCGCTTGTCGAGCCGGTCCATGTATTGCGGGACCGTCTCCCAATCGAATTCGATGGTCCGCAGCACATCCATCGGGATCGCTTCGACATACGACAGGAACTCGGCGAGCCGCTCTTCGGTGCCCGGCTTGACCGGCGCCAACGACAACGAGCAATTGCCGAAGATGACGGTGGTGGCGCCGTGCTCGGGGGAAAAGGTGCACAGCGGGTCCCAGGTGACCTGCGCGTCGTAATGCGAATGGTTGTCGACGAAGCCGGGCGCGACGGCGCGGCCCTCGGCGTCGATCGTGCGGCTCGCGGGACCGGACAATCTGCCGAGTTCGGCGATCTTTCCGGCCTTCACCCCGATGTCGCCGCGGAAGGCCGGCATCCCCGAGCCGTCGACGATGCGGCCGTTCTTTATCAAGAGATCATAGGCCATCCGTTTCCTCCGCGAATTCGCCGGAGCCAATGTAACACGGCCTAGCGTCCGGCAGACATGCCGAGATTGAGCAGCCGGGCCGCGTTGCGCCCCAAAATCGCCGCCTTCTCGGGCTCCGACAAGCCTGCCGCGCTCTCGATGAAGCCGATCGGGTCGACTTCGCCCATATCGGCCGGGTAGTCGGTGCCCATCAGCACGTGGTCGGCGCCGTATTGCGCGACGAGATATTCGAGCTGGCCGTGCGTATAGACGAGCGTGTCGAAATAGAGCCGCTTCAGATACGCCGTCGGCATGCGTTTCAGCTCTTCGCAGCAATCGGGCCGGGCCGCCGCGGCGTGGTCGATGCGGCCCGGATAGGCCGGCAGAAAGCCGCCGCCATGCGACAGCACGAGCTTCAGGTTGGGATAGGCTTCGAGAACCCCGCCGAAGATCAAATGATGCACGGCGACCGTCGTGTCGAGCGGGTTGCCGACGATGTTGACGAGGTAGTGCTCGGCGAGCCGGCGCGCCTCGGTGAAGCCGGTCGGGTGCATGAAGACGAGGAGCCCCAATTCCTCGCAGCGCGCGAAGATCCGGCGGAAGCGCTCGGCCGAGAGGTCTTCGCCGGCGACGTTCGTCGCGATCTCGATGCCGCGGAAGCCCAAGGATTTGTGCAGCCGGTCGAGTTCGGCGACGGCGAGCTCGGGGGCCTGGAACGGCACCGTGCCGAGCCCGGCGAAGCGGTCGGGGTAGCTCCCGCAGATCTCGGCGATGAAGTCGTTGACCGCGCGCGCCGTTGCCAGCCCGAGATCGGCATCGACGCCGTAATAGGTCTGCGCCGGCGACGGCGAGACCGCCTGGATGTCGATCCCCATACGGTCCATGTCGGCGAGGCGCTGTTCGGGCGAAGTGAACTGCACATGCGTGCGCCGGGCCTGCTCGCGGTTCACCGCTTTCGTGTGCTCGCTGGCGAAGACGAGGCGCGGCTGGCGGGAGGGCGCCGGGTCGTTCGCGGCCATTGCCGCGGCCTTCTCGCACAGCGCATGGCAATGGATGTCGATCGTGAACCATTTGCCACGCGCGTGCGCCGGCCCCGGAAACCGGCCGGGGATCGGCGCCCCCGCCGGCAGGCATTTGAACAGCATATGTTCCTCCTTACGGCGCGGCGAGCAGGTAGGCCCCGAAACCGATCAGCGCGAGGCCGCTGCCGCGCGCGATCCAGCGCCCGGCCGGCAACAGCTTCTCGATCAGCACGAGGCCGGCGAGCGCCGCCGCCCAGACGAGGTTCATCGCCCCGCCGACGAACAGGAGCGCCATCAAGAGCCAGCAGCAGCCGAGGCAATAGAACCCGTGTTCGAAGCCCATCTTCAAGGCGCCGGCCCGGCCCTCGCGCCAGCGGGTAAGAAGGAACTGCATCGGCGAGCGGCAATTGTCGAGGCAAGCGGTTTTGAGCGGCGTCAGCTGGTAGATGCCGGCGGCGAAGACGATGATCGCGCCGAAGAGCGGGCCGGCGCGCGCCGCCATGCCGAGCGGCCATTGCGCCAGTGCCGCGAAGAGGCTGAAGCCGGCCCAGATGATGAGATAGCCGGCGGTGAAGACCGCCGTCGGGACAAACCGCTCGCCGCGCCCCCGGCGGCGGGCGCCGATCGCGGCGAAGACGAGGATCATCGGCAGGGCGCTCGGCAGCATCATGCCGGTCATCATCGCCGACCACATCAGAAAGGCGGTGGCGATCGCGGCGGCGGGCGAGGGCGCCGGCATCGCCATGCAGGGCATCGCCATGCCGACGAGATACAGATAGACCCAGGCCGCCGCGATGATGCCGAGCAGCGCCGCGACGGTGATGGCGCGTTCGTTGCGGCTCATCTGGAGGAAACTCCGCGGCGGGGATTGCTTCGTCGCTCCGCTCCTCGCAATGGCACTCCTTTATCTCGATCGGTCATTGCGAGCGAAGCGAAGCAATCCCGGTGCCGTCGCTCAGTTCGACCAGCTAAAGGGCGCGTAATGGCCGTTGTTGCTTTTGCCCGCCATGTCGAGATCGAGGCCGAAGCCGTGCACGCGGAACTCCGCGGCGCGGGCCAGCGCAAGGCGGCGGTTGGCCGGGTGCGAAGTGTTGTCGATGAAGAACGGCTCGCCCGATTTGTTGCGCGACGGCACCCCGGCGATCGCCAACGAGCCGGCCTCGCCGAGCCCGGCGCGGCGGTCGAGCCCGTCGATCGCGAATTCGATCGGCTCGTAGAGAACGCCGCGGAAATCGGCGACGAGATGGCTGCGGATCAGCCCCGGCGTGCCGCCCGCCTCGCCGCCGGCGATCGCGGCGAGCGCCTGCCGCTGCGCCGGATCGGCCGCCGCGTCGACGACGACGCCGAAGACCCAGTTGCCGTCCGCCATGACGCGCCCCGAGCGGAT
>DASYYD010000285.1:0-4508 GCA_035934195.1 Allostellaceae bacterium | reverse complement strand
GCGGCGGCGACGCGACGGGCGACCATCACGTGATCTTCGCCGGCGTCGGCGAGCGGCTCGAGATCGTGCACCGCGCGACAACCCGCGCGATTTATGCGAAGGGCGCGGTGCGCGCCGCGCGCTGGGTGGTCGGCCAACCGGCCGGGCTTTACAGCCTGCGCGACGCGCTGGGGCTCTAGGATTCGCCTAACCGGCGCCGGTTGCCGGGTTGAGCGCCTCGCGCCACCGCGCGAGCGCCTCGCGCAGGCTTCCCGCCAGCTCGCGCCGCGCCGGCGGCGGCACGAAATCGGCGATCACCAGCGAGCGCCCGTGCGAGGCGACGAAAAGGCGGTTCGAGCGGTCCGCCCGCTCTTCGAGGACGACCCTGAGCCAAAACGGCTGAAACCGCCACAGCCGGCGGTCGCCGCGGATGCCGATGCGCTCGACGGTGAAGCTGTCGGCGTTGAGGCGCAGTGTTTCGCGCCGGCGGGCGGCGCGGTAGTTGAGGCGGAAAGCGAGATAGAGGAGGCCGACATCGAGCCCGAAAAAGCCGCAAATCGGCCAGGCGCCGACCGAGACGAAAGCGATGCCGACGGCGAAGCTGACGAGCGCGAGGAGGCCCATCAGCACGTGAAAACCGCGCGGCGGCAGGCTGCGGTGCGGCAACAGCACGCGCTCGAAAAGAGGCGGCGGATCGGCGCAGGCGAGGCTCGCGATCATGGGTTGCGGACAATAGCGGCGCGCTGTTCCTTCAGTAAAGGCTGAACGCCTGTTGCCGGTCGTCGTCCCGGCGCCAGGCCGGGACCCATCGCGCCGCTTGACGCCGACCTGCGAGCGACGGCGACATCCCCCAAGCGCTCGTCGGTTTGTGCCGCGGAACAATGGACCCCGGCTTCGCGCCGGGGTGACGATGCATGTGTCCATAAAATCGGATCATGCTCTAAGATCGGCCGATGCGGCCGTTCTCGAAACGCGAAGTCGCAGAGTTCTACCGCCGGCTCGCCGAGCAGCGGCCGGCGCCGACGACCGAACTCGGCCACGAGGATCCGTTCACGCTTCTCGTCGCCGTCGTGCTGTCGGCGCAGGCGACCGATGTCGGCGTCAACAAGGCGACCCCGGCCCTCTTCGCGCTCGCCGACACGCCGCGGAAGATGCTGGCGCTCGGCGAAGGGCGGGTGCGCGAGCTGATCCGCACTTTGGGGCTCTACCGCACGAAGGCGCACAACATCATCGAACTCTCTCGCGCCCTCCTCGACCGCCACGGCGGCGCCGTGCCGCGCGAACGGGCGGCGCTCGAGGCCTTGCCCGGGGTCGGGCGCAAGACCGCGAACGTCGTCCTCAACGTCGCCTTCGGCGAGCCGACGATCGCCGTCGACACGCATATCTTCCGGGTCGGCAACCGCACCGGGCTGGCGCCGGGCAAGACCCCGCTCGAGGTCGAGCGCGGCCTCGAAAAGGTGACGCCTGCCCGCTACAAGCGGCACGCGCACCATTGGCTGATCCTACACGGCCGCTATATCTGCCAAGCGCGCCGGCCGAATTGCGAAATCTGCGTCGTCGCCGATCTCTGCCGCTATCCGGCAAAGCCCGGCGGGGCGGCGGGGTCGGGCGCGCCTACTCCCCGGGCCCGATCGCCGCGCGCACGGACGGCGCGTCCGGACTGACCTCGCCCGTTTCGGGATTCGCCTGCGCCTGGATGTCGCCGGAAATCTGACCGCCGCGCTCGATCTCGATCTCGCCGTAGCGGATCGTCCCCGAGACCCGCCCGGTGGCCTTGATCATCAGGCGCTTGCGCACCACCAGATTGCCCTCGAAGCGACCGCGGATCTCGGCCTCCTCGATCGCGGCGGAGCCCTTGAAAAGGCCGCTTTCGGCGATGTCGACGTCGCGGCAATTGGCGAGATTGGCCTCGACGCTGCCCTCGACGATCAGCTTGTCGCACGAGGTGATCTCGCCCGCGAGCCGGATCTCGCGGCCGACGATCAACCGGCGGACATCGTCGTCGCCGCGCCGCGACTGGCTCGCCGGATCGAACGGACGGCGGATCCCCTCGGGCGGGCGGTTCATCTCGGCCGGCCGCGCCAGGTCCGGAGCGCGCGGCGGCATCGTCGCAGCGCGACCGGAGGGCGGCGGAGCAGCTGGCGGCCCGGTCGGCCGCGCCGGCTTCATCGGGATGCCCAAATCGTCAGACGCATCTGCCATTTTACGGTCCTCTGTCTCGGTTCGCTTTCGGCTGAACATGGATTGGACACCCGATCGACGTGGTTGACGGACGGGCCTTCGGCTGACCCGTTCAGGGTGCCGAGGGATCGGTTTCGGCGCGCGCTGGCCGCTCGACGCGATGCACCATAAAGGCTGTGGCGACGATCGACACGAAAAGATCGACCAGAGGCACGGGAAACAGCCTCGCCATCACCACGCCTGCAAAAGACACACGACCCCCGAAACGGCTGCGTACACGCCGCGCGGCCAGTGCATCCACTCGCCGCCGCGCTGCCCTGGCGAAAATGCTCCCTGCCGAAAAGATATCCGTTCGAGGCAAGGAAAAGAAGAAGATTTATCCCCGGCGCCGCGGCAGCGAGCGCCAGCGCCAAAATATCGGGCGGCGCCTCCCCGCTTGCCGGGGCACGGATCGCCCGTATACTCCGCGCCCTTGCGCGCCCCCGGGGAGGATATCGGCAGTGACGAGGGAGAGCGACGTCGTCGGCATCGGCAACGCGATCGTCGATGTGATCGCGCAGGCCGACGACGCGTTCATCGCGCGCGAGGGCCTTTCCAAGGGGGCGATGACGCTGATCGACGCGGGGCGCGCCGAGGCGCTCTATCACCGCATGGGCCCGGCGATCGAGGCTTCCGGCGGGTCGGCCGGCAATACGATGGCAGGGTTCGCCTCGCTCGGCGGCAAGGGCGCCTTCATCGGCAAGGTGCGCGACGACCTGTTGGGCGATGTCTACCGTCATGACATCACCGCGATCGGCGTCAAATTCGACACGCCGGCGGCGACCGACGGCCCGGCGACGGCGCGCTGCCTGATCGTCGTCACGCCCGACGGGCAACGCACGATGGGGACCTATCTCGGCGCCTGCGTCGAGCTCGGTCCCGGCGACATCGACCCCGAGGTGGTCGCCGCCGCGCAGGTGACCTACCTCGAAGGCTATCTGTTCGACCCGCCCCTGGCGCAGGCGGCCTTCCGCGGCGCCGCGGCGATCGCCCACGGCGCCGGCCGCAAGGTGGCGCTGTCGCTCTCGGACCCGTTTTGCGTCGAGCGCCACCGCGCCGAGTTCCGCCACCTCGTCGAGGGCGAAATCGACATCCTCTTCGCCAACGAAGCGGAAATCTGTTCGCTCTACGAGACACAGGATTTCGACGCGGCCGCCGCGCAGGTGCGCCGGCAGGTCGAGATCGCGGCGCTGACGCGCAGCGCCTTGGGCAGCGTCGTCCTGGGACAGGGCGGGGCGCACCCCGTCGCGGCGACGCCGGTCAGCCGGGTCGTCGATACGACCGGGGCGGGCGACCTTTATGCGGCCGGCTTTCTCTACGGCTTGACCCGCGGCCTGCCGCTGCCCATCTGCGGACGGGTCGGCAGCCTGTGCGCCGCCGAGATCATCAGCCATATGGGGGCGCGGCCAGAGACCGATCTCGCACGGCTGTTGCGGGAATCCGGGCTCGCCTGAGCGCCCGAGGATCACCCGATCGTCATGCAATTCCGCAACATCGCGATCATCGCGCACGTCGACCACGGCAAGACGACGCTGGTCGACGCGATGCTGCGGCAGAGCGGCACCTTTCGCGCCAATCAGCAGGTCTTGGAGCGGGCGCTCGATTCGACCGACATCGAGCGCGAGCGCGGCATCACGATCCTCGCGAAATGCACCTCAGTCACCTGGCGCGGGGTGCGCGTCAACATCGTCGACACGCCCGGGCACGCCGATTTCGGCGGCGAGGTCGAACGCATCCTGACGATGGTCGACGGCGCGCTCGTCCTGGTCGACGCCGCCGAGGGACCCCTGCCGCAGACCAAGTTCGTCGTCGGCAAGGCGCTGCGCCAGGGTTTGAAGCCGATCGTCGTCATCAACAAGGTCGATCGGCCGGACGCGCGGGTCAACGAGGTCCACAGCGAGATCTTCGACCTCTTCGCCGCCCTCGAGGCGAGCGAGGAGCAGCTCGATTTCCCGACGCTCTTCGCTTCCGGCCGGCAGGGCTGGGCGGTGGCTCGCCTCGACGAGCCGCGCCGCGATCTGGCGCCGCTTTTTGAACTGATCCTCGCGCACGTGCCGGCGCCGAAGGCCGACGCCAAGGCGCCCTTCGCAATGCTGGCGACGACGCTCGACTATGACCCCTATCTCGGCCGCGTCTTGACCGGACGGGTGCATTCCGGGATCGCGCGCGTCAACATGCCGGTCAGGTCCTTGGGGCGCGACGGCCGGGTCGTCGAGGAGGCGCGGCTGACGTAGCTGCTCGCCTATCGCGGCCTCGAGCGGCGCGCGGTCGAGGAGGTCGGGGCGGGCGACATCGTCGCCGTCGCCGGG
>DASYYD010000269.1:0-7810 GCA_035934195.1 Allostellaceae bacterium | reverse complement strand
CATCAGGAGCACGCCCAATTCGTCGATGCCGCTCGTGATCTCGTCCATCATCAGCCGCTTGCGGCTCTGCAGGCGCCAGTTCTTGCCGGCCAGCTCGTGCAGGCTCAATACCGCGTCGTCGCACGGGTGATAGGCGTAGTGGCAGGTCGGCCGCCAGCGCACCGCCTCGGCCTCGCGCAGGGTCAGGTAGTCGGCGATCGAGATCGATTCGCCGTGCGTGATCAAAAATCCGTGATAGGGGCCTTCGAGCGGCGTCCAGCTTCTGACGCGCGTCGCTGCGCCCGAGCGCATCAGATAAATGGCCGCGCCGGAACCCGATTCATGATGCCGCCCGTCCGGCGGAAAATGCCGCTCGTGCGTTCCCCAGCCGAGCTCGGCCGGCTGCGAGCCCTCGCTGACGAAGCCGTCGATCGACCAGGTGTTGACGAACTCGCCCGGCTCCTTCGGGGTGTGCGAGACCTGCGTGTCGCGCTCGGCGATATGAATCGCCTTGACGCCGAGCCGGGCGTTGAGCCGCGCCCAATCCTCGCGGCTCTTTGGGGTCTCGTCCGCGAGGCCCGCATCGCGCGCGAGGTCGATGAGCGCCACCTTGACGAAATGCGAGACGAGGCCCGGATTGGCGCCGTGCGTGACGACCGCGGTCGGGCCTTGGCGATAGCGCGGCCTGAGCGCCAGCGCGCTCTCGCGCAGCGCGTAGTTGGAGCGCGCCGAGGGCGGCAGGCTCGGGTCGGTATAGCCGCCGGGCCACGGCTCGATGCAGGTGTCGAGATAGAGCGCGCCCACTTCCTGGCACAATTCGATCAGCGCGACGCTCGACACCTCGACCGAGACGTTGAGCAGGAAATCGCCCGCGCCAAGGCGGTCTTGCAGGACCGCGCGATAATTCTCCCGGGTCAGCGCCGTCTCGACGAAGCGGATGCCGTATTCCGCCGCGACCTCGTGTCCCAGCTTCTCGGCGGTAATGATGGCAATCTTTTCCCGCCCGATCTCGAGGTGGCGCAACAACAGCGGCAGGACGCCCTGGCCGATGCTGCCGAAGCCGACGATGACGAGCCGGCCGGGGAATCGAGCGTATATCTTGTCGAGCATGCCGAATGCGCGCCTGTCGGGAAGCGCGAAGGCGTAAAGGGCGCGGCCCCGTTTTGTCAAGCCGCGCCGCGGCCGACGCCACTCTTGGCGGCGCCCCTTTTCGGAGAGGATTGCATTGGCCGGCGTGTCGGCTAGTGTGGTCGCTCCTTCCGGAGGTTTTGTCATATGCGTGGAGCGGTCTTTTTTCTGCTGCTCGTCGGGCTCCTGGCGCCGGCCACGGGGTTTGCCCAAGGCACCAGCACCCAGGACCAGTTCGCCGCGAAAGCCGCGGCCGAGACGAGCGACAAGCAAACGGTCTACCAGGAGCTGAACCTCTTCGGCGAGGCCTTCGACCGCATCCGGCGCGACGCCGTCGATCCGGTCGTCGATATGAAGCTCGTCAGGAGCGCGATCGCCGGCATGCTTTCGGGGCTCGACTCGCATTCGGCCTATATCGACGAGGCGACCTGGAAAGCCGAGAAGGACGTACCCGGAGGCGTCGTCGACACGACGGGGCTCGCCGTGACGCTCGACCACGGGCTCGTCAGGGTGGTGTCGCCGCGTGACGGCTCGCCGGCGGCGAAGGCGGGGATCAAGCCGGGCGATGTCATCTTTCTGATCGGCAAGGAACCGACCGACGAGATGACGTTGACCCAGGTCGAAGAGGCGATGCGCGGACCGCCCGGCAGCGAGGTCGTGCTGACCCTGCGCCGCAGCGGCGTCGACAAGCCGTTGAAATTGACGCTGAAACGCGCCGCCTACCAGCTGAAGACAGTGAGCGATCGCGTGCAGGCCGGCGACATCGGCTATATCCGCATCGCCGGCTTCGACGCCGGGACGCCGGCGGCGGTCGGCGTGGCGGTTCAGGATTTGCGGCAGCAGACCGGCAGCAAGCTGATCGGCTTCATCCTCGATCTGAGGAACAACCCGGGCGGCGATTTCGACGCGGCGGTCAAGACCGCCGACGCGTTTCTCGACAAGGGCGACATCACGGTCATCAAGAGCCGCGATTCGGATCAGCTGAAGCGGATCGCGGCGACGCCCGGCGACCTGGCGAACGGGCTGCCGATCGTCGCGCTCGTCAACGGCGGCACGGCCGAGGAAGCCGAGCTCGTCGCCGGCGCGCTGCAGGACAACCGGCGGGCGCTCTTGCTCGGCACCAAGACCTTCGGCGAAAGCGCGATCGAAAGCGTCATCCCGCTGCACGGCGAAGGCGCGATCCGATTGACGACCGCCCGGTTTTTGACGCCGAACGCCAATTCGATCGAGGGCAAGGGGTTGACGCCCGATCTGACGATCGAGCCGATGAAGATCGAGAAGCTCGCCGAAGGCGAGCAGATCCGCGAAGCCGATCTGCCGGGAGCGCTGAAGAACCCCGATCTCTTGAAACAGGAACAGCAGCCGCAGAAGGCCGGCAAGCCGTCGGCGAGCGGGCAGGAACAGCCGACGACCGGCAAGCCGGCGCCCGCCGCGCCGCCCGGCGCCAGCGCCACCCTCGCTCCGGCGGCGCCCTCCGTCGCCAGCGCCGATCTCGGCTCCGGCAAGGACGAGCAGCTGACCGAGGCGACCGACGTCTTGCGCGGGCTGTCGCTGGCACGGGCCCGGACGGCGGATTGAGCGCGCGCCCAGGGCGCCGCGGAGACGCTATTGCGCCACCCAGCCGCCGTCGATCGACAACGCCGCGCCGGTGATCGTCGCGGCATCCTCGCCGCACAGAAACACCGCGAACGCGCCGATCTTCTGCGGCGTCGTGTATTCGAGCATCGGCTGTTTCTCGCGCACCAAATCCTCGCGCGCTTGTCGCACGTCGATGCCGGAAGCCGCCGCGCGCGCCTCGATCTGCCGCTCGACGAGCGGCGTCATCACCCAGCCGGGGCAGATCGCGTTGCAGGTGACGCCGGAATTCGCCGCTTCGATGGCGATGACCTTGGTCAGCCCGACGAGGCCGTGCTTGGCGGCGACATAGGCCGCCTTCTCGCCGCTCGCGACGAGGCCGTGCGCCGAGGCGATGTTGACGATGCGGCCCCAGCCGCGCTTCAGCATGTGCGGCAGCGCGGCCTTCGCGGCGTGGAAGGCGGCCGACAGGTTGACCGCGATGACCGCGTCCCAGCGCTCCTCGGGGAAATCGACGATTTTCGCGACATGCTGTATCCCGGCGTTGTTGACGAGAATATCGACGCCGCCGAAGCGCCGCGCGGTTTCTTGGACGAGGTCGCGGATTTCGGCCGGACGCGACACGTCGGCCGGCGCGTAAGCCGCCTCGACCCGGTGCTTCGCGGCGAGCCCGGCGCGCAGCTTCTCGATTTCGTCCCGATCGCCGAAGCCGTTCAGCATCAGCTTGCAGCCGGCCGCCGCGAGCGCTTCGGCGATCCCCAGCCCGATGCCGCTCGTCGAACCCGTCACGATTGCGGTCTTGCCTTGCAACATCACCCTTCTCCGCGCTTCAAAAAATTAACCGCAGCGCAATATAACCTTGCCGGCGGCGCGGTCGCGAGCCGCGATCGCCGCACCCGCGGCGGCATCGGCAGTCACCTGAGAGTTCGAGGGAAAGAGGCACGTTAAATGTTCGGTGGATCGTTCAAGCATGTCGGGGCGCGGGCAAGGGTAACAGCCGGTCGGCAAGCGCGGCCCGAAGCGGCGCCCGAGGAGCGCCTCTTCTCGCTCTATCTCCCGGCGCCGCCGCCGGGGGCGCTCAGGCTCGTCACCTACAACATCCACAGCTGCGTCGGCGTCGACCGGCGCTACGACCCGGCACGGGTCGCCGCCGTGTTGCAGGCGATCGATGCCGACATTGCCTGCCTCCAGGAAGTCTATTGCCGCCGCGTCGGCGAGCGGCAGCTCGATCAGGCCGCCTATCTCGGCCGCATGACCGGCTGCCGGGTGATCACCGGGACGGGCGTCCGCGACCACCGCCGCCGCTTCCGCAACGCCATCCTGACGCGCTTGCCGGTGCTGGCCGCCCGCTCGATCGATCTGACGATCACCGGGCACGAGCCGCGCGGCGCGATCGACCTCGATCTCCTCTTCGGCGAGCGGATGTTGCGCGTCATCGCCACGCATTTCGGCCTCTCCGCGGCCGAGCGGCGGCTGCAGACGAATTGCCTGATCGCTGCGCTCGGGCAGCCCACGGCCGACCGGCGCCCGCCCGACGCGGTGCTGTTGATGGGCGACCTCAACGAATGGCGGGGAAGAAGCGGCGGCATCGGCGCGCTCGATCGCCGACTGGGTCCGGCGGTCGCGCCGCGCACCTTTCCGTCATGGATGCCGGTGTTGCCGCTCGACCGCATCTACGCCGACGGGCCGGCCGTGCTGCGCGGAGTGCAGGCCTATCGTTCGCCGGTCGCGCGGCTCGCCTCGGACCATCTGCCGCTCGTCGGCGAATTGTCGCTCGGGGTCGCGGTGGAACCGCGGCGCGAGCCCCCGCAGCCGCCGCGCCGGCACATCTTGAAGACGGTCGCCTCCGCTGCCCGACACGGCTGACGCCGCGCGATGCCGCCGAAGAAGAACCCGCTCAACCTCAACCCGCTGCAGCTCAAAACGCTGACCCTGCTGCAGGCGCTGGCGCAGCTTCCCGAAATCTCCCGCCCCGGCGAGGAGCCGGGGAGCGTCGTCATCAACGCGCTGCCCTCGCCGCATGGCGACCACTTCCATTTGGGCGACGCGGTCGTCGCCGCACGCGACGCGAGCGGGCTGCGCAATTCGGGGGTCTGGGCGGCGCTGGTGCGCAAGGGCCTGGTGCGGCCGGGCGAGGCGCCCGGCACCGCGCTTCTGACCGCGCTCGGCCTCGGTTACGAGACGGGGCTCGCCGAATCGATCCTGCACCGCGCGCCGCACTGAGGGCGGCGCTCTCACCAGGAAAAGCGGCGGACGATGCCGATCGGGCGATAGGGGCCGCGGGCGAGCGCCACGCCGATCGCGCGCATGTCGAGCGGCCGGTCGCCGACGGCGCCGAACTCTTGCGCGTGGATGCCGCCCGCGACGAGCAGGCTGTCGAGGCCGGCGCCCTCGGCGCCGGCGAGATCGGTCCGCAGGCTGTCGCCGACCGCGAGGACGCGCCGCCGGTCGGCGATCCCGAGCAGCGCGAGGGAGGTGTCGTAGACCGAAGGGTAGGGTTTGCCGTGCCAGCGCACGAAGCCGCCGATGCTCTCGTAACGCTGCGCCAGCGCGCCGGCGCACAATGCCAGATCGCCGCCGTGGTTGACGACGAGATCGGGGTTGGCGCAGACCATCGGCAGATGCCGGGCGAGCGCGCCGCGCAACAGCGGCTCGTAATCCTCGACCCGGTCCCGCCAGCCGGCGGGGCCGGTGTTCAGAATGAAATCGGCCGCCTGGGGCGTCGCGACGAAGTCGAGGTCGAGCCCGTCGCGGATCTCGAGGTCGCGCTCGGAGCCCAACTGCAGGCAATGCCGGCCGAGCCCCGCGTAAAACGGGTCGTCGCGGCGGTGGAGACATTGCCAGGCCTCCTCGCCCGAGGACATCACATGGTGATAGAGCCCCGGCGGCACGCCGATTTTCGTGATCCGCCGCACCACGTCGTCGGCCCGCCGCGGCGCGTTCGACAGAAGCGCGATGCGCTTGTGCGCGGCGAGGAGCGCCGCCATGCAGTCGAGCGCCCCGGGCAGCGGCGCGAGCCCGTCATGGATCACCCCCCAGAGATCGAGGATGAACCCGTCATAGCGCGCCGCCAGCTCGGCGACGCCGGAAAAGAGCCGTGCCGTCATGACCCCCGGAACATCGAAGCAATCCGGGGAGAGTGCGTCGCTGCGCGCGCAATGACAACCCTGTGCCGCGATCAGCGCAGGCCCGGCAGCCGGCCGGCGCCGCCCACCCCGGTGATGCCGGTCAGGACGGGCGAGGGCGGCGGGCTCGGGGCGATCTGCACGACCTGATTGACCCGCGGCAGCGGGGTCGGCTCGATCGGCCGCTGCGGGATCGGCGGCTGGAACGCGATCTGCCGGCAGGCGACATAGACGGGCGGCTGCTGGCCGGTGGGGCAGGCGCTCGCGGCGGCGGGCGGCGTCGGGGCGGTCCCGGGCGTCTGCGCGAGCGCGGCATAGAGCGGCGTCGTGGTCACCATCGCGTCCGTCGGCACGGTGCTCGCGCCGGCATTCTTGCCCGGCTGCCCGTCGAGTAGCGCGAGCAGCCGCGCGATCGTCCGCGGATCGGCCCGGAACGGCGCCGAGGGCGGCAGGCCGGGGCCGGCGACGGTGATCTCGAACCCCGGACGGCTGGCGATTTCGGTCCGGCCGCCGGCGGTCACCCTGAGCCCGACGCCATAGACGAAGATCGCGGCGAGGCGGCCGTTGTCGCCCAGCTCCATCAGGAAGACGCCGCCGCGGATGCCGACCGCCGCCGTCGGCGTCTTCAGGCTCACCCTGCCTTCCAGCTTGCTGAGCCGGCCGCCGATATAGCGAAAGACGCCGCGGGTCGCGCTCATCGCGAGTTCGCCCGTATTGCGCTGCGGGTCGTAGATGAAGCGGTCGACGACGAGGTCGGAATTTGGCCCGACGCTCATCATCGATTGGTCGAGGAAGACGATCTGCGTCTGGCCGGCGCGATCCGTCGCGACGTGCTCCTCGTAGACGACCGGCTGGCCGATCACCATCCGGCGCGGCGCCGCGCCGGGGTCGGCGCCGACGGCGTCGGGATTGACCGCGACATTGACGCCGACGCGGGTCTGCGTCGCGGCGGCATGGGCGCTCGACAAGGCCGTCCCGAGCAATAATGCTCCAGCGGCGGCGCGGATCGTCAGCGAGGGGGTGCGAAGCATGGGGGGCCTCGGCGGAATTGGTGTCCTATCGGCCCGCTATAGATGCGGCTGCGCCCGCCTTTGCGCGATGTCGGAGATTCTCCGGGAATCAGGGCGGCAACCCGGTCCGGCGGCTTGCCGCAGGTTCGCGATAGGTTCCGGAGTCTATCCGCCCAGGGCGGCGGCGGCGCTGGGGCGCGAGGGGCTGCGGCGATATTCCGGGAGGAGCCGTTCGAGCAGGTCGACGACGCGCTCGGCGCGCCGCGCGCGGGCGTGCTCTTCCAGTTCGTCGATCGAGCGGGCGAGCATCGCGTAGTCGGCGGTGCGCGGCGCCGCGAGCCGGATCGCCGGGTTCGCGGTCGGCATCAAGGGCTCGTCCTTGTGGAACAGTTCCTCGTGCAGCTTTTCGCCGGGGCGCAAGCCGATGAACTCGATCTTCACGTCGCGCTCGGGGCGGCGGCCGGCGAGCCGGATCATCTGCCGCGCCAGATCGGCGATCCTGATCGGCTCGCCCATGTCGAGGACGAAGATCTTGCCGCGCGCCTCGGCGGCGCCGGCGGCCGGCGAGAGCGCGGAAGCCTGCAGCACCAGCTCGACCGCCTCGCGCACCGTCATGAAAAAGCGCGACACCTCCGGATCGGTCACCGTCAACGGCCCGCCGGCGGCGAGCTGGCGGGCGAAGAGCGGCACCACCGAGCCGGTCGAGCCCAAGACGTTGCCGAACCGCACCGTGACATAGCGCGTGCCCTCTCCCGAGACGCCGGGCCGGCGCGCCTCGTAGAGGTCGAGCGCCTGGCAGAACCCCTCGGCGACGCGCTTCGTCGCGCCCATGACGCTCGTCGGGTTGACCGCCTTGTCGGTCGAGATCATGACGACGAGCGCGGCCCCGAAGGCGCGCGCCGCCTCGGCGACGTTGCGGCTGCCGACGATGTTGGTCAGCACCCCCTCGACCGGGTTCGCCTCGACGATCGGCACATGCTTCAGCGCCGCCGC
>DASYYD010000316.1:0-19239 GCA_035934195.1 Allostellaceae bacterium | reverse complement strand
ACCGGCCGCGGAGGCGCTCTCGCCGCTCGGCGAGCGCGTCCTGTGGGCGGGGGCGCTCGACGGCGGGGCCGTCGCGGCGCGGCTCGCCGCCGCCGATCTGTATGTCTGGCCGGCGATCAACGAGGCCTTCGGCATGGGCGTTCTCGAGGCGCAGGCGAGCGGGCTGCCGGTCGTCGCGGGCGACGCCGGCGGCGTGCGCTCGATCGTCGCGGCGGGGCGCACCGGGCTCGTCGTGCCGGCCGGCGATGCGGCGGCGTTTGCCGCCGCGCTGCGCGCTCTCCTCCTTGACCCCGAACGCCGCGGCCGGCTCGGAGAGGCGGCGCGCCGCCATGTCCTCGCCGAGCACGACCTCGCCGCCGCGGCGCGCCGGCTCGCGGCGATCATCGACGGGGTCGCGAAGGCGCGCGCCGCGTGAGCCTCTTCGCCGTCATCCGGCACGCGCCGACCCTGTGGAGCGAAGCGGGCCGCCTCCAGGGGCGCAGCGACCCGCCGTTGAGCCCGCGCGGCGCCGCGGCGGCGCGCCGCTGGCGCGTGCCGCCCGAGCTCGACGGCTTTTCCTGGGCGGCAAGCCCGCTGGCCCGCGCGCGCGCCACCGCGCGCCTTCTCGGGGTCGCCGAGTTTTCGGTCGAGCCTGCCCTCGTCGAGATGGCCTGGGGCGAATGGGAAGGCAGCCGGCTTGCCGAGCTGCGCGCCGAATTCGGCGCCGCGATGGCGGCGCGCGAGGCGGCCGGGCTCGAGTTTCGCGCCCCCTCGGGGGAGAGCCCGCGCGAGGTCGCGGCCCGGCTCGGCGGCTATCTGGCGCGGCTCGCGGCGGCGGGGAAACCGGTCGCGGCGGTGACGCACAAGGGCGTCATCCGGGCGCTCTTGGCGCTCGCCACCGGCTGGGACATGCGCGGCAAGCCGCCGCACCGGCTGTTGCCCGCCGCCGCCCATCTGTTTCGCCTCGATCCGGCCGGCCGCCCGGCGATCGAACGGCTAAACCTGCCGCTCGCCGCGCCGTGACCGGCACGGTCCTCGTCTACGTCCAGCACCTCCTCGGGATCGGGCATTTGCAGCGCGCCCGGCATATCGCCGCCGCGCTCGCCGCCGCCGGCCTCGAGGTGCGGCTCGTCGCCGGCGGCGAGCGGCCGGCGGGGCTCGCCGCGCCGCTCGGCGTCGAGATCTTCGACCTCGCCCCGGTCAAGGCCCGCGACGCCGGCTTTCGCGATCTCGTCGGCCCCGACGGCGCGCCGCTAGACGACGCTTTGCGGGCCCGGCGCCGCGACGCGCTGCTCGGCATTTTCGCCGCAACGCGGCCCGACGCCGTTCTGCTCGAGGGCTTTCCGTTCGGCCGCCGCGCCTTTCGCTTCGAGCTCGACCCGCTCGTCGCGGCGGCGCGTTCGCGCACACCCCGGCCGCTGCTCCTGTCGTCGATCCGCGACATTCTGGTGGCGCCGCAGGACGAGGCGCGCCGGCGCGACATCGTCCGCCGGGTCAACACCGAATTCGACGCCGTGCTGGTGCATGGCGACCCGCGGCTGGTCACTCTCAAGCGGAGCTTTCCGCCGGCGCGCGAGATCGCCGGGCGGCTCGTCTATACGGGATACGTGGCCGCCCCGGACCCGCCGCCGGAAACCGCGGACGGGCGCGGCGAGGTGCTGGTTTCGGCGGGCGGCGGCGCCGAAGGCGAAAGGCTGCTCCGGGCGGCGCTGGCGGCGCGCCGCGGCGGTTGCCTCGCGGACAGCCGTTGGCGCCTCGTCGCCGGGCCGAACCTGCCGGATGCGGCCTTCGAGGGGCTGGCGCGCGATGTGCCGGCGGGCGTGCTCGTCGAGCGCAGCCGCGCCGATTTGGCGGCCATGCTGGCGCATTGCCGCTTGTCGATCAGCCAGGCCGGCTACAACACCGTGCTCGAAATCCTCGCCGCGCGCGCCCGCGCGGTTCTCGTGCCGTTCGCCGCGGCGCGCGAGACCGAGCAGTTGCTGCGCGCCGAGATCCTCGCCGCGCGCGGCGCCGCCGAAACTCTGGGGCCGGATCGGCTGTCGCCCGAGGCGCTCGCCGGCGCGATCGGGCGCGCGCTTTCCCGCCCGCCGCCCGCGCTTGTCGTCGACCTGGGCGGGGCGGCGCGCAGCGCGCGCCTCATCGCCCGCATGATCGCCTCGCCGCGCGACGTGCGGGAATTGGTTTCTCGGCAAAGTGAGGTTATTATCCCGGTATGACGAACTCGCCGCGCGGGGCTGTCGGGCCGGGGGCGGGATGGCGCGATCTGGTGGACGAGTTCGACCGCTGGGCGGAATGGGGCCTGGAGGCTACGCTGTGGTGGCGAGACGACGACGCAGTCGCGCCGAACCCGCGTCTCGAACGCCTGCTCGCGGTCGCGGGCGCGGTGCCGGTGGCGCTCGCGGTGATCCCCGGCGTCGCCGAAGCGGCGCTCGAGCGGGTTGCTGCGGCCCGCCGCGGCGTTTTCTTTCTGCAGCATGGCTGGAAGCACGTGAACCACGCGCCGGCAGGCGAAAAGAAAAGCGAATTTCCGCCCGCGCGACCCGCCGGCGAGGCGAGCGCCGATCTGGCGCGCGGCCGGGAGCGGCTCGGCGCGCTCTTCGGGACGCGCGCGCTGGCTGTCCTGGTGCCGCCATGGAACCGCCTGGCGGCGACGCTCGTGCCGCTGCTGCCGGATTGCGGGATCGCCGGACTGTCGCGAGCGCAAGCGCGCCCGCACGCCCGGCCGGCGCCAGGGCTGCGCGAAAGCAACATCCATGTCGACCTCGTCGCCTGGGCGAAAGGCCGCGGCTTTCTCGGCGAGGCGGCCGCCCTCTCTGGGCTCGTCGGGCATTTGCGGGCCCGCCGCGAGGGCCGCGTCGACCGCGCCGAGCCGACCGGGATATTGACCCATCATCTCGTCGCCGAAGACAGGTGCGAAGCTTTTCTCCGCCGGCTCCTCGCCGTCAGCCTCGAGCACCGCGGCGCGCGCTGGCTCTGCGGACCCGAGGTCTTTAGCGGCGCGCCCGTCCCGGCATGACGTCCCACACTTATCCGCAGGCCGCCATGCTCGGCGATTATTGCCGCGCCGCCGTCGGCTTCGTTCCGGCCGCCGCGATCCTCGCGACGGCGCATCTCGGCCCGGTCGGCCTTTCGGTGATCGGCGGGTTCGCGGCGCTGTTCGGGGTTTTCGGCCTCAAGACCTGGCTGCGTCAGATGACCCGCGTCGAGATGACGGAGGAGCGGCTGTGCGCCACGGGCCCCTTCGGCGCCACGATCCTCTGGACCGAGATCGACCGGCTGAAGCTCGCCTTTTATTCGACGCGGCGCGATCGCCGCGACGGCTGGATGCAGCTCGAGCTGCGCGCGGGACGCGCGAACCTCAGCTTCGACAGCCGCATCGGCGGGTTCGAGATGCTGGTCGAACGCGCCGCGCGGGCGGCCGCCGCGCGCGGGCTCGCCCTCAGCGCCGCGACGCTCGAAAATCTGCAATCTCTCGGGGTTACGCTCGCCACCGCCGCCCTCGGGCCGGAAGCCGCCGGAGGGACGAATTGACCGACCTTTTGGCGGTGCGCGATCTGCACGTTCATTTCGCGGCGCCGGGCGGCGTCATCGCGGCCGTCAGCGGCGTCTCGTTCCGCGTGCGCGCGCGCTCGACGGTCGCGCTCGTCGGCGAGTCGGGCTCGGGAAAATCGGTCGTCAGCCAGAGCATCCTGCGCATCCTGCCGAAGAGCGCCTCGATCGTCGGCGGCTCGATCCTGTTCGCCGACCCGCGGCAGCCGGAAGCGAGCATCGATCTCGTGAAACTGCCGAGCGACGGCAAGGAGATGCGCGCGATCCGCGGCGGCCGCATCTCGATCATCTTCCAGGAGCCGATGACGTCCCTCTCGCCGCTGCACACGATCGGCAACCAGGTCGGCGAGGCGCTGCGGCTGCATCGCGAATGCGGCGGCGCGGAAGCCCGCGGGCTGACGCAGGAGATGCTGCGCCTCGTCGGCTTTCCCGACCCGCGGCGCGCCAGCCGGCTCTATCCGTTCGAGCTGTCGGGCGGCTTGCGGCAGCGCGCGATGATCGCGATGGCGCTCGTCTGCCGCCCGGCCCTCTTGATCGCCGACGAGCCGACGACCGCGCTCGACGTGACGATCCAGGCGCAGATCCTGAAGCTGATCGGGGAGTTGCAGGCCGAACTCGGGATGGCCGTGCTGTTGATCACCCACGACCTCGGCGTCGTCGCCAACGTCGCCGAGGAGGTCGTCGTCATGTACCGCGGCGAGGTCATGGAAAGCGGCAGCCTCGACGACATCTTCGCGCGCGCCGAGCACCCGTATCTGAAGGCATTGCTGCGCGCCGTCCCGCGCTTCGACATGAAACCGGGCGAGCGCCTCGTGCCGATCCGCGAGATCCCGCCCGGCGAGGCGCCGCACCTGATGGCCGAGAAACGGCAGTGGCCGCAGGGGGCGGCGGGGCCGCTGCTCGAATGCGTCGCCGTGGGCAAAGCCTATTCGAGCCGCAAGGGCGGGCTGTTTTCGAGCGCCGCCGCGGCGCCGCGCGTCGTCGCCGTCGACGAGGTCAGCATCCGGGTCGAGCGCGGCGAATGTCTGGGGCTCGTCGGCGAGAGCGGCTGCGGCAAGACGACGTTGAGCAAGATCCTGTTGCGCGCGGTGCGGCCGGACCGCGGCTCCGTGACCTTCAACGATCACGGCAAGCCGATCGACGTGCTGGCGCTCGACAGCGAGGAGCTGAAGCGCTTCCGCCGCCACGTCCAATACATCTTTCAGGATCCGTTCGGCTCGCTCAATCCGCGGATGACGGTGTTCGACATCATCGCCGAGCCGCTGGTGATCCACGGCATCGGCACCTCGCGCACGCGCCGCGAGATGGTGCACGAGCTCGTCAGTCTGGTCGGTCTCGACCTGCGTCATCTGCAGCGCTATCCGCACAGCTTTTCCGGCGGCCAGCGCCAGCGCATCGGCATCGCCCGCGCGCTCGCCTTGCGGCCCGACCTCGTCATCTGCGACGAGCCGGTCTCCGCGCTCGACGTCTCGATCCAGGCGCAGATCCTCAACCTGTTGATCGATCTTCAGGAAAGGCTGTCGCTGACCTATCTCTTCATCTCCCACAATCTGGCGGTCGTCGATTACATCGCCGACCGCATCGCGGTGATGTGCGCCGGCCGCATCGTCGAGATCGCCGACCGGGAGAGCCTGTTCCGCAACCCCGTGCATCCCTATACGCGGGCGCTGCTCGCCGCCGTGCCGGCCCCCGACCCGGCGCACCGCCTCGATCTGCATCGCCTGATGGCGGACAAGGCCTCCGATCCCGCCCAATGGCCGACGCCCTTTCGCCGCGACGCCGGGAACACTCTGAAGCTCATCGAGATCGCCGCCGGCCACCTCGTCGAAGCGACCGCCGGACCCGCGCCCGCCGGTGCCCGGCAGGCGGGCTTCGCCTCGGCGTGACGCCGGCGGGCCGCGAACCAGCCGCCGCCGAGCCGAGGAGCACATGACCGCACCGCCGCGCCTCGGCCTCGCCTTCGCTGCCCTCGGCGCGCTGCTGGCGCTCGCCGCCCCGTCGCGCGCCGGGTTCAAGGAGACGCCGTATCTCGCGGCGGCGGTGAAGAAGGGCAAGCTGCCGGCGGTTGCCGACCGGCTGCCGAAAGACCCCGCCGTGGCGCGGCCCGGGACGATCGGCAAGCCCGGCGGCACCCTCCATATGCTGATGGCGACGCCGAAGGACACCAAGATGATGGTGGTCTACGGCTACGCCCGCCTCGTCGCCTATACGCCCTCGCTCGCGCTCGTCCCGGACATCCTGCAATCGTTCGAGGTGAAGGACGACCGCATCTTCACGCTGCACCTGCGCGAGGGGCAGAAATGGTCCGACGGCCATCCCTTCACCGCCAAGGATTTCGAATTCTGGTTCAAGGCCGTGGCGACAAACGCCGCGCTTTCGCCGGGCGGGCTGCCGACGGCCCTCTTGCCGGGCGGCGAGGCGCCCAATTTCGAGGTGCTGAACAACACCACGGTGCGCTACAGCTGGTCGCGGCCGAACCCGCTGTTTCTGCCGTCCCTCGCCGGGCCCGATCCGCTCTTCATCTACTGCCCGGCGCATTACATGAAGAAATATCATATTGATTTTACCGATAAGGCGAAACTTCTCGCTCTTGTGAAACAGCTGAAAAAGCGCAGCTGGACTGCGATATTCGACAAGAAGTTGGTCATGTATCGTAACGATAACCCCAAATTACCGACGCTGGAACCGTGGGTCTTGAAGACAAAACCCCCGTCGGATCGTTATATCTTTGTCAGAAATCCTTATTATTATCGGGTCGATGCCGCCGGCCAGCAACTCCCGTATATCGATCGCGTGGTCCTCAACATGGCCGACGCGAAGATCATTCCGGCCAAGACCGGCGCCGGCGAAACCGATTTGCAGGCCCGTTATCTCGATTTCGACAATTACACGTTTCTGAAGTCGGCGGAGGCGCGCAACCATTACAAGGTGCGGCTGTGGCGCACCGGGCCCGGCAGCCAGCTCGCGCTCTACCCGAACCTCAACGTCAACGACCCGGCCTGGCGCGCGCTGGTGCGCCAAGCGGCGTTTCGCCGGGCCCTGTCGCTCGCCGTCAACCGTCACGAGATCAATCAGGTGATCTATTTCGGCTTGGCGATCGAAGGCCAGAACACGCTGCTGCCGCAGAGCCCGCTCTACAACCCGCAAGAGCGCTCGGCCTGGGCGAGGTTCGACCTCGCCGAAGCCAATCGCCTGCTCGACGGGCTGGGGCTCGGCAAACGCGGCAGCGACGGCATCCGGCTCCTGCCCGACGGCCGGCCGATGCGCATCATCGTCGAAAGCTCCGGGGATTCGGTCGATCGCACCGACGTGCTCGAGCTGATACGGGATTCCTGGCGGCATATCGGCATCAGCCTGTTCACCCGGCCGATGCAGCTGACGCTGTTCCGCCGGCGGGTGTTCAGCGGCGACACGCTGATGGCGATCGACAAGGGGATCGAGAACGGCCTCGCCACCGCCGACATGCCGCCCGCCGAATTCGCCCCGACGAGCCAGGAACAGCTCGAGTGGCCGAAATGGGGCCAATATGCGGAAACCGGCGGGAAAATGGGCCGGAAGCCCGATCTGCCCTCCGCCATCCGGCTCGATGCGCTCTATCACGAGTGGCTGCTCGCCGCGACCCCCGAAGAGCGGCGGGCGGTTTGGCAAAAGGTACTCGCGATCTGGGCCGACAAGGTCTACACGATCGGTCTCGTCGGCGGGGTTCTGCAGCCGGTCGTCATCACCGACGCGTTGCGCAACGTGCCGTCGAAGGGGATGTACAACTGGGACCCCGGCGCCGATTTCGGCATGTACAAGCCGGACGGGTTCTGGTTTTCGAAGGCCAGGGCGACGGCGCTCGCCGCACCGTCGTCGGTAACGCGTTAGGGAGGAAAGGATGCCGCTCGATCAGGGCAGGAGCGCCGGCGTGCGCCGCCGGCGGCGCGGCTTCCCCCGCCGCGCCCGCGGCGCTCGGGGCTGAGGCGAAGGCGATGCTCGGCTATCTGGTGCGCCGCATCCTGATCATGATCCCGACGCTGATCGCCATCAGCATCGTCATCTTCACCATCATCAACCTGCCCGAAGGCAACTATTTCACGACCTACATCGCCGAACTCGAAAGCCAGGGCGAAGGGCGGAACGTCGCCAAGGTCGAATTCCTCGAGCACGAATACGGTTTCGACAAGCCGCTGTGGCAGCAATACATCGTCTGGGCGGGCGGGCTGTTGCACGGCGACATGGGGTATTCGTTCCGCTACGACCTGCCGGTCGACGAGGTGGTCGGGGACCGCCTGTTCCTGACCTTTCTCGTCTCCTTCACGACGATCCTGTTCACCTACATCATCGCCTTTCCGATCGGCATCTACTCGGCGACCCATCAATACAGCTGGTCCGATTACGGCCTCACCTTTGTCGGCTTTTTGGGGCTCGCGACGCCGAGCTTTCTGCTGGCCCTGGTGCTCCTCTATTTCGCCAATGTGTGGTTCGGGGTGTCGATCGGCGGGCTGATGGATCCGCAATTCATCGGCCGGCCGTGGAGCTGGCCGAAAGCGGCTTCGGTGGCGGCGCATCTGTGGATCCCGGTCATCGTCATCGGCAGCAGCGGCACCGCCGGCATGATCCGGCGGCTGCGCGCCAATCTGCTCGACGAATTGCAAAAGCAATATGTCGTGACGGCCCGCGCCAAGGGCCTGCCGCCGCTGCGGGCATTGTTCAAATACCCGCTGCGCATGGCATTGAACCCGTTCATCTCGGATATCGGCTCGCTCCTGCCGAGCGTCATTTCCGGCGCGGCGATCGTGTCGATCGTGATGTCGTTGCCGACCACCGGGCCGATGCTGCTGGAGGCGCTGCGCAGCCAGGACATGTATCTCGCCGGGTCGTTCCTGATGTTCATGGCGTTCATGACGGTGGTCGGCGTGTTCGTGTCGGACATCGCGCTCGCCATCCTCGACCCGCGCATCCGGCTGCAGGCGGGGCGGCGGCAATGAGCGATCTCGTCTACGACGCGGGCAAGGCGCCGCGGCCGTCCGCCGAGCCGCTGCCGCACTACGTCTCGCCGGCGCCCTTCGACCCCTATTCGGTCGAGCGGATGACGCCGGCGCAGGAACGCTTCTACCGGGCCTCGCAATGGCGGATGATGTGGTGGCGGTTTCGCCGCCACCGGGTCGCCGTCGCCGCCGGCGTCGTTCTGCTGTTGATGTACCTGACGATCCCGTTCTGCGAGTTTCTCGCGCCCTACGGGCTCGACGAGCGCAACACCGACTTCATCTACGCGCCGCCGCAGCAGGTGCATTTCGTCGACGGCGGCCGGCTCGTCGCGCCCTATGTGCTCGGCTACGACTACCGCCTCGACATGGCGAACCTCGAGCGGGTCTATACGCCGGACCCGAAAAAACGCGAAGGGCTGCGCTTCTTCTGCCACGGCTACGCTTATCGCCTGTTCGGCCTTTTGCCCTCCGACCGGCACCTGCTGTGCCCGGCCGACGACGGCCAGCTGTTCCTCTTCGGCACCGACCGCTTGGGGCGGGACCTCTTCTCGCGGATCATCTACGGCGCCCGCATCTCGCTGACCATCGGCCTGTTGGGGGTCGCGGTCAGCTTCACCCTCGGCATCGTCATCGGCGGCATCGCCGGCTACTACGGCGGCTGGACCGACATCCTGATCCAGCGCGCGATGGAGGTCATTCAGTCCTTCCCGCATCTGCCGCTGTGGATGGCCCTCTCCGCCATCCTGCCGGTGACGTGGAGCCCGCTGCTCGTCTATTTCGGCATCACCATCATTTTGGGGTTGATCGAGTGGACGCACCTCGCCCGCGCCGTCCGCTCGAAGCTGCTGGCATTGCGCGAGGAGGATTTCTGCACCGCCGCGGTGTTGATGGGGGCGCGCCCGGCGCGCATCATCGGCCGCCATCTGCTGCCGAGCTTCATGAGCCATCTGATCGCCTCGGCGACGCTCGTCATCCCGTCGATGATCCTCGGCGAAACCGCGCTCTCCTTTCTCGGCCTCGGGCTGCGGCCGCCGATGACGAGCTGGGGGGTGCTGCTCAACGAGGCGCAGAACATCAACGTCGTGGCGCTCTATCCCTGGCTGATGCTGCCGGTCGTCAGCGTCATCGTGACCGTGCTCGCCTTCAATTTCCTCGGCGACGGGCTGCGCGACGCCGCCGACCCCTACCACTGAAGCCGCCGCCCGTTCAGGGTTCCAGCACCATTCCCTCTTGCGCGACGATCGTGCCGGCGCGTGCGTGCCGCGCCTCGGCGGCGATATTGTCCATGAAATCGTCGTCGTGGCCGGGATCGTGGTGAAACAGGACGAGCGTCTTCACCCGCGCGGCATCGGCCAGCCGCACCCCCGCCTGCCAGGTCGAATGGCCCCAATCCTTGTGCGCCGGGTACTCGGCATCGGTGTAGGTGGCGTCGTAGATCATCACGTCGGCGCCGTCGACGAGGTCGAGGATATTGGCGTCCGGCCCGTTCGGGCCATGCTCGGTGTCGGTGACGTAGGCGACCGACTTGCCGGCGTATTCGATGCGGTACCCGGTCGCCCCGTTCGGGTGGTTGAGGGGCGCGGTGCGCAGGCGGATGCGGGGATGCGGCGTCAACACCTCGCCGGCCGTGAAGTCGGTGAATTGGACGCGCGCGGCGAAGATGTCCATCGGGATCGGGAAGAGCGGCGCCACCATCATCTTGTTGAGCACCGCCTCGATGCCGATCGGCGCCGAGAGATGCCCGGCCCAGATGTGGATCCGGCTGCGCGCGTCGTAGCACGGCGCGAAAAACGGCAGGCCGACGATGTGGTCGAAATGGGTGTGGCTGTAGAACAGGTCGAGCTCGACGCGCCGGCCATGCTTCAACAACTCGGCGCCAAGCGCGCGCAGCCCGGTGCCGCCGTCGAACACGAGAAGCCGGCTGCCGCAACGAATCTCGACGCAAGAGGTATTGCCGCCATAGCGCACCGTCTCGGGGCCCGGGCAGGCGATGCTGCCGCGCACACCCCAGAACCGCACTTTCAATAGCGCCTCGACCAAGGTTCGGTCCCCGTCCTCCTGGCTCCCACAGAACGTTATCGTTGAGATCCCGGCAAAACGCCAGATCGCTCGCATGCTGCGAAAAATCGGCAGAAAATCGAATCCCCCCGCCTAACCCCCCATTAACCATTTGAACGATATAGATGAGCCTACCGCTCAGCTATCAGGTGCGGCTCGAATGTCGAAGCTCGATTACGATTTGGCGATTGCCGAGTACCTGCGCAAAAAGCCCATCACCCGCTGCCCGACGGTATGCGCCGCCCCGACGCAGGCGCGAATCGGCGACGAGGACCGTGCGGCCTATCGCGACTATGTCGCCGCGAAAGAAGCCGCGCGCGCCGAGCGGCTGCGGCTCTTGCAGCAATACCCGGGCTAGGATCCGCCCTCTTGCCGCGCGGCGGGCTGGCCTAGGCGCGCCGCCGCGATCTATAGTCCGGGGGGTGGCGACCCCGGAGAAATCGATGCATCTCTTCAAGGAGCAAGCGGTCCGCGACGACGAGGCGCGGGCGACGGCGATCCCGGTCATCGATTACGGCCCCTATTTCGCCGGCGAGCGGGGTGCGCTCGAGCGCCTCGCCGGCGAGGTGGCCGACGCCTGCGGGAATGTCGGGTTCTTCTATGCCTTTGGCCACGGCGTCCCGGAAAGCCTGATCGAGCGCGCCTTCGCCGCGGCGCGCCGCTTTCACGCCTTGCCGCTCGCGGCGAAATTGCGGTTGCGGCTCAACGACAACAATATCGGCTATCTGCCGATCAACGCTTCGGTGCAGGGCGCCTCGACGGTCCACAAGGCGACCCGCCCCAATCAGAACGAGAGCTTCTTCATCAGCCACGACCGCGCCGCCGACCATCCGGAGGTGCTCGCGGGGAAGCCGCTGCGCGGGCGCAATCAGTGGCCGGACGGCATGCCGGAATTGCGCCGTGACATGATGGCGTATTTTTCGGCGCTCGGCGCGATGTGCGACCGCATGCTGCCGGCTTTCGCGGTGGCGCTCGGGATGCCGCCCGATTTCTTCGCCCGCTATTTCGCCGGCGAGGCGCACGCCGTCGCGCGCTTTCTCCATTACCCGCCGCAAGAGAGCGTCGAGGACAACACCTTCGGCCAGGCGCCGCACACCGACAACAGCTTCATGACGGCGCTCGCGCGCACCGAGGTGCCGGGGCTCGCGGTGCGCCTGCCGTCGGGCGCGTGGTTTCCCCCGCCCCTCATTGCCGGCACCTTCCTCATCAATCTGGGCAACATCATGCGGCGCTGGTCGAACGACCGGTTTCTGTCGACGCCGCACGGCGTCCTCAACGATACCGGCGCCGACCGCTATTCGATCGCCTATTTTCACAGCCCGAACCCGGACCGGGTGATCGAATGCCTGCCGACCTGCACCAGCCGCGAAAACCCGCCGCGTTACCCGCCGGCCGTCTATCGCGACCTCGTCCTCGAATTCTACCGGGCCAATTATTTCCACCAGAAGGGGCACCGCTCCGAGGCGGCCGCGCTCGCCGTGGGCCTTCCGCCCACGGGCTCGTCCCGTGGGGCCGCGCCCGTCGCCTGAGCGCGGCTAGAGCCTGGCCCGATCGCGGGCTCGCCGCGTCAGCGGCCCCATGCGGACCAGCATCAGGTCCGAGCCGCGACTCTCCGCATTCCGGTTGTCCTGCAGGAAGCAATAGCCTTCCCGGATCGACCCCCATTCGAACCAGATGACGAACGCGACGAAGAGGAACAGGACGCCGGGCAGGTTTATGCCCGCCGGGGGCGGCCCGACGCCGCAAAACGCGGCCGCCGCGACGAGCAGGGCGGCGAGCGTGGAGAGTATTCTGCGGAGCGTTGAAATTGCCGGCCCCCCCTGGTTGCGGCAAACGCTAGCACCGCGCCTCGCCGCTGTCAAAAAGGCCGCGGGCCGGGTAGTGCCTCAGTTTGATTGTAACAGCCGCCAGAGATAGACCACGCATCCGCCAAGGGCCGCGCCGGCCAAAATCCAAAACACGGCCTCGTCGGAATGACTCAGCCAACCCCAAAGGCCGAGATACCGTCGATCGTTCGCCGCGAAACCAAAGGCTAAGCCGACGATACCGCCCGCAATTAGGCTCACGAAAAATGCCTTCCAGTATTTCCAGCCCTGCATGTCAACCGACCGACGTCTCGCCAGTGATCTTCGCCGCGCGGCATCAATCAGCGCAACCACGCCCCCCATCGACCACAGCATCGTTTCGATGCCGGCAGCTATCGCCGGCGACGTCGGCGGTGCGCTTCTCGCCTCGGGGCCCTCTAGGCATCCTGCAACCCCTGCTTGGAAATGACACGGTCGATCGTTTTTTGAAGGCTGGCGATCTCCTGCTTGATCGCTGTGATCGTTTTGTCATCCCTCCCCAAATGGCTGGTCCCGTCCAGAACCTGGATACTCCCGGCAAGATACGGTTGTAGTTCGGCCCGCAACTTGTCTTGCTCGCGCCGAAGTGCCTTGATGAAGTCGCACCACATCTCTGGGCCTGCCATGTGCTCCGTCCCTTTGCCTTGCGCTGAGCATATGGGATCGGAGCGGCCGACGCGATAGCCGCGTCAAGGCCGATTAGCGGCTGTTACAATCAAAGTGAGACACTACCGCGGGCCGGCAGGCGTCCGGGCTGGCGCCCGCCCCCCGCGCGTGCTTTGATCGCGTTCTCGAGCGAGAGAGGATGAGGCGATGTTCGATCTCGACCGGTTCACCAGCGAGTGCCTCGAAGCGGTGCGCGCCGACCCGAGCCACAGATCGGTGCGCGAAGTGGTCGCCCGGGCGGTGCGCGAACCCGGCGCCGTCATCGCCGCGCTCGGCGAGCCGAAGCGCGCCGAGGTGACGCCGCTGCACCGCTCGGACGAGTTGACGGTCCTCAACGTCGTCTGGGGCCCGAAGATGACGATCATGCCGCACAACCACCTGATGTGGGCGGTCATCGGCGTCTATACCGGGCGCGAGGACAACATCTTCTGGCGCCGCCTGCGGGCGGCGCCGCAGGGCCGCATCGAGGCCGGCGGCGCCAAATCCCTGGGCGAGAAGGACGCCGAGCCGCTCGGCCGCGACGTGATCCATTCGGTCACCAACCCGCTGGGGCGGCTGACCGGCGCCATCCATGTCTATGGCGGCGATTTCTTCGCGCCGGCGCGCAGCGAGTGGGATCCCGAGACGCTGTGCGAGACCACCTACGACATGGAAAAGAACCTGCGCCTCTTCGCCGACGCCAACGCCCGCTGGGCCGCCGCCTGAGGCGCGCCGCTAGGGCCTGTTCCCGACCAGGTTGGGACGGATTATTCAGACCGTCTCCCGCGGGCTCGACCCGCGGGTCCACGGAAATAAATCGTGGATGGCCGGGCCAAGCCCGGCCAGGACGAAGAACGCAAATGGCCCGATCTGAACGGAAAAGGCTGCTAGAGCGCCCTGTAGTGCATCGCTTTGCCTCGGGCAGCCGTCCCGCGTCCTTCGCGGCCTCGCTGCGCGAGGCACCTCAGGATGAGGATTTTTCCTTAATGCCATCAAGAACATCCTCATGCTGAGGAGCGCCCGATAGGGCGCGTCTCGAAGCACGCACCGCGCCAATGCAACGTCAAAATGCGACACTACCGAGCGCCGCGATCGCCTTGACTTCGATCAGGAACGGCTCCTGGACAAGCCGGTCGACGATGAGGAGCGTGTTCGGCGGGTAGGCGCCGCTCGGGAACAGGCGCGGAAACTCGCGCAACCGCCAGGCGGCGAATTTCGCGATGTCCTGCGAGTGCACGAGATAGGTCGTGAACTCGACGACGCTGCTCCAGCCGGCCCCGACCGAGGCGAGGGCGGCGGCGATGTTGGCGAAGGTCTGCCCGCATTGCGCGTCGAAATCGCCGGCGCCGACGAGGCCGCCCGCCTGGTCGGCCGCGACCTGGCCGGCGATAAAGACGAGTTCAGCGGCCTTGACCCGCGCGATCTGGGAATATTGACCGAGGGGCTTGCCGAGCGAGGGTGGGTTGAAGATCGAAATTTCCGCGCTCATGGCTCGGCGTGCCTGAGGCCGAGATCGGCGAGGCAGGAATCGAGCCCGCCTTTCGCCGCCGCCTGGCCGCGATCCTCGCAGGCGGCGAGGAGGGCGGCGAATTCGACCTTGGTCGGGGGCTTGCCGCTGGCCAATTCCCAGCCGCGCAACTCGGGCGCCGGGCCCGCGGCGGGCGGCGCCGGCGCGCCGTTGCAGGCCTGCAATGTCAGCATGATCAACAACACGATCGCCTGCATGTGCTCGCCCCCCTGAGGCCGGCCCCCGGCAATCTTCGCACAAGAGCGCCGGCAGCCGTCGAAGAATCCGCTATGGCGGCATCGCGGCGGCGGCGTCGCGCCGGCCGCCCGGCGTTCCTTCGCCGGCCGACCGCGTCCCCACCACAAAGGCGGTGCTGATCGCCAGAAACAGCGCCGCCGCGACCGCGACAAAGACGAACCGCGGCAATTGATGATCGATGAGGAGGCCGAGAAACGGCGGGGTGATGGCCGAGCCGAGGTCGAGCCCGGAATAGACAAAGCCGAACACCTTGCCCGTCGCGCCCGCCGGCGCGGCGCGGCGCACCAGCATGTCGCGCGAGGGCGTCGTGCCGCCGGCGCAAAAGCCGGCCGCCGCGACGCAGAGGACGAGCGGCGGCACCGGCATCGGCACGAAGCCGATGACGAGGGCGAGCCCGCCCGCGCTGGCGAGCCCGAACGCGACGATCAGCTCGGGGCGCCCGAACCGGTCGGCCGCCACCCCGCCGGTAAAGATGCCGAGCGAGGAGCCGATCAGATAGCCGCTGAGCGCCGAATTGGCGACCGCGACCGAGAGGCCGTAGGCGGCGACGAGGGAGGACGGCAGGAACGGCTGCAGCCCGGCATTGGCGACGGCGAGAAGCAGGAAATAGCCGAAGCAGAGGAGGATCGGGCGCGACAGGAAGACCGGCAGCGGCGCCCGCTCGCGCCCGGCGCCGGGCCGGGGCTCGGGCGTTCGCCCTTCGGTCTTGAGCGCCGCCCGCTCGAGGATCAGGTAGGCCGTCAGCACCAAGCCGACGCCGCCCAGGATCGACAATGCCGCGCGCCAGCCGAACAGCGAGGTGAGCGCGAGGACGCTGACCGGCGCCGCCACCCAGCCGAAACTGCCGCCCAGATTGTGCACCCCGTAGGCGCGCCCCAATCGGCCCGCCCCGACGCGCGCCGTCATGATCGCGTAATCGGAGGGGTGGAAGACGCAGTTGCCGAAGCCGGCGACGACGGCGAGCAGGCCGAGCACCCAGATGTTCGGGGCAAAGCCGTAGAGCGTGACGGCGCTCGCATAGAGGCCAAGCCCGCCGATCAGGACGCGCGTCGCGCCGAGCCGGTCGACGAGAACCCCGGCCGGGGTCTGCATCAGGGCCGAGGTCGCGTACATCAGGGTCATGACGACGCCGAGCGTGGCGTAATCGACGCCGAAGGCGCTCTTCAGGATCGGGAACAAGGACGGCAACACGAGCTGGTAGAAATGGCTCATGAAATGCGCCGCGCTGACGAGGCCGATGATTTTGCCGTCCTGCGGGCGCGCGGCGGCGGCCGTGCTCATATTCGCACTCAGCCGGCGGCGAATCCGAGGCGCTCGCCGAGGCCGTAGCCGTCGGCGAGCGCGCGCAATTTTTCCCAGGTCGCGTCCTCGACCTCGACGCCGTTCTTGCGGCGGTCCTGTTCGCGCAGATGCTCGATTTCGCCCGGGTAGTAGACGCCGCCCGAGCCTTCCGCCGGCTGCGTCGCCTTGAGATACCGGGCAAATTCGCCGACTTCCCGCTTGAATTCGGCGAGCGGGCGGAAGGCATCGACCTTGAAGACGGCCATGAAGCAGCCGTCATTGTGCCGCCCGCTCGGCTCGACCCCGAAGCCGAGCCCCGTCAGGAGGCCGCACAGGATCTCGACGATGACCGAGAGGCCGTAGCCCTTGTAGCCCTCGCTGCCGCCGACCGGCAGCAGCGCGCCGCCCTGGCGCAACTGGCGCGGGTCGGTCGTCGGGCGGCCCTCCTTGTCGATGATCCAGCCGGCCGGCACCGGCGTGCCGCGGGCGACCGAGAGCGCGATCTTGCCGGCGGCGGCGGCCGAAGTCGCCATGTCGAGATAGAGCGGCCCTTCGAGGTCGGAGGGGATGGCGATCGAGAGCGGGTTGGTGCCGAGCCGCGCCTCGCGCCCGCCGAACGGCGCGACGGCCTTCGGCGAGCGGCCGGAATCGGCGGTGACGAGCCCGATCATGCCGGCCTTTGCCGCCATCAGCGTATAGCTCGCGAGCCGCCCGATATGACCTTGCCGGAACACCGTCGCGGCGGCGACCGAGGATGTTTCGGCCTTTTCGATCGTCAGCCGCATCGCCCGCTCGTTGACGACGTAGCCGAACCCCCAATGGCCGTCGACGACCGTCGTCGTCGGGGTCTCGCGCATGATGACCCACGGCGCGCCGGGCACGATGTGGCCCAATTTGATGCGCTCGATATAGGTCGGGACCTGGATGACGCCGTGCGAATCATGGCCGGCGAGGTTGGCCGCCACGACGTGCCGCATGACGGTTTCCGCCTCGGCTTCCGGGGTGCCGGCGGCGACGAAGAGGGCGCGGCCGATCTCGCCGAGCCGCTCGGCGCTGATTTTGGGCATTGGGTTTCCTCCCGCCCCCTCCCATTCCCTCCCCCGCTTGCGGGGGAGGGTTAGGGTGGGGGGTCAGCCGTCGAGCCGCGACCCGTAGAAGCGCTGCGGGTTGTCGCGGAAGATCTTGCGCTTCAATTCGCCCGAGATGTCGTTGCGGTCGGCCAGGGTCGAGACTGCGTCCGGAAAGGTGCCGTCCCAGTGCGGGTAGTCGGAGGCGAACAGGATGTTGTCCTCGGGAAAAAAGTCGGGGACGTAGCGCAGCGTCTTTTCCTCCGGCTCGCAGGAGACGAAGACGCGGCCGCAGGTCATGTATTCCGACGGCTTGGCCTTGAGAAGCGGCGCGTCGAACTGGCGGAACTCGTACTCCTCGTCCATGTGCTCCATCCAGAACGGCACCCACCCGATCCCGGCTTCGAGAAAGGCGACGCGCAGATCCTGGTATTTTTCGAGGAGCCCGCTGTAGATGACCGCCGTGCAGGCGATCAGCTGCTCCGGCGCGTGGGAGAGCGTGTGGACCTGCAGGAAATTCTCGAAATGGCACAAGGGATCGAGGTTGTCGCTGCCCGAGGCGTGAAACGCCACCGGCACCCCCTGGCGCGCGCATTCCTCGTAGAACGGCCAGAAATCGCGGTGCGCGACGTTGCGGCTGCGGTCGTAGGTGTTGATCATGACCCCGACCGCGCCGAGCTTGCCGACGGCCCGCTCCATCTCTTTGATCGCCGCCTTCGTATCGACGTGCAGCGGCACCAGCGCCACACCCTTCAGGCGCTTGCGGTCGATCGCGCACCAGTCGCGCATCCAGTCGTTGTAGGTCTCGCAGAGGGCGACGACGTAGTCGCGCTCGCGCACGCGCGTCAGGAACAGCCCGCCGGTCGGGAAGATGACCTGCAAATCGATCCCTTCGAGATCGTTGTCGGCGAGGTTCTGCGCCGGGGTCGCGGGCTGCTTGTCGATCTTGCCGTTCTGCTGGCGATCGAAGTTGTCGGATGGGTAGAAATCGCGCCGGTTGCGGTAGGCCTGCGGCAGCCGCTCGCGATAGACGGGCGCGTAATCAACGGCGTGCCCGTCGGCGTCGATGATCAACATGCCGTTCTTCATGTGGCGGTCCTCCACTTCGATCGAGCCGTTATCTTATACCGGAGCATCTTGGGATGACGGCTTCAAGAATTCGTAGACGGAAGAAAAATCCCGCCGGCCGTGCCCGTGCGAGGAGGCCATGCGGTAGAGCTGCTGGGCGGCCGGGGCGACGACGACCGGCACGCCCTTCTGCCGCGCCGCATCGACCGCGAGCCCCAGATCCTTCGCCATCAGGTCGGTCATGAAGCCGCCGGCGTAGCCGCGGCTGGAGGCGCTCTGCGGCTTGATCCCGGGGACCGGGTGGGCGTGCTCCATGACCCAGGTGGCGCCGGAGGAACTGGCGACGACATTGGTCAGGATCTGCGGGTCGAGCCCGTAGGCTTCGCCGATGCGGAAGGCTTCGCTGACCGCGACGAGGGCGCTGCCCGAAACGAGATTGTTGCAGAGCTTCGCGACCTCGCCGGCGCCGACCGCGCCGACATGGATGATGGCGCCGCCCATCGCGGCCAAAGCCGGGCGCGCCTCTTCGAGGTCGCCGGCCGCACCCCCGACCATGATCGCGAGCGTGCCGGCGGCCGCGCCGCCGACGCCGCCCGATACGGGCGCGTCGATGAACCTGACGCCGCGCTCGGCCAGGCGCGCCGCGACGCGCTGCGAGGTCGCGGGGTCGATCGTCGACATATCGACGGCGAGCCGCCCCGCGGCCGCCCCTGCGATGACGCCGTCCGCCCCGAGATAGGCGGCCTCCACATTGCGCGAAGAGGGCAGCATGGTGACGACGAGGTCGCTCGCCGCCGCCGCCTCGGCGGGCGAAGCGGCGCGCCCCGCGCCTTTTGCCGCCGCCGCGTCGAGGGCGGCCGGCACGACATCGTAGGCGACGACGGCGAAGCCCTTCGCCAGCAGGTTCGACAGCATCGGCAGCCCCATCGTGCCGGTTCCGATGAACCCGATCCGCATCCTTGCGCTCCTCTCGCCCGCCAAGGGATTTTCTTGCCAGATCATGCGGGCCCACG
>DASYYD010000228.1:0-1661 GCA_035934195.1 Allostellaceae bacterium | reverse complement strand
CATCCCTTCCGTCTCGGCGGCAAGGCGCGCGACATCGACGTCGGCGGCGAGCGGTCGCTCGCGCAGCCGCATCGCGAGCACCGCCTCGCGCCGCTGCCGGTCGGGCTTCGGCACTTCGAGGCGGTAGTCGATTCGGCCGGGGCGCAGCAGCGCTTCGTCCACTATGTCCGGCCGGTTGGTCGCGGCGATGACGCAAACCCCGCGCATCGCCTCGATGCCGTCGAGTTCGGTCAACAACTGGCTGACGACCCGGTCGGCGGCTTCGGAGCGCTCGCCGCCGCGGCGCGGCGCCAGCGCGTCGACCTCGTCGAGAAAGACGAGGCACGGCGCCGCCTGCCGCGCCCGCGCGAAGAGCTCGCGCACGGCGCGCTCCGACTCGCCGACATACTTCGACAACAGCTGCGGCCCCTTGACCGAGATGAAGTTCATGTGGCCGCGGCTGGCCAGCGCCTGGACGATCAGCGTCTTGCCGTTGCCCGGCGGCCCGTAGAGCAGGATGCCGCGCGGCGGCTCGAGGCGCAGCCGGGCGAACAGCGCCGGCTCTCGCAGCGGCCAGGCGATCGCCTCCTCGAGCGCCCGCTTCACCGCGTCGAGGCCGGCGACCGCCTCCCAGCCGACCTCCGGAACGTCGATCGCGAATTCGCGCAAGCCCGAGGGGGTGATCTCGGCGAGCGCCTCGGCGAAGTCGGCCATCGTCACCTGCATCGCCGCCAGCACCTCGTGCGCGAGCCGCCCCGAGCCCGGCATCAGCTTCGGCAGGTGTCGGCGCAGCGAGGCCATCGCCGCCTCGCGGCAGAGCGCGGCGAGATCGGCGCCGGTGAAGCCGTGCGCGGCGTCGGCGAGCTTGTCGCGATCGACATCGGCGGCGAGCGGCATGCCGCGCGAGTGGATCGCGAGGATCTCGCGGCGGGCCTGGGCGCTGGGAATGGGAATGGTGATTTCGCGGTCGAAGCGGCCGGGCCGGCGCAACGCCGGATCGAGGCTCTCCGGCCGGTTGGTCGCCGCCATGACGACGACCTCGCCGCGGCTTTCGAGCCCGTCCAACAGCGACAAGAGCTGCGCGACGACGCGCCGTTCGACTTCGCCCTCGACCCGGTCGCGCCGCGGCGCCAGCGCGTCGATCTCGTCGAAGAAGACGATGCAGGGCGCCATCCGGCGGGCGTCCCCGAAGATCTTGCGCAGCCGTTCTTCGCTTTCGCCGTAGTGCTTGTTGATGATCTCGGGGCCGCTGACGTGGATGAAATAGGCGTCTGCCTCGTGCGCCACGGCGCGCGCCAAGAGCGTCTTGCCGCAGCCGGGGGGCCCATAGAGCAGCACGCCCTTCGGCGGCGCGATGCCGAGCCGCTCGAAGATCTCGGGATGGGCGAGCGGCAGCTCGACCATTTCGCGGATCCGCTGCACCTCGTGATGCAGCCCACCGAGATCGTCGTAGGTGGTGATCTCCTCCGCCTCGCCCGCCTCGCCCGGGGGGCTGCCGATCGCGAGCAGCGTCTTCGGGCGGATCAGCACCGCTCCGTCGGGCTCGGTAAGCAAAATGGTGAAATCGCTGTGTTCGCCGCCGAGCAGCGGGAGGCGCACCCGGTCGCCGGCGCTGACCGCGAGCCCGTCGAGGCGGCTTGCCACGTAGTCGATGTCGTCCTCGCCCAGCCGCGTCCCGCCGA
>DASYYD010000313.1:0-8090 GCA_035934195.1 Allostellaceae bacterium | reverse complement strand
GCCGCGCCTTCAGCGCGGCGCCTGCCGCGGCATCGACGTCGGTGAGGACGAGAAGCGCGCCCTCGCCGGCGAAGAGCTCCGCCTCGGCCGTCCCCTGGCCGCCGGCGGCGCCGGTGATCAATGCGACTTTGCCTGCGAGCCGTGCCATCGCATTTCCTCCATCACATCATTGTCGATCGGTTCAAGCGAGGCTCTTGGTGATCGCCTCGAAGGCGGCGACCGTGGCGAGGATCTCGTTCGCCCGGATCGGGTAGGGGGCGATCCCGGCGACCGCGTCGGCGAAGGCCTCGAGGTTGGCGCGCACCGAATCCCGCTCCGGAAAGCTCAGCTGCCGCGGCTCCGCGCCGCTCCTGCGCAATATGAGCTCGATGCGCCCGCGCGTTTCGGCCGAGCCTCGGCGCCCAAAAGCATGCACCCGCCAGAATGCCGGCGTCGAGCGCACCGCCGCCAGAATGCCGCTGACGCCATTCTCGAATTCGAGCAATACCGAGAGACTGTCATGAGGGTCGGGCGGCGGCTTCAACGAGATAAGTTGCGCCTCGACTCGCCGCACCGGCCCGGCGAGGCGGACGAGCGCGTCGAGCACGTGGATGCCGGTCGCGGTCAGCCCTCCGGCCGGCGATTCCCGCGGGTCGTGGCGCCAGCCCGAGGGCATCGCCGCCGACACTTCGTTGCTGAAATTCGCCTCCAGATGAAGGAGGGGGCCGAGTTCGCCCGCGTTGACGATGCGCGTCAGCTCCTCCATCGCCGGGAAGAACCGCTTGTCGGTGCCGACCCCGAGGACCACCCCGGCCGCCGCGCAGGCCGCAATCGCGCGTTCCGCGTCGGGTTTGGTCAAGGTCAGTGGCTTCTCGCAGAAGACGGCCTTGTGCGCCGCGGCGGCGGCAAGGATCTGCCCCAGATGCTGCGAATGCGGCGTCGCCAGCACGACCGCATCGATGGCGGGCTCGCGCAGCGCCGCGGCAAGATCGCTTACAAGCTCGAGCCCGCTCTCGCGGGCGAAGTCGCGATGCGCTTTGGGGGCGCGCACCACCGCGCAGCTGAAGTGCAATCGCTCGCTTTTCCCCTGCACGCTCGCCACCAGCGTCCTTCCCCAGCGCCCGAGGCCGACGACCGCCGCTTCGATCATTCCGCTTCGCCTCCGCCGTTTCGGGCAGATTCTATCGGCCCGTGCCTGTGTCGTCGCGGCTTGACATCGGCTGGGCGCGCAGGGCTCATCTGAAGGGTTCGTCGGGGGAGCCAGGTTGGGAACCAGATGAAGAGCCTTCTCGAAGGCTTGCGCGTCATCGATTTCACGACGACGATCGCGGGGCCGCATTGCACGCGCCTGCTCGCCGATCTCGGCGCCGAGGTCATCAAGATAGAGCCGCCCGAGGGCGACATGATGCGCTCGCGCCCGCCGCAGCGAAACGGCGCCAGCACATCCTTCGGCCAGCTGAACGCCGGCAAGAAGAGCGTCGTTCTCGATTTGAAATCGCCGCCGGCAGTCGCTGCCGCTCGACGCCTGGTCGCCACCGCCGATGTCGTTGTCGAGAACTTCCGGCCCGGCGTCATGCGCCGCTTCCGCCTCGATTACGAGGCCTTGCGCGAGGTGCGGCCCGACATCGTCTATTGCGCCATCTCGGGTTACGGCCAAACCGGCCCGTCGGCGGAATTGCCGGCCTATGCCCCGGTCATTCACGCGGCATCCGGCTATGACCTCGCGCATCTCGCCTACCAACTCGACGAGCGGCGCCCGGATTACTGCGGCATCTACATTGCCGACGTGCTGACCGGCACCTATGGGTTCGGCGCGATCCTCGCCGCGCTCTGCCACCGCCAATCGACCGGCGAGGGACAGATGATCGACGTATCGATGCTCGAAAGCATGATGACCTTGACCCTGGGCGAGATCCAGACCGCGCAGTTTCCGGTGGCGCCGCCCGGCCGGCCGATCTTTGGCCCGATCGCCGCCAAGGATGGCTGGGTCAATTTGTCGGTCGCCAGCGAGCGCACCTTTCAGAATTTGGCTGTTGCGTCCGGTCACCCCGAATGGATCAGCGACCCACGCTTCGCGAGATATGGCGACCGGCGCAACAATTGGGGCGAGTTGATCGACGAGCTGGAGGAATGGTCGCGAGAGCTGACGACGGCCGAGGTACAGGCGATTTTCGACCGCCACGGCGTGCCTTCGTCACGCTACCGCACGGTCAAGGAAGCGATGCAGGATCCGCAACTAGCCCATCGCCGCGCCTTCGCCGAGGTCGGCGACGCGGGCGGCAGCTTTCTCGCGCTCAACCCGCCCTTCCGGTTTTCCGGAGCCGACGCGGCGGCCCGGCCCTTCGCCGCGGCGTTGGGCGAGCACACCGCGGCGGTCCTTGCCGAGGTCGGCTGCACCGAGGAGGAAATCGCCGCGCTCGTCCGAGGCTCGGCCTGACGGCGTTACAGCCGCTCGAAATCGGTGCGCTCGCTGACCGGCAACCCCAAGAGATGACGCCGCAGGCAGTCGAGGCCCAACTCGACCGCGCCGAGGCGGACCCACTCGCGCCCGCCCAGGATGCGCGAGCGCCGCGACACCGCTTCGTCCGCGGTGGCGACCGCGAGGCAGATCGTCGCCCCGAAATCGATCCGGTCGGCGCCTTCGTCGAGATCGACGAGCACCGCGAGCGCATGGCTCGCGCCCGAAGCCCGGCGTGCCGCCTCGGCCACCGCCTCGGCGGCCTCTCGCGTGATCTCGTCGAGCGACGCAAGCCCGACCGCCGTCGCTATCTGCGCGAGCTCGCGCGCCACGACGGCGCGCCGGAAGATCTTTTCGGCGCCGGGAAGATGGGCCAGCCGGGCGGTGATCTGGCCGCTGGTGAAGGTTTCGACGAGCGCCAGCGAGCCCCGAGCCTTGCCGAGCGCGGCGAGCACGACCCCCTCGAGGGTCTCGCCGTCCTCGGCAATGATGAAATTGCCGAGCCGGCGCTTCACCTCCGCCGTTACCGGCGCGAGCTTCTTTGCGATCTCCTCGTCATCGAAGCCTCGCACCGTAAGCTTGGTCTCGATTTGCGGGTAGTGCGTGCGAAAGCCGAGCTTGACGCCGCCGCCGGGCACCAACTCTTCGATCCCGGCGAGTAGCTGATCGACATGCGACTCCCCGAGCCCATAGGAATGAAACCGCTTCAACCGGATCTTCCCCGGTGCGCCGGCGCGTGCCAGCAGCCTCGGGATGATCTGTTCTTCCAGCATGCGGTAAAGCTCGCGCGGTACTCCCGGCGTGAAGAAGAACCGTGCCTTGCCGATGTCGAGAGCGAAGCCGCAGGCGGTGCCGATCGGATTGTCGAGAACCTCGGCGGTCACCGGCAGCATCGCCTGCTTTCTGTTGTTCGGCGACATGACGCGGTTGCGCCGGCGGAAGAATTCCTCCATCCGGCCGAGCCAATCCTCGTTGAGAACGAGATCGACATCGGCCGCCTTGGCGGCGATCTCCTGCGACAGGTCATCCACCGTTGGCCCGAGCCCGCCGTTGACGATGACGGCATCAGCGCGCTCGGCGGCGAGGCGAAAGGCCGCGAGCAGGGTCTCGCGATCATCGCCCACGGTCGTCTCCCAGCGCACCGACAGCCCGACATCCTCGAGCTTTTGGCTGACATGCCCGAAGTTGGTATTGACGATCTTGCCGGTCAGCACTTCGTCGCCGGTACAGATGACCTCGATGTGCATGATTCCATCCGAGCGCCGCGAACCGCCGAAGTTTGCGCGCCCGAAGGGCCGCTGTCCATCCCGGCTCCGGGCCAAATTTCCCGCTCCGGGCGCCGGTAACATATTTGTCATTCGCGGGTTCGTTTGCTGGTTCTTAATCTCCGAGCGAAGAATCTATCGCCGCTGAGAAAGTGGCCGCCGCTATGGAGACGAGCGCGCGCCGCGTCCTCGTGATCGAGGACGACCGCGAGACTGCCGATCAGATCGTCGATTGCCTGCGCGCCAGCGGATACAGCGTCGCTCTCGCGCTCGACGGTTCGGAGGGGCTTCGGCAGGGACGCGCCGCGGAGTATGCAGTGATGACCGTGGATCGCTTGCTGCCCGGCATCGATGGGCTCGAACTCATTCGCCAACTGCGCGCGGAGGGGGTTGCCACTCCGGCGCTGATCCTCAGCGCGCTCGGCGAGGTCGATGATCGCGTACGGGGCCTACGGATGGGCGGCGACGATTACCTGATCAAGCCGTTCGCGCTACCCGAAATGCTCGCGCGTGTCGATGCGCTCGCCCGGCGCAGCCCGGCGACGCTAAAGGAGACAATGCTCCGAGTCGGTGATCTCGAGATCGATCTCCTCGGGCGCTCCGTTCGCCGCAACGGCAAGCAGATAGAGCTGTTGCCGCGCGAGTTTCGCCTCCTCGAGTACCTCGTTCGCAATGCTGACCGGGTGGTATCCCGCACGATGCTTTTGCAGCATGTGTGGGATCTGCATTTCGACCCGACGACAAATGTGATCGACGTCTATGTCGGCCGGCTGCGGCGAAAGATCGACAGCGGAGAATCCTATCCGCTGCTCCATACCGTGCGCGGCGTCGGGTTTTGTCTCCGTGCTCCTCGGTAAGACCCTTCGCTCCTCGACGCTGCGGCTGGCGCTGATCTATGTCGGCCTGTTCGCCGCGGCGATCATCGGCCTCTTTGGATATGTGTACTGGTCGACCTCGTCGTATGTGCGAGCACAGTCGGACCGGTCGATTGCCGCCGAGCGCTCGGTGCTCGACGCCGCCTTCGCGGCCGGACAACGGCAGGGCGTCGCAAGGGCGATCGACCGCCGCCTGCACGATCCGCATTTTGCCGACTGGACTTACCTCCTCGTCGACCAGTCGTTTTCCGTGCTCGCCGGCAATCTCGAAGTCTGGCCGCAATCGGCCGCCGGCGGGCACGGGTGGACCGTCATCCCCGGCGGCCGCGCTCGGCTGCGCGCGGCCTACCGAAAGCTGCCGAACGGCGACCGCCTTCTGGTGGGCCGAAAGACGGAAAGCCTCGACGGCTTCGCCCAAAGCATCGCCCTCGGGCTCGCCTCGGCGGTCGGGTTGATCATCCTTCTCGCCGCGGCCGCAGGCATATCGACTGCCCGGCGCTCGGTATCGCGGATCGAGGCGATCAACGCGACGAGCCGAGAAATCATGCGCGCCGGGCTCGGCCGGCGCATCCCGCTGCGCGGCACCGGAGACGAATGGGACGAATTGGCGGCAAACCTCAATTCCATGCTCGACCGCATCGGGGATCTCATCGAGGCAAACCGGCAGGTTTCCGACAATATTGCGCATGATCTGCGCACCCCGCTGACCCGCATGCGCGCAAGACTGGAGCGGGCTTGCGACCAGCCTCTGACGGCGCAGCAGTATGGTTCGCTGTTGGGCGAGGCAATCGCCGAGCTCGATGGTGTTCTCCGAACTTTTTCATCGCTGCTGCGGATCTCGCAGATCGAGGCGCGCAACCCGCGGGCCGGGTTTCGCAATCTCGATCTCGCCGCGCTGGGTCGCGAGGTCGCCGAGCTTTTCGACGCGGCCGCCGAGGAACGCTCGGTTGTGCTCGGCGTTTCGGGCGAGCAGAGCGTGGCCGCCTTCGGCGATCGCGACCTCCTGTTCGACGCGCTCTCCAACCTCGTCGACAATGCGATCATCCACGGCGGGGCCGGCGGTGAGGTCAATATCGAAGTGGCGCACGATCTCGATGGGCCGGTGGTGTCGGTCGCCGATCGCGGTCCGGGAATGCCGGCCGAGGAACACCGGCATGTCTTCAAGCGCTTTTATCGGCTCGAACAGAGCAGAAACAGTCCTGGAAACGGCCTCGGTCTGAGCCTCGTCGCGGCGGTGGCCAATCTGCATGATGTGCGCATCCGGATCAGCGACAATGCCCCCGGTCTCAAGATCACGCTGCATTTCCCATCGCTGCCGAGGAACGGTCTGACCGGCGAAACCGCGGCAGCAGATGCGGCGGTCATCCTGGAGAGCCAAGCGCTCACCCGCGGACGTTGAGGCCGATGTCGCGCCGGCAAAAGCCCTCGGGCCAGTCGATTCGGTCGATAGCGGCATAGGCATTGATGCGCGCGGCAGCGAGATCGCGCCCGAGGGCGGTAATGCCGAGCACCCGGCCTCCCTGGGCGATAATCCGATCGCCGGCGCGGCGGGTTCCGGAGTGGAATATCTTGACCGCCGGGTCGCTCGCTGCCGCGGCAAGTCCGCGGATCTCACCGCCGACGTGCGGCGTCCCGGGATAACCTTTGGCCGCCATGACGACGCAGACCGCCGCCTCCTCTCGCCAACGCAGATCGAAGGATTTGAGCACTCCGTCGCGCGCTGCGATCAGCGCCGGCAGCAGATCGCCATAGAGCCGCATCACCAGAACCTGCGCTTCCGGGTCGCCGAAGCGGACATTGTATTCGAGAAGCTTTGGGCCCTCCGGGGTCAGCATCAGCCCGGCATAAAGCACCCCCTTGAAGGGCTGCTCGGCCTTGCGCATCGCTGCGACGGTTGGCAGCACGATCCTCTCCATGACCGTCCCTTCGAGGTCTGGAGTGAGGATGAGGGCGGGGGAGTAGGCGCCCATGCCGCCGGTATTGGGGCCCGTATCGCTTTCCCCGACGCGCTTTTTGTCTTGCGCGGCGGCAAGCGGCAGGACGTGCTCGCCATCGACTAGGGCGAAGAAACTGACCTCCTCGCCGGCGAGAAATTCTTCGACGACGATTTCTGTCCCAGCCGCGCCGAACCGGCCCTCGGAGAGGGCTTCGTCGACCGCGCGATACGCCTCGCCGAGGTCGAACGCCACGGTGACGCCCTTGCCGGCGGCGAGGCCATCGGCCTTGACGACGATCGGGGTGCCCTTTTCGGCAATGAAGGCCTTCGCGCGCTTGGCGTTGCGGAATCGGCGATAGGTGGCGGTGGGGATCTGCGCGCTCGCGCACAGATCCTTCGCGAACCCCTTCGAGCCTTCGAGCGCGGCGGCGGCGGCACTTGGCCCGAAGGCCGGAATCCCCTCGGCCTCGAGCGCGTCGACGAGGCCCTTGACGAGCGGGGTCTCGGGGCCGACGACGACGAACTCGATGCGCTCGCGGCTGCAGAATTGGACGAGACCCGTGATGTCGTCTGCGGCGATCGCGACGCACTCCGCCTCCTCGGCGATGCCGGCGTTTCCCGGTGCACAGTAGAGCGCGTCGACCAGAGGCGAGGCCGCGATCGCCCAGGCGAGAGCGTGCTCCCGTCCACCCGACCCGACTACCAGCACTCGCATCGCTCTGTCTCCCGGGCTCCGCTATGATGGGGGGATGAACGATCTGCCACTCTCACGGCCGAACGTCCGAGAATACACCGTTTCCGAACTCTCGTTCGCGCTCAAGCGGTCGATCGAAGACAATTTCGCTTTTGTCCGGGTGCGCGGCGAGATTTCCGGGTTCAAGCGGCACTCCTCGGGCCATTGCTATCTGGCGCTCAAGGACGCCGAGGCGGTGCTCGATGCGGTCGTCTGGCGCGCCACGGCGCTGCGCCTCGGGCTCGCGCCGGAGGACGGTATGGAGGTGGTGTGCACCGGGCGGCTGACCACCTATCCTGGTCGTTCCAAATATCAGCTCGTCATCGAAACGATCGAACTCGCCGGCATCGGCGCGCTCCTGAAGCTCCTCGAGGAGCGGCGGCAGCGGCTCGCCGCCGAGGGGTTGTTTGCAGCCGAGCGCAAGAAGAAACCGCCCTTTTTGCCGGAGCTGATCGGTATCGTCACGTCGCCGAGCGGCGCAGTCATTCGCGACATCCTGCATCGCCTCAATGATCGCTTTCCGCGCCGGGTACTGCTGTGGCCGGCGGCGGTGCAAGGGGAGGGGGCGGCTGCGCAGGTGGCGGCCGCGATCGAGGGGTTCAACAGCTTGCCGCGGGGCGGTGTGCCGCGCCCCGATCTGTTGATCGTCGCTCGTGGCGGCGGCAGCCTCGAGGATCTGATGCCGTTCAACGAAGAGATCGTCGTGCGCGCGGCGGCTCTATCGGCGATCCCGCTGATCTCGGCGGTGGGGCACGAAACCGACACGACCCTGATCGACTACGCGAGCGACGTGCGGGCGCCGACACCCACCGCGGCGGCCGAGATGGCCGTGCCGGTTCGTCTC
>DASYYD010000204.1:0-12664 GCA_035934195.1 Allostellaceae bacterium | reverse complement strand
GGCGTGCTCGTCCGAGAGGGCGGTCGCGACGATCTTGATGAGCTTCCCCGGCGGCGGCAGGAACTTCGCAAGCCAGGCGATGCCGCCGCCTTCGGCGCGGCGGTCGCTCAGGATTTTGAGCTGCACGATGTCGCGGCCGCGCCAGACCGCGTTCGGACCGTAAAACGGCACGCCGCTCGTCCATTCCGCGGCGGCGACATCGACATGGATCGACGGCATAGGCTCCTCCTCGTCCGATGCTTTGCCGGAAGAGGATAATGCCGCCATACTGACAGCGTTCTGTCAGGAGCGAGACGGATGCGCCGCGCCGACCGGCTGTTTGACATCATCCAGAGTTTGCGGGCGTCTGCCGGGCCGGTGACAGCGGGGGTGCTCGCCGAAAAACTCGAAGTGACGGCGCGGACGATCTATCGCGACGTCGCCGCCTTGCAGGCGAGCCGCGTGCCAATCGAAGGCGCGCCGGGGCTCGGCTATGTGCTGCGGCGCGGGTACGACCTGCCGCCCTTGATGTTCACCGCCGACGAAATCGACGCGATCGCGGTCGGCGCGCGGCACGTCCGCCGGCTGCGCGATCCGAAATTGCAGCAGGCGGCAGAAAGCGTCCTCGCCAAGGTTACGGCCGTCGTGCCGGAAGGGCTTCGCTCCTACCTGCGCGAGGCCCCCTTCTACGTGTCGGAAGGGAGCGCGCCGGCGCCGACCGGCATCGATCCCGCGAGCCTGCGCGAGGCGATTCATGGCGCGCGCAAGATGGCGGTCGCCTACGTCGACGAGAAAGGCCGCCGCACCGAGCGCACGATATGGCCGATCGCGATGGCCTATTACGTCGATGTGACGGTCGTCGCCGCGTGGTGCGAATTGTGCCGGGACTTCCGCCACTTCCGCGCCGATCGGATCATGTCGGCACAGCTCCTCGAGGACAGCTTCACAGCACAGAGCCCGCGCCTGAGGGCGGAGTGGCTGGCGTTGAGCAAAGAACGCGAAGAATCGCCGATTTGAGAATGGGCGCCGTCGCCGCCGCTCATCCGCCGAAGCGGCGCTGGCGCTGCTGATAGGCGCGGATGGCGCGCAGGAAGTCGATCTTGCGGAAGGCCGGCCAGAGCACGTCGGTGAAGTAGTATTCGCTGTGCGCGCTCTGCCACAGCAGGAAGCCGGAGAGCCGAAGCTCGCCGCTGGTGCGGATGATCAGTTCGGGGTCGGGCGCGCCCGCCGTGTAGAGATGGCAAGCGATCGCCTCCGGGGTGACCGCCTCGATCGCCTCGGCGAGCGTTGCCTGCCGCTCCTTGAAGCCGCAGAGGAGCGCCTTGACGGCGTCGGTGATCTCCTGGCGCCCGCCATAGGCGACGGCGATGTTGAGCTCCATCCCGTCATACTCGGCGGTCGCCTTCTCGGCCGCCTTGATCGCCGTGCACAACAGCTCCGGCAGCATCGCGATGCGGCCGATTGCGCGCACCCGAATGCGCTGCTTGTGGATGACCGGATCCTCGGCCAATGCTTCGAGCTTGGCCGCGACGCTTTCGAGGATGCCGCAAACCTCGGCCGCCGGGCGGCGGAAATTCTCGGTCGAAAAGACCCACAGCGTGACCGTGGCGATGCCGAGCTCGACGCACCATTGGAGCACGTCGTCGAGCTTCTTGGCGCCGAGGTCGTAGAGCGCGCGCGGCTCGGTGATGCCGAGCGAGCGCCCGTGCCGGCGGTTGCCGTCGAGGATGATGCCGATGTGGCGCGGGCGCGGGCGCCGGCGCACGTGGCGCATCAGGCGCCGCGCGTAAAGGTAATAGAGCAGCCCGAGCATCGGCCGCAGCGCGGAGGTGCCGGACCATGATCGGCCCAGCGGGACTGGGGGCGCCTCGACTCGATTGATCGTGGACAATTGCGGCGGCGCGATGACCGATCGTGAGTGAAAGCCGACGCCGAACCCGCCGCGGCCGCCGTCTGCGATGGCGGCCACGGCGGGCGGGCTCGAACGGCTAGCGCCGGAAGCGCAGCGCTATCGCGCCGACGCCGGCGGCGACGTTGAGGCCGGTATTGCCCTCGATGCTGACCGGCTGCAGCGTGATCGTGCGGTTCGAACCGCCGACCAGCACGTTGGCGCCGATGCCGACGCCGACCGTGGCGCTGCCGGTGGCGCCGATATAATTGCCGGCCAGCGATCCCGGCCTGAGGCTGGCGGTCGGTGCGAACACTGTCCAGATCATGACCGCGCCTTGCGTGTAGCCGATATCGACGCCGAATTTCGAGATCGTGCCGGCGTAGTGCTCGCCAAAGCCGGGGTGCGAGAAAACGCATCGCAGCGCCCGCGACGAGCCGAAAATGAAGCCCCAGCCGCCGGCGACGTTGCAGGTCAGCGTGCCGACCGCGACACCGGCGGGCTGCGCCTGCGCCGCGGTCCCCAATCCCCCGCCGCCGCCGAGAAAGGCAGCCGCGGCGATTGCCAAGCCGAGTTTTCTGAGCATCTTGACCCTTCTCCCAAAGGTTTCGGTGTCCGGGGGAGTGAACGAAGCGGCGGACGAAATCGCTCCGCTCGGCGGGGGAACATCGCTTTCTCCGTGCGCCTTCGCCGCACAGCCCCGCGTCGCGCCAGCCATACAGGATTCCGCGCGCGCGCAAAACCCTTTCGACGCCGCCGCCGCGATCAGGCCGCCGCACCGGCGGCGCCGCAGCCGCATTCGACGTGAAAGATCCGCGCCGCGGTCTCGCCGAGGATGGCGCGCCGCTCGGCCCCGCAGAGCGGGGTATCGTCGAGGATACGGCAGGGATCGGGATCGCCGATCGCGAACGGGAAATCGGAGCCGAGCACGATTCTGGCGGCGCCCGCGACATCGCACAGGAACCTGAGCGCGCGCGGCTCGAACACGACGGTGTCGAAATAAAGCCGGCGGAAGCCCGCCTCGGCATCGGCGAATTCGCCGGGGTGGATCGCGCAGTTGCGTTTGAGCCGGCCGAGCGCGTAGGGGAGCGCGCCGCCGCCGTGCGACAAGACGAGGTTGACGCCGGGGAAGCGGGTCAGGTGGCCCGAATAGAGCAGCCGGGCGACCGCGATCGTCGAATCGGTGAGGCGCCCGACCGCGTTGACGAGGTCGTAGCCGGCCAGCCGCTCGTCGCCGCAGACATAGTGCGGATGCAGAAATATCGCCGCGCCGCGCGCCGAGGCGACTTCCCAGAAGGGGTCGAGCGAGGGGTCGTCGAGATTGCCGCCGATGCCCTTCGGCTGCGTTGCGACCATGGCGCCGTGAAAGCCCTTGTCGAGCGCCTCCTCGAGGACGCGCGCAGCGAGGCGGCCGTCCTGGAGCGGCACCGTGGCGAGCGGCGCGAGGGCGCCGAAGGCCGCCGCGTCGCGGGCGATATGCTCGTTGTAGAAGCGGGCCCAGTCGGCGCCTTCCTCGGGCGCCAGCTGATAGCCGTAGACATCGGTCCAGCCGCCGACCAGCTGCCTGTCGATATGCGCCTTTTCGAGCCAGTCGCGGCGCTGGCCCAAATCGCGCAGGCGCAGCTGGATCGGCCGGCCCGGCGGTTCGCCGGCAAAGGCCATGCGCGGCGGCCCCGCTTCGGCGTGCAGCCGCACCGAGGGAAAGAGCCGCGGCTGCGCCCGCATCGCCTCGATCAGGCTGTCGGGCACGACATGGGCATGCGTGTCGATGATCATCGCTTCCTCCGGAGGGCGCCTCATTGCGCGAAGGCCTATCGGCCGACGAAGCAATCCCGGTCAGATTGCTTCGCTTCGCTCGCAATGACAATTACCTGAAATCGATCTCGAAATTGCCGAACGGGTCGACCGCGAGGGTGCGGCCGGGAGGGACGACGACGGTGGTGTCGGTCGTCTCGACGAGCGCGGGCCCCACGAGGCGGTTGCCCGGGGCGAGCAGCGCGCCGTCGTAGACCGCCGTTTCCTCGCGCCGCCCGAGCGTCCGCCAATAGACCGGGCGCGCCGGCCGGCGGGCGGCGGGCGGGATCTCGGAGACGAGCCGCTCGGCCTCGACGAGGCGCGGCTCCAGGGTCGGCGCGCGGGCGCGCAGGCGAAACGTCACGATCTCGAGCCGGCTCGCGCGGAACGAGGCGGAGCGGCCGTAGAGGTCTTCATAGCGCGTGAAGAAGCCGTCGCGGAGCGCGGGCTCGAAACCCGCCGCGAGCCGGCTTTTCGGCAGCACGACCTCGACCTCGTTGATCTGCCCCCTGTGCCGCATGTCGAGGGCGAATTCGAGAGCGAGGCGGTCGGCGGCGACCCCGTCGCGCGCCATCGCCTCGCGCGCCCTTGCCTCGAGCCCTTCGAGGGCGGCGTTGACCCGGTCCCGCTCGAACGGCGACACCATGATCTCGACATGCTCGTGGATGTGCAGGATCGGCGCGGCGGCGGCGCCGAAGGCGCACCAGCAGGAGGCCGTCTTCTTCTGCGGCACGACGAGCTTTTGCACCCCCAGTTCGGCGGCAAAGACGGCGGCGTGCACCGGCCCCGCGCCGCCGAAGGCGAAGAGCACGAAATCGCGCGGGTCGTGGCCCTTCTGGATCGTCATGCGGCGGATGATGTCGGCCATCTGGAATTCGGCGATGGTGGCGATGCCGCTGGCGCACTCGAGCGTGCCGAGGCCGACTTCGCGCCCGATCTCGGTGATCGCCGCCTCGGCGCGCTGCTTGTCGAGCCGGATCTTGCCGCCGGCGAAATTGTCCGCGTCGAGGTAGCCGAGCACGAGGTCGGCGTCGGTCACCGTCGGCACGCTGCCGCCCTTGCCGTAGGCGACCGGGCCCGGCACGGCGCCGGCGCTTTCCGGGCCGACGCGCAGGCTTTTGGAGACCGGATCGACGCGCACCAGGCTGCCGCCGCCGCTGCCGATCGCCTGGATGTCGACGCGCGGCAGGTAATATTCGTACTGCCGCACGTTGCTGATGAAGGAATAGAGCGGCTTGCCCGCGGCGATGATTCCGACATCGAAGGAGGTGCCGCCCATGTCGGTCGTGACGACGTTCTCGTAGCCGAGGCGGGCGGCGAGGTAGTGCGAGCCGGTGACGCCGGAGACGGGGCCGCTGTCGAGGGTCAACAGCGGCGCCGCGATCGCCCGCTCGACCGAGATCGTGCCGCCGCCGCATTGGCTGATCTGCAAGGCCGGGCGGTAGCCGTGCCGTTTCAGGCGCTGGTCCAAATCGCGCAGATAGCCGGAGGCGAGAGGGCCTACATAGGCGTTGAGCGCGACCGCCGTCACCCGCTCGTATTCGCCCCATTTCGGCACCAGCTCGCAGGAGCAGCAGACGAAGAGGCGGGGCGCCAATCGCCGCACCATCTCCTTGACCCGCAGCTCGTGGCGCGGCTCGCGGAACGACCACAGAAAGGCGATCGCGATCGCCTCGACGCCGCCCTCGACGAGGCGGCGGATCGCCGCTTCGGCCTCTGCCTCGTTGAGCGGCACGACGATCTCGCCAAAGCAGTCGACGCGCTCCGAGACGCCTTCGATGAGCCGCTTCGGGACGATCGGGTCGGGTTTCCCGCTTTCCGGGAAATGCACGACCTTGCGGATGTCGCGGCCGCCCAAGCCGCGCGAACCGCGCATGATGTGGATGACGTCGCTGTGCCCTTTGGTGGTGATCAGCCCGACCCTGGCGCCCCGCTCCTGGACGATCGCGTTGGTGCCGACCGTGGTGCCGTGCGAGAGGAGCGCGGTGTCGGCGAGCAGCCCGTCGAGATCGGTGCCGAGCTCGGCCGCGGCGGCGGCGAGCGCATCGCTGACGCCCTTCGCGAAATCGCCGGGGGTCGAGGGCGATTTCGCGGTGACGACGCGGCCCTGCCCGTCGATCACCACGCAATCGGTGAAGGTGCCGCCGATGTCGATGCCGACGAGATATGAGGGCATGCGCGCTTCGCAAAAATTGCTGCCGCCGTTCCCATAGCCCAATCCGCCGGTCCCGCGTAAGGGGCTGCCGAGCAGTGTGTCGTTTTCACGTTGCACAGGCGCCGTGCGTGCTTCGAGACGCGCCCTATCGGGCGCTCCTCAGCATGAGGCTGTTCTTCATTGCATCGAGAAATTCGTCATCCTGAGGCGCCTCGCGCAGCGAGGCCTCGAAGGACGCAGGGCGGCTCCCCCGCACAATACGAGACACTACCGGCCTGCGGAGGATCTCGCCGTAATGAATTCGCTGCGCAGCGCCGCGGAATGACGAGCGGGGCTCGCGCCGTCCTGACAAGAAGGCGTAGATTAGCGGCGGATCGCCAAGCCGAGAGGGGTCGCGATGGCAAAGACGACGAGCGAGCAAGGCGCGCCGACCCTCGAAGAGTTGCGCGCGCGCGCGCAGGCGCTGGTGCCGGTGTTGCGCGAGCGCGCCGGGCGCGCCGAGGAATTGCGGCGGCTCCCCGACGAGACGATCGCCGACCTGCACAAAAGCGGGCTTTTCCGCATGCTGCAGCCGGCCTGGGTGGGGGGCAGCGAACTGCCTTATCGGGCGCTGTGCGAATTGACCGCGATCATCGGCGAGGGCTGCGGCTCGACCGCCTGGGTGCTCGCCAACCTGGCGGCGCACCATTGGCTCCTCGGGATGTGGCCGGCGCAGGCGCAGAACGAGATCTGGGGCGCCTCGCCCGACAATCTGATCGGCTCGGCGCTGATCTTTCCATTGGGGCGCGCCAGCCGGGTGCCGGGCGGCTATCGGCTCTCCGGCCGCTGGCCGTTTTCGAGCGGCATCGACCCGTCCTCCTGGAACATGATCGGCGCCCTCGTCTACGACGAGGACACCGAATCGAGCGAGCCGCGCATCTTCCTCCTGCCGGCCAGCGATTATCGGATCATCGACACCTGGCACGTCGTCGGGCTCGGCGGCACCGGCAGCAAGGATGTCGAGGTCAAGGACGCTTTCGTGCCGGACTACCGCACGCTCGCCGCCGAGCAGATCAAGGGCGGGCCCAACCCCGGCAGCGCCGTCAACCCCGCGCCGCTCTACCAGCTGCCGGCGATCAGCCTGTTCGGCTTTGCCATCGCCGGTGTCTCGCTCGGCATCGCGCGCGGCGCGATCCGCCATTTCGCCGCGACGACGCGCACCCGGCTTTCCGCCTACACCGGCAAGAACCTCGCCGATTTCAGCAACATCCAGGTGCATCTCGCCGAGGCGGCGGCGCTCGCCGACGCGGCCGAGGCGGTCATGCTGCGCGACTGCGACGAGGCGACGCGCATCACCGAGGCGGGCGTGCCGGCGAGCCTCGAGGACAAGGCGCGCTACCGCCGCGACGGCGCCTTTGCCGCGAGCCTGTGCACGAAGGCGGTCGATCGCCTGTTCACCGCGACCGGCGGCAGCGCCATCTACGCGCGCAACCCGATCCAGCGCGCCTTCCGCGACGTGCACGCGGCGAACGCGCATTACGCGCTCGCCTGGGACGTGAATGCCGCGATCTATGGCCGCGTCGCGCTCGGGCTGCCGCCCGATACGCCGCTGTAAAGGGGCCGAACGTGGCGAAAGACAATGCCGCGCCGGCGATCCCCGGCAGCCACGCCGCCGAGGTGAAGAGCACCGCCGGCGAAACTTTCAACTCGCGCGACCTGCGCAACGCCTTGGGCTGCTTCGGCACCGGCGTCACGATCATCACCGCGAGAAGCCGCGACGGCAAGCTCGTCGGCCTCACCGCCAATTCCTTCACCTCGGTCTCGCTCGACCCGCCGCTCGTCCTATGGAGCGCCTCGCTCTATGCCCAGAGCCTGTCCAGCTTCCAGGAAGGCTCGCATTTCGTCGTCAACATATTGGCGGCCGACCAGATTCCCCTCTCGCAGCGCTTTGCCCGCCAGCACGAGGACAAGTTCGCCGAGGTCGACCACATCATCCCGGAATCCGGCGCGCCGGTCCTGATCGGCGCCGCCGCGCATTTCGAATGCCGCAACGAATACCGGCATTACGGCGGCGACCACATCATCTTCATCGGCCATGTCGAGCGCTATGCATACACCGACAAGCCGATCCTGCTCTTCTGCCGCGGCAAATACATGCGCGGCGAGCCGCTGGCGATGCCTTGAATATTCCCTGACTCTCGCCGCGGCGGCAGGCTCGGATCGACGCGGCGCGCGGAGCTGGGCGACGTTCCCGTTCGATACTGAGCGCGTCGTCGGCGCGGTGCGTGCGGCTGCGGCGGTGCGGACGCGGCTCTGTTCCGTTGGCAAAGATAGAACGAAACAATTTTTCTCAGCATAATGTCAAAGATTGGTTGAAAATTTCCGGTAAAAGACCACGTATTGCGTAAGAGGTTCATCTGCTGCGCATAATTCTGTACCACGGAAAGCGTGTGGTATGCGTGGCCTCGTCCTAGGCGCCGGGCCGCGTAGCAGAACGAGCTCTCTCAACGGGCGGAAGCGTACCCGCGAGATTTGCGCGAGGCGGGGTAGAACCTGAGCATCCGGGTCAAGGAGTGCGGAGAATAAACGGTGGTGCGTCGATCGAACACTCCCGGTAAGGTGACCGAATGAAAGAAGCGGTCAAACGTCACCCTCGTACCCGTGCGAGATCGGCCAAGCGCAAGGCGAAGCTGCAAGCGAAGCGGCGTCGGCAACGGGCGAGGGCGCAGAGGTAGCACCGGCGGGAGTTCAGGACCGGTCATCATGGCGCTCGCCCCGGAGCGGCGGGAAAGGCGGATCTAGGCGCGCGCGTTTGCCGCGGATGGCGCCGCCGACCTGCGTATCGGGGTCCGGGCTTCGATAGGTCCCGAGAACCCTATCCCAGAAGGTATCGATCACCGCGAAATTGGCGTCCGCGTGCCGGTGATGCACGAAGTGCAGCGCCCGCTTGCGCCTGAACCAGGCAAAGCGTTCGAGCCGCGACCCTTCGACGTGGTATTCCTTGTCGAAGAAGACGTGCGCGTAGAACGATGCCGCACACGCCACTACCGCGACCGCGAAGAGGTCGAGCGGCAAGACGAAATAGGCACACGCTCCGGCCAGCAGCACGGGAATGAAGAAAAAGGGCGTGTTGTTGCCTTCGTCACCGAGGTACGTCGGCGAGACGAGGTGATCTTTGGCGTAGTAGATGTGATGGAAGTTGACGTGGTTTCGGAAGAACCTACCGCCCATCGGATGGTGGCCGAGCTTGTAATGCATCAGCGCTTGCGAGAATGACATCACCAAATGCGTAGCGGTGGCGGTGACGGCAAAGAGCAGAACCTTCGCCACGATCCGAATTGCCGTCGGATGCACGACCGCTTCCTCCGTCGCACGGGAGCCCACCTGCATATATGGGACGACGAGAGCGGATTGCGTGGGCGACCGTTACCGCATGGCCGCTTCGCGGTTCCCCTCCCTCTCGCCCAAATGGGCGGCGAGGGGAAATCATTCAGGAGGTCCATTTGATGCCCAACAAATCGGTGGCGGTGATCGGGCTCGGGATCATGGGCGGGGCGATCGCCCGCAACCTCGTCGCGAAGGGGTTTGCCGTCGGCGGCTTCGACATTGACGAGGGCCGCCGCGGCGCGCTTGCCGCGGCGGGGGGCGAACCGGCCGGCTCGGCCGCCGAGGCGGCGCGCGGCGCCGACGTCGTCTTGACGAGCCTGCCGAGTGCGGTCGCCCTCGAAGCGACGGCCGCGGGCCTCGTCGTCGCCCAGCCGCGGCGGGGGCTCGTCGTCGCCGAGCTCAGCACCCTGCCGATCGCCGTCAAGGAAAAGGCCCGCGAGCGGCTCGCCGCCGCCGGCATCACCCTCCTCGATTGCCCGCTCTCCGGCACCGGCGCGCAGGCGCAGACGGGCGACCTCGCGCTGTTCGGCAGCGGCGAGGAGGCGGCATTCCGCGACTGCGCCGAAATCTTCGCCGGCTTCACCCGCGTCGCGCATTACCTGGGGCCCTTCGGCAACGGCAGCCGGATGAAGTTCGTCGCCAACCTGCTCGTCGCGGTGCACAACGTCGCGACCGCCGAGGCAATCGTCCTCGGGAAAAAGGCGGGGCTCGACCCGGCGACGGTCGCCCGCGTGATCGCCAGCGGCGCCGGCAGCTCGCGCATCTTCGAGCTGCGCAGCCCGATGATGGTCGAGGGCGTCTACACGCCGCCGACCGCGACCATCGAGATGTTCCAGAAGGACATCTCGATCATTGCGGCTTTTGCTCGGGAATTGGGGGTGGAGACGCCGGTTTTTTCGGCGAGCGCTCCGGTTTATGCCGCTGCGCAACAACAAGGGCGCGGTGGAGAGGACGGCGCGGCGGTGTGTGCCGTGCTCGAAGACTGGTCGCGTGCCGCGCGGTGACGGCGCGGTGATGGATTTCCGCGAGCTTGAAGGCGGGTAGCGCCGGCGGCAAAGGCGGCAGCGCCGGCGCCGCGGCGGCTGCCTCGGCGGGCGCCGGCGCTCCGCCGTTCGCGATGAACGCGGGATCGGACGCCGCCGCCTCGAGCGCGCGGTATTGCGCGACGTTGCGGTCGTGTTCGGCGAGCGTCTGCGAAAAGACGTGCCCGCCCGTCCCGTCGGCGACGAAATAGAGGTCCGCATTCTCGGCCGGCCGCGCCGCCGCCATCAAGGAAGCGCGGCCCGGGTTGTCGATCGGCCCCGGCGGCAGGCCCTTCTCGACATAGGTGTTGTAGGGCGACGGGGTGGACAGATCGGTGCGCGTCAACGGCCGGTCGAGTTTTTTCGTGCCGTCGCCGGAGAGCGCAAAGATCACCGTCGGGTCGGATTGCAGCGGCATGCCGCGGCGCAGGCGATTGACGAAGACGGCGGCGATATGCGCCCGCTCGCTCGCTTGCTTCGCCTCGCTTTCGACCATCGAGGCGAGGATCATGAGCTGCTGCGGCGAAGCAAGCGGCAGACCGGGCCGCCGCATCGCCCAGGCTTCCGCGAGCGCCTTCTGCATCGCGCGCCGCATGCGCTCGATCATCTCGTCGCGGCTCTCGCCCCAGCTGTAGAGGTAGGTGTCGGGCATCAAGCGGCCTTCGGCGGGCGTCTTCGCGACAGCGCCCGCGAGCGCCGGCGCCCGATCGACGAGCGCGGCGATCTCAGGGCTCGTCAGCCCCTCCGGGATCGTCAGCCGGTGCTCGACCGTCTTGCCGCTCTGCAGAATCTTCATCGCCGCGAGGGTGCTGGCGCCGGCCGGGAAAGCGTACTCGCCGGCCTTCAGCTTGCGGCTGCGCCCGGACAACGCGGCGCCCAGCTCGAACGTCCAGGAGTGCCGGATCACCCCCTCATGCGCCAGCAGGGCGGCGATGCCGGCGAGCCCGGTATGGCGCGGGATGACAGTGTCGCGCGCCGCGGCGAGCGGCCCCGGCGCGGTCATGTCGCGGTAGAGCCAATAGACGCCCCCGGCGCCGGCGGCCAGGAGCAGCGAGGCCGCGACGACGGCGCGGGCGAGAATGACGAGAAACGCCTTCACCGGCAGGCGTCCGCCCGGCGTTCAGGGCGGCCCGGCAAAGATCAACGACGCGTTGGTGCCGCCGAAGCCGAAGGAATTGGAGAGCACGCAGCTGACTTTGCGCTGTTTCGCCTCCTTCGCCACCAGATCGATGTCGCAATCCGGCGACGGGTTATCGAGATTGAGGGTCGGCGGCACCATCCCGTCGCGCATCGCGAGGATCGAATAGATCGCCTCGACGCTGCCGGCGGCGCCGAGCAGGTGCCCGATCGCCGATTTGGTCGAGGACATCGACAGAGCGTAGGCGTGCCCGCCGAAGAGCCGCTTGACGGCGGACAGCTCCACCGTATCGCCGAGCGGGGTCGAGGTGCCGTGCGCGTTGATGTAGTCGATCGCCTCGGGCGGGAGATGGGCGGAGCGCAGGGCGTTGCGCATCGAGCGGAAGGCGCCGTTGCCGTCCTCCGAGGGGGCGGTCAGGTGGAAGGCGTCGCCGGACATGCCGTAGCCGATCACCTGGGCATAGATTTTGGCGCCGCGGCGCCTGGCGTGCTCGTACTCTTCGAGAACCAGGATGCCGGCCCCCTCGCCCATCACGAAACCGTCGCGGTCGCGGTCCCAGGGACGCGAGGCGCGGGCGGGCTCGTCGTTGAACGCCGTCGAGAGCGCGCGCGCCGCGGCGAAGCCGGCGACGCCGAGCCGGCATACAGCCGCCTCGGTGCCGCCGCACACCATCACGTCTGCGTCGTCGAGCATGATCAGGCGGGCCGCGTCGCCGATCGCGTGCGCCCCCGTCGAGCAGGCCGTGACGACGGCGTGGTTCGGCCCCTTGTAGCCCCAGCGGATCGACACATGGCCAGAGGCGAGATTGATCAGGTTGGCCGGAATGAAGAACGGCGAGAGGCGCCGCGGCCCCTTGTCCTGCAAGGTGAGCGCGCCGTCGTTGATGCCGGACAGACCGCCGATGCCGGAGCCGATCATGACGCCGGTGCGCTCGGCGGCTTCTTCGTCGGCCGGCATCCAGCCCGAATCCTCGATCGCCTGCGCCGCCGCCGCCAGCGCAAAGACGATGAACCCGTCCATGCGGCGCTGCTCTTTCGGCGGCACCCAGTCGTCGGCGTTGAAGAGCCCAGCGACGGTATCGCCGAGCGGGACCTGCCCGGCGATCTTGGCCGGCAGGTCCGAGACGTCGAAGGACTGGATCGCGCGCACGCCGGACTCGCCGGCGACGAGGTTCTTCCAGTTGTGCTCGACGCCAATGCCCAGGGGCGTCACCAGCCCCATGCCGGTCACGACCACGCGGCGCATGGCTGTCACACTCAACTGCTGTGGGATTCGATGAAGTTGACCGCGTCCTTGACCGTGACGATCTTCTCGGCCGCGTC
>DASYYD010000306.1:0-5469 GCA_035934195.1 Allostellaceae bacterium | reverse complement strand
CGCCCGTCGCATGCGCGTCGCAGACGGCGGCGCCGATATTGAACCGCGCCGGCAATTCCCAGCGGAAACCCTGATACACCTCCTCGTATGTCCCGCCGCGCCGCAACATCGCCTCACTCCCCGGATCGAGATTGCGTCGTCGCTCCGCTCCTCGCAATGACGGCCCGCCTTTGTGTCATTGCGAGCCGAGCGAAGCAATCCCGCAGCAGCGCCGAACATCCGGCCCCTTATCCTCGGGGCCCCGACTGCCCAGATTGTGGGGCGGAAACCGATCCTCACGCGCGAGCGCCGAGCGCCCATGCCGTCGTTTTTTTCCCCGTATTCGCATCATCTGATCCGCGTCGCCGCCTGCGTCCCGAGAGCCGCGGTCGCGGCGCCGCGGCGGAACGCCGATCAGGTGCTCGAACTGTTCGCCGCCGGGCACGAAAAGAGCGTCGCGGTCATGCTCTTTCCGGAGCTGTGCCTCTCGGCCTACGCGATCGACGACCTCCTGTTCCAGGAGGCGCTCCTCGACGAGGTCGAGCGCCAGGTGGCCCGGCTTCTCGCGGCGAGCCGCAAGCTCAGCCCGGTCGCGGTCGTCGGGGCGCCGTTGCGGCATGCGGGCGGGCTCTACAATTGCGGCCTCGTCATCCACAAGGGCGCGCTGCTCGGCGTCGTGCCGAAGATCTTTCTGCCGAACTACCGCGAATTCTACGAGCGCCGGCATTTCACCTCGGGGGCGGGCATTGCCGGCGCCGGCATCACGGCGGCGGGGCATGAGGCGCCCTTCGGCGCCGACCTCCTCTTCGCCGCGCGCGGTGCGACGCCCTTCACCTTCCACGTCGAGATCTGCGAGGATATCTGGGTGCCGCAGCCGCCGAGCACGGCGGGCGCGCTCGCCGGCGCCGAGCTGCTTCTCAACCTCTCGGCCAGCAACATCACGATCGGCAAGGCGCAGACGCGGCGCCTCTTGTGCGCCTCGCTATCGGCGCGGTGCCTCGCCGCCTACGCCTTTTCGGCGGCCGGCGAGGGCGAGTCGACGACCGACCTCGCCTGGGACGGGCAGGCCGGCATCTTCGAATTGGGCGAAAGCCTCGCCGAGACCGAGCGCTTCTCGGCAAAGGCGGAGCTGGCGATCACCGACGTCGATTTGGGGCGCATTCGCCAGGAGCGCATGCGCACCAACAGCTTCGGCGATTGCGCGCGGATGGCGGGCGGCGAGGCCTCGCGCTTCCGGACGATCGGCTTCGACTTCGCCGCCCCCGACGGCGAGATCGCGCTTCGCCGCGCGGTCGAGCGCTTCCCTTATGTCCCATCCGACCCGGCGATGCTGCGCGAGAACTGCTACGAGGCCTACAACATCCAGATGCAGGGCCTCGCGCAGCGGCTGCGCGCGACGGGGCTCGAAAAGCTCGTGATCGGCGTCTCGGGCGGGCTCGATTCGACGCAGGCGCTGCTCGTCGCGGCGCGCGCGATGGACCGTCTCGGCCTGCCGCGCGGCAATGTGCTCGCCTATACGCTGCCCGGTTTTGCTACCAGCGCCGTCACCAAAAAGAACGCCTGGCGGCTGATGAAGGCATTGGGCGTCACCGGCGCCGAGATCGACATCCGCCCGGCGGCGCGGCGCATGTTCGAGGACATCGGGCACGCCTCGGCGAAGGGCGAGGCGCTCTACGACGTGACCTTCGAGAACGTCCAGGCGGGCTTGCGGAGCGACTATCTCTTCCGCCTCGCCAACCACAACAGGGGGCTCGTCGTCGGCACCGGCGACCTCTCCGAATTGGGGCTCGGCTGGTGCACCTACGGGGTCGGCGACCAGATGTCGCATTACAACCCCAACGCTTGCGTTTCGAAGACGCTGATCCAGCACCTGATCCGCTTTGTCGCCGCCTCGGGCGACGTCGTGCCGGAGACCGCCAAGATCCTCCACGACATCCTCGCCACCGTGATCTCGCCGGAACTGGTGCCGACTGGCGAGGACGGCCTCATTCAATCGACCGAGAGCGTCGTCGGGCCATACGCTTTGCAGGATTTCAACCTCTATTACGCGACCCGCTTCGGCTTCGCGCCGTCGAAGATCGCCTATCTCGCGTGGAACGCCTGGGCGGACGCGGCGCGCGGCGCCTGGCCCGCCAACATCCCGGACGCGGCGCGCCGGGCCTACGGCCTCGGCGAGATCAAGCGCTGGCTGCGGGTCTTCCTCTACCGCTTTTTCGAATTGAGCCAGTTCAAGCGCTCGGCCCTGCCGAACGGCCCGAAGATCTCTTCCGGCGGGTCGCTCTCGCCGCGCGGCGACTGGCGCGCCCCTTCCGATGCCAAGGCGGCAGTCTGGATCGAAGAGCTGGAGCGCGGCGTCCCCGACAGCGAATAGCCGCCCGTATCGCTCATTGGCATTTTCAGCATATTTTATCTAATAGAAATCCCGCTCGGGTTGGATCGGGGTCATGACGCATCTCTTTTCGGCGCCGCCGCGGCAGCGCCGCGGCTTTCTCTTTTTGCAAGGGCTGGCGTCGCGGTTTTTCGAAAGCCTCGGCCGCCGCCTCGCCGAGCGCGGCCACCTGGTGCGCCGCGTCAATTTCAACGGCGGCGACCGCGCCTTCTGGCGGCTGCCCGGGGCGGTCGATTTCACCGGCCGGCCGCAGGACTGGCCCGGCTTCTTCGATGGTTTGCTCTCCGAGACGGGGATCGGCGAGGTCATCCTCTTCGGTGATTGCCGGCCGCTGCACCGCGCCGCGATTGCCCTCGCGCGCCGCCGCCGGATCGCGGTGCGCGTCGTCGAGGAAGGCTATTTGCGGCCCGGCTGGATCACCTTCGAAGCGGGCGGCGTCAACGCCTATTCGGCGCTGCCGCGCGAACCCGCATGGTATCGCGAGAGGGCGCGCGCGCTGCCGCCCTGGCGCGAGCCGCCCCTTGTCGAGGGCAGCTTTCGCCGGCGCGCCGCCGAGGACCTCCTCTACGCCGCGGCTTCTTTCGCGGCGCGGCGGCGTTTCCCGCATTACCGCACGCACCGGCCCTACTTCGCGCTGATCGAATATGCCGGCTGGGCGCGCCGGCTCGCCTTGCGGCGGCGCGCCGAGAAACGCGCCGCCGCCGATTTCGCGGAACTCGGCCGCAGCGGCGCGCCCTATTATCTTTTCCCGTTGCAGCTCGACTGCGACTACCAGATTCGCGCCCATTCGCCCGATCGTACGATGCAGGCGGCAATCGAGCGGGTGGTCGGCTCGTTCGCGGCGCACGCGCCGGCGAGAAGCCGGCTCGTCGTCAAACTGCACCCGCTCGACAGCGGCCTTGTCGATTGGGCCGGGATCACCCGCCACCTCGCCGCCGCGGCGGGCGTTGCCGAGCGCGTCCTCTTCCTCGACGGCGGCGAGATCGCGGCCTTGCTCGCCTGCTGCCGCGGCGTCGCCACCGTCAACAGCACGATGGGCGCCCGCGCGCTCGCGCGCGGCGTGCCGGTGAAGGCCTTGGCTCGGCCGGTCTATGACCTGCCGGGGCTCACCTTTGCCGGCGGCCTCGACGATTTCTGGCATGATCCGACACCGCCCGACATGGCGCTCTTCGACGCCTTTCGCCGGGTGCTCGCGGCAACGGCGCTGATCCCCGGCGATTTCTTCAGCGAGCGGGGGATCGAGCTGGCGGCCGCCGCCGCGCTGGCGCGGCTCGAAGGCGCCGAACCCGCCGAGGTTGCGGCCGCGGCATGACGGCCGGCTGGCTGCAAGCGGGCCTCGGCGCGGCGCTCGTGCTCTCCGCCTGGCTCGTACCACGGCATGTCGCGGCGGCGCGGGCGGCGCGCCCCGCGGCGTTGCTGCTCGACGCCGCGCCGGCCGGGCTCGGCGCGGGCCTGATGCTCGCGTTCAGCGCAAGGCCGGTCTTTTCCGGGCTTCTCGTTTTCGCGCTCGCCGCCGGCCTCGCGTTCGCCGACCGCGTCAAGCGCGAGGTGTTGCGCGAGCCGGTGGTGTTCTCCGACATGTCGGAACTGCCGCAGATCTTCACCCATCCGCAGCTCTATCTGCCGTTCGCCGGGCCAGGCCTCGTCATCGGCGGGGCGGCGGCGGCCGGCGTCGGCTTGCTCGCGCTGTGGCGCCTGGAGCCGGCGCTTTGGGCGCCGGGCGGCATGCCGGCTCTCTTGCTCCTGCTGCTCGTCCTCGGCGGCGGCTGGGCGCTGTCGCGGCAGCCGGCGCTCGGCGCTGCCGCCGGGGTGTTGCGCCGCCTCGAACCCTCGGGCGAGCCCTTCGCCGACGCCGCGCGGCTCGGCCCCTACGCCGCCCTCCTCGTCCACGGCATCGTCGCCCGCGCCGAGCGCGCCGGCCGCCGCGCCCGGTATCTGCCGCCGGCGAGGGTGGGGCCTCGCCCATCCGCACTCGAGCTGCCGCTCGTCCTCGTGCAATGCGAGTCGTTTTTCGACGCCCGGCGCCTCTCGCCGTTGCTGCCGAAAGACCTGCTGGGAGGCTTCGACGCCCTTTGCGCCGAGGGGCTCTGCGGCCGGCTCGACGTCCCCGGCTGGGGCGCCAACACGACGCGCGCCGAATTCGCCGCGCTGACCGGGATCGCCGAGGAGGCGCTCGGCTACGACCGCTTCAACCCCTACCACGCCTTCGCCCGCGCGCCCGTCAATTCGCTCGCCTGGCGGCTGCGAGGCGCCGGCTACCGCACGATCTGCCTGCATCCGTTCGACCGCGCCTTTTTCCGCCGCGACCGGGCGCTGCCGGCGCTCGGCTTCGACACTTTTCTCGGCCGCGACAGTATCGGCGGCTCGCGCGCGCCGCCTTATTTCCCGGACCCGGACCTGGCGCGGCGAGTGCTGGAGAGCCTCGACGAGGCCGGCGCGCGCAGCTTCATCTTCGCGATCACGATGGGCAATCACGGGCCCTGGCGGAAAGCGGGCGGGCCCGCCGGCATCGCCGGCCTGCCGCAGGGCGGCGAATTGCTGCGCTACCTCGAAGGCTTGCGGCGTTCGGACGAGATGTTGGCGATCCTGCGGGACGGCCTCGACCGGCGCCGGTTTTGCGGCGTCCTCGGCTTTTACGGCGATCATGTGCCGAGCCTGCCGCAGGCCTTCCGGCATTTCGGCTTCGACGCAAGGGCGAGCGACTATGTGCTGTGGCGCCGCGATGCGCTGGTGCCGCGGCGGCGCGATCTGAGGGTGCAGGAGCTGCCGCGGCTGATCCTCGAGATGCTCGAAGCCTCCGAATTTCCGGCAATGGCTCTCGGCGCCTAGAGGAGCAGCGGCCGCACGGCGGCGAAATGCGCCTCCCAGCTCGGCGCCCGCCAGTGGGCGAGGCGGCCAAGCTGCGCCGCGCGGCGCGGCGAATCCGGCTTCCCATAGTCGAGGATGGCCGCCTGCCAGCCGGCCGCGTCGCGCGGGTCGAGATAATCCGGCGCCTCGCCGCCGGTCTCGCGCAGTTCCGCGAGATCGCTGCACAGCACCGGGAGCCCGAGCGCCAGCGCCTCGGCGACCGGCAGCCCGAAGCCTTCGGCGAAGGAGGGATG
>DASYYD010000193.1:0-3549 GCA_035934195.1 Allostellaceae bacterium | reverse complement strand
GACCGTCCGCCCCGCAGGGGAATTCGACATGCAGCGTATAACCCTCCTATCGCTGATCGCAGCGGGCCTGGTCAGCGCAGCTCTTCCCGCGTCGGCCGGCGGCCCGGCCAAGGGCGGCCTTTCGTGCGACGAGCGGTCGTTCACGCCCGATAATTCGACGCTGCGGCCGGGGCGGACGATCGGGCCCGCTCGCGTTCAAGCTTATTTTCAAGGCGCTCGCCAGGATTGCCCCGAATCTCTTGCGGCGTGCTCGGACACGGCCTCGATCATGCCGGGAGAGGCGTTGCTGCTCGGCGCGGCGCGGGCCGGATACGTGTGCGCCATCTTCGCCGACGGCCCCGAGGCGCGGGCCGGCTGGATAGCGCAGCGGCGGATCGCAGCGGCGCCGCGGCCGGTCGATCCCGGGCCGCCTCTGGCCGCATGGCTCGGCCGATGGCGGCAATACGACAACAGGATCGCACTGACGCGGGCGGGCGGGCGCATCGCGGCCGACGGCCAGGCCTATTGGCCCGGCAAGTCGATCATGCCCGCGAACGAGGGCGCCTTCAGCGGCAGCGCGAGCCCTTCCGGGCGGCGCCTGCACATCGCGGCCGGTCTTTGCGAGGTCGACATGACGTTGGCCGGATACTTCCTCTTCGCCGAGGACAACCGGATGTGCGGCGGCCACAACGCGTCGTTTACCGGCATCTTCATCCGCCGCCCCGACGCTCCGAGATAAACGCACCGACGCTCACGGCTCTGCCGCCAGCCCGTTGGCGCACAGCACCCAGAAATGCATCGCCTGTTCCGCGGTCGCCGCCTCCTTGCGCATCGCGCGCACCGGCGAGGCATCGGGGTGCTCGCGCAAATAGCGGGCGAGTTCCGCGGCGGAAAGCCCGCCCGCCTTCACCGGCGGGGCGACGTAGTCGAGTTGCCGGCGGCAATTGTCGGCGCAGCTCCTGCGACCCTTGGCGTCGCAATAGGCCGCGACCGCGGTGATCGCGGCCATGACCTCCTCGTTGCGCGCGAAATCGGGCAGCCGCTGCCAGGGCTGCGGATTGCCTGCCGCCGCCGTCAGCCGATCGATGGCGGGCGGCATTAATCCGGGCGGCCACGGCCGCTTCGCGCTGGCGGCGGCAGGCGGGGCGATCGCCATCGCCAGCACCTCGCGAAGCGGGCGGGGGCGCCACTCGGCGGCCCGCTTTTTTGCTTCCTCGAGCTGCGCCGAAGTCATGTTTCCTTCGATCTGCAATCGCAGGCTCGCATTGTCGTGGTAGGGCGAGCGCGCCGCGAGCCGCAGCCACATGTCGGCGGCGACCGGATCGGGGGCGATGACGGTGCGGGCGCCGACCATCGCGCCCTCGGCCAGCACCTCGCTAAGCATCTCCTGCGCGGATGGATCGTCGAGGAGGGCCGCCCGCATCAGCCAGCGATAGCCCTCGACCGGATTGTGCAAGGACGCGTCGGGATGCCGAAAATACATCGAGCCCAATGCCAGCATCGCCGAGAGGTTGCCGCGGCGGCCGGATTCGCCCATCCAGCGAAAGCCTTCCGCGGGGTTCTTGTCGATGCCCGGCGCGCCGCGCAGATAGAGGTTCGCCAGATCCGCCGCCGCCGCGGCCGAACCCGCCGCGACGGCGCGGCGCAACAGCGCAACTCCGCGCGCGGCGTCGCGCGGGACGCCGCGGCCATAGATCTCGATGTCCGCCAGCGCGCGCATCGCTCCGCGGTCGCCCTTTTCGGCCTCGGGGCCGAGGGCGGCGGCGATCTTCGCCTCGTCGGCCGGGATGTCGCGGCCTTCGTGCCGCAGGCGGTTGATCTCGAGGGCGGCTGCGACGTGCCCCTGCTCGGCGGCCTTGCCGTACCACGCGGTCGCCGCCCGCTCGTCGCGCGGAATGCCGTTCCCGCGGTGCAGCATCTGCGCCAGCCGGAACTGCGCATCGCGGTCCCCTGCGATCGCCGACTTCAGCGCCGCATAGGCATCGCCGCTGATCGGGCAGCCGAGGCCGACCGTGCGGCACAGTGTCGGCATGCGGCGCAAGGCGAGGCTCGCGCGATCGGGTCCATAGTCTTCCGCGCGGGCGCCGCCGGCGAGGCCGAGCCCCAGCAACAAGGCGATCCCGGCGAGCGCCGGCCGCGACCATAACTGGCTTGGCTGCATGCAGATCCCCCCGGGCGTCAATCGGCGGGCCAGCAGGAGAGCGCCCCGCCGAGCGCCCGCACGCGCTGCTCTGAGCGCCCGATCTCCGCTTCGACGCCGTAGGCGACGACCGAGGGCGCCTCGTTCCAGTGCTGTTCGTCGAGCCGCTTCATCTCGGCGGCAATGCAATCCGGGCCGGCGCCCTGCCGAGCCTCGCAACGGCCTCGCGCCATTGCCGATTTCGCCTTCAGATAGCCGGCGCCGCAGTCGGGGGGCGGCGCGGCCTTCACGCCCGGCATCTGCGCCGCCGTCGCGGCCCAGCATTTCGCTCCGTCATGCGGGATCGAGCAGGCGCCGACCAAGGCCCTGCGGTAGCGCAGCCTGATCGCCGGGCCGGCCCTCTCCGCGCCGCGCAATCCGCCGACCGCGACATCCTCGAACAGCTTCCTGCCGGTCCGCCCGTCGAACACGGCGAATCCGAGCCCGCCATTGCTGCCGTCCTCTGCGTCGAAGAACACATAGCCGGATTTGACGCCTCTGAAATAGCCGCTCCACTCCTTGGCCGGAATGACGATCTCCCCCGGCGCCGTGCGACGCCGGCAAGGAGGATGCTTGCCGTCCGGCGGAAGCGGCAGGATCGTGAGCTCGGCGGCCACTTCGCCGAGGTCGAGCTCCTTCACCCGCAACCCTCTGTAAAGGAAGCAGCTGAGCCGGTGCTTTCGGGAAGAGCCCTCCCGGCTGGCCCCGATGGGGAGGCGCTCGGTCGCTAGCGGCGGGTCGAATATCGACGACGGCCCTGGGCCGGATGCGGCCGAAGCGGCCGGGAAAAGCAGGGCCGCCGCCAACAGCATCAACGGCCGCAGGCGGCCTCGCCAGATGTCCATGCTCGATCGTCGCCGCGGCCGCAGTTGCTGGTGCCCCGAGTCTGATTCGAACAGACGGCCTGCCGCTTACGAAGCGGCTGCTCTACCGCTGAGCTATCGGGGCGAATCCGGTGGCGCGATACTTAGCGCGTCCGGGCGGCGCCGCCAAGCCGTTCGGCGTCAGCATTCCCCTGCGGCCGCCGGCAGCGCGGCGATCGGCCGCTCGGCGGCCGGGGAGGGCGCCGTTTTTGCGGCTGCCGCGGCGGCCGGCATCAGCTCGGCGAACCGCGCCCGCGCCGGCGTCAGCCAGGCGAGCGTGTCGAAGCCGCCGCAAGCGGGGCACAGCGAGCGCCATTCGAGGCTCTGCTCGCCGCAATTGGCGCAGACATGGCACGGGTCGGGCACTGCGCTGGCGATGCGGTCGAGCCATTCGCGCATACGTCCTTCGCCGCCGTGCTCGGCCTCTTCCAGCCGCGCCATCACCAGGCAGAGCCGCGCGGTCGGGCCGGTCGGCGCCGGCTCGCCTGCCTCGGCCGCCGGCGGGGGCGGCGCGCCGGGCGCCGCGTG
>DASYYD010000179.1:0-3045 GCA_035934195.1 Allostellaceae bacterium | reverse complement strand
GAAGCCCAGCAGTTGTTATTGAGGCGAAAATAACGAGCGACGATGGCACGGCGCGGGATAAGGTAGCTCGAATCAAGGTGCTCGCCACTCAGCGGGATCGGCACGTGGCTGAGGGCCGGCCGCCGTACGAGGTGATCGCCTGCATTGATGGCAGGGGTTTCAAGCAACGCCGCGAGGACATGCGGCAGATGCTCCTTGAGCTGAATGGAAAAGTGTTCACCACCGCTACCCTAAATCGGTTGGTTTCCTTTTCTCGGTTAAATGAGTTCGTCACGCACGGCAATGGCTAATCACTATCGCCGCTTTGGCTGATCTGCGGCAATCTCGCCGGGATTGCTGCGGCGTCAATCGATGCCTCGCAAGAAACAACCCGACCCTCTCCGCCCCCGGGGGCGGAGAGGGCCGTATAGTCAGATATCGGCATACACATGCGTCTCGGCGCGGGCGCCGGGGTGGGTGACGGCGCCCTTTTCGGCGTCGCCGACGGTCTGCGCGTATTTCCACAAGGTCCCGGACTGGTAGTCGGTGCGGCGCGGCTGCCAGGCCTTGCGGCGCTCGGCGAGTTCCGCCTCGCTCAGTGCCACCTCGATCGTGCCGGCCGTGGCGTCGATCGTGATCCTGTCGCCGTCGCGCAACAGGCCGATCGGGCCGCCGACCGCCGCCTCCGGCCCGACATGGCCGATCGAGAAGCCGTGCGTCGCGCCCGAGAAGCGCCCGTCGGTCAAGAGCGCCACCTTCTCGCCGACGCCCTGGCCGTAGAGCGCCGCGGTCGTCGACAGCATCTCGCGCATGCCGGGGCCGCCGCGCGGCCCCTCGTAGCGGATGACGATGACATCACCCTCCTTGTAGCGGCGGGCTTCCACCGCGGCGAAGGCGTCCTCCTCGCAATCGAAGCAGAGCGCGCTGCCCTCGAAGCGCAGCCGCTGCATGCCGGCGACCTTCATGATCGCGCCCTGCGGCGCGAGGTTGCCCTTGAAGACGACGTGCCCGCCCGTCGGGGCATACGGGTTCGAGGTCGGGCGCACCACGTCCTGGCCGCCCGGCACGCACGCATTCGCCAGGTTCTCCGCGACGGTCTTGCCGGTGACGGTCAGGCAGTCGCCGTGCAGATAGCCGCCGTCCAAGAGCGCCTTCATCAGCACCGGCACGCCGCCGATGTCGTGCAGATCCTTCATCACGTATTTGCCGCCCGGCGTCATGCTGGCGATGTAGGGGGTACGCTTCGCGATCTCGCCGAAATCGTGCAATGTGAAATCGATGCCGGCCTCGTTGGCGATCGCCGGCAGGTGCAGCCCGCCATTCGTCGAGCCGCCGGCGGCGGTGACGACCATCGCCGCGTTTTCGATCGCTCGTCTCGTCACGATGTCGCGCGGCCGGAGGTTGCGGCGGATGAGGTCCATGACCGCCTGCCCGGACGCCTCGGCATAGGCGTCGCGCGAATCATAGGGCGCCGGGGCGCCGGCCGAGCCGGGCAGCGCTAGCCCGATCGCCTCCGAGACGCAGGCCATCGTGTTGGCGGTGAAGAGGCCGCCGCAGGAGCCGGCCGACGGGCAGGCGGCGCATTCCAATTCGTGCAGTTCCTCGTCGGTCATGCGGCCAACGTTGTGCGCGCCCACCCCCTCGAAGACGTCGCCGATCGTCACGTCCCTGCCCTTGAAGCGGCCGGGCAGGATCGAGCCGCCATACATGAAAACGGACGGCACGTTGAGGCGCAGCATCACCATCATCAGCCCGGGCAGCGACTTGTCGCAGCCGGCCAGCCCGACGAGCGCGTCGTAGCAATGGCCGCGCATCGTCAGCTCGACCGAGTCGGCGATGACCTCGCGGCTGACGAGCGAGGATTTCATGCCGGCATGGCCCATCGCGATGCCGTCGGTGACGGTGATCGTCGTGAACTCGCGCGGCGTGCCGTGCGCCGCGGCCACCCCCTTCTTTACCGCCTGCGCCTGGCGCGCCAGCGCGATGTTGCAGGGCGCGGCCTCGTTCCAGGTGGTGGCGACGCCGACGAGCGGCTGCGCGATCTGCTCGTCGGAAAGCCCCATCGAATAGAGAAAGGCGCGATGCGGCGCCCGCTCGGGGCCGATCGTCACGTGCCGGCTCGGCATCCGCGATTTGTCGAATGCGGGCGTTCTCTGATCGTCGGGCATCGCTCATCCTCCCAGCGCGGCTCGGGGGCGCACCGTAACGATCCGTCCGATGTTGAGCAATGCCGCGTTGGCCGCGGCGGCGCGGCAGGGGGCGCGCGCGCCGCCGCGGCCGGGCGGCTTACGACGCCCCGCCCTTCGCCTTGACGATGATCTTGCCGATCATCATCGGATGGAAGGTACAGCCGTAGACGTAGGTGCCCGGCGCCGCGAAGGTGAAGGAATAACTGTCCTTCGTGTCCAGCGGGTCGGAGCGGAAGGCGCCGCTCTGGGCGGCGACGCTGTGCGGGCTGCCGTCGTCGTTCTTCCACATGACGGTCGTTCCCGCCGTGACCGTCAGCGTCGCCGGCTGGAACTGGAAGTTGCGGATATCGACGACGGCCGGGGATGTCGCCGCAGCCGTCTGCCCGGCGAGGGCGCCCGGCCCGGCGGCGGCGAACAAGGCGGCCGCTGCCGCGGCTGCGAGGGTCATGCGTTTCATATACATCGCTCCCTCCCTCAGGCGACGAGCGGGCGGTCGGTCAGGGCCGGCGCCCCCTTGCCGCGCACGAAGTCGACAGTGCGCACGCCGAGATACTCGGCGAGCTTGCCGGCCGGCAGCTTGAGCGGGGCGAAGTGCGGCTCGGGGCCCGGCGGGGTCAGCGGGAAGGCGGTCGAGCGCGCGGTGTGGAAGGTGATGTTGCCCTCGACCTTCTGGAAGATCTGGTGGATGTGGCCATTCAACACCGTCACCGAGCCGAAGCGCTTCAGGTAGGAGAAGGCCTGCGGCGCATCGACCGTGCCCCAGCCCCATTTCTCGTAGACCGTCCACAGCGGCACATGCGCCATGACGACGATCGGCGTGCTCGCCGGGCGCCCCGCGAGATCCTTTTCGAGCCATTCGAGCTGGTCGTTGCCGAGC
>DASYYD010000174.1:0-29756 GCA_035934195.1 Allostellaceae bacterium | reverse complement strand
AGCGACGAGGGGTCGCCTTTCGATCGCAACAGGTCGATCGTCGCCTCCGGCACGCCGGCCCGGCGCGCGGCGCCGACCTGCGCCGCCCACACATAGGCCGCCTCCTTCTCGCGCACCGCGGCGAGGATGGCGAGCGAGCGCAGCCGCCCTTCGACGACCGTTTCGTCGCGGTTGAAGGTGACGAAGCGCAGCGCATTGGCGGCAAGCTTCGGGCTGTACAGCAGAACGCTGTAGGGACCGCGAACGCCGCCGAACACCTTGACGACCTCGTCGACGACGCCGTGATGCTCGGCGGGCACGTCGCGCTTGCCGGTGATCGGCGGAATTCTCGGCATTTCCTTTTCTCCTCAATTGGTTATCGTCATTGCGAGCGTAGCGACGCAATCTCGATGAGCCCTCATCTGCCCGGGATTGCTTCGTCGGCCTTCGGCCTCCTCGCAATGACGCCGAAAGCTGCGCGGACCGGCTCACAGCCCCGGATAGGGCTCGCCCCAGCGGTCGAGATTGACGACCTCCTTCAGAGGCCCGCGGCCGAGCGGTCCGAAGTGTCCCATCGGCCAGCCGATCGGCAGGATCGCGTAGGAATGGACGCCGGGCGGCAGGCCGAGCGCCGCCTCGGCCTCCTTCTCGTAGAGCAGGTGCCGCGTCGTCAAGGTCGCGCCGAGGCCGAGCGCGCGCGCCGCCAAGAGCATGTTCTGCACCGCCGGATAGATCGACGAGCCGGCGGCGCGGTTCGGGTTCGGGCCGGCCTCGAGGCAGGCGACGATCCACACCGGTGCTTCGGCAAAGTGGTCGGTGAGATATTCGACGGCGGCGTGCTGGCGCTGGTAGCGCTCCGCCGTGACGCCGGGCGGCGGCGCGCTGGTGCGATAGCGCGGTCCGATCACCTCGTCGAAGGCGCGCTTGTAATAGACCTGCACCTTCTTCTTGATCTCCGGGTCCTTGATCACGAGAAAGCGCCAGCGCTGCGAATTGCCGCCGCTCGCCGCGCATTGCCCAGCTTCGAGGATCTTTCTGATCAACTCGTCCGGCACCGGATCCGGTTTCAGCCGCCGCATCGCCCGCGTCGTGTGGATGATCTCGAAGAGGTCGGTGCTCTGCGCCATGCGTTTCTCCTTCAGGGTCACCTGCTGCGTCCGAAGATGTCGTTGAAGAGCTGCGTTCCGACGGCGCCGGCGACCCCGGCGCTCGCCGCGGTGTTCGCTTCGCCACCCTTGATATAGGGGGCGAGCGCATGCGCGAAGCCGGGAACGGTGAGGCTCTGCAGCCAAACCTTTCCGGGCCCGGTGAGGCGCGCCAGGAAGAGGCCGTCGCCGCCGAACAGGGCGTTCGTGATGCCGCGCATCAGCACGATGTCGAAATCGACCGTGTCCTGGAACATGCCGATATGGCCGGGATGGACCTTGATCGACTGCCCGGCCGGTAGATCGTAGACGACGCTTTCGCCGCCCAGTTCGACAAAGGCCGAGCACGGCCCCGACAGTTTTTGCAGGATGAAACCGTCGCCGCCGAAGAGCCCCGAGCCGAGCGAGCGCTGAAAGCCGATCGATAATTGCGCGCCCTGCGTCGCGCAGAGAAAGCCGTGGCGGTGGATCATGTAGCTGTGGCCGGCCGGCACCTCCACGGGCAGGATCGTCCCCGGCAATTTGGCGGCGAAGGCAACAAAGCCGGGGCCGCCCTCGGCGCGGTATTCGGTCATGAACAGCCCGCCGCCCGAGATGGCGCGGCCGAGAATGCCCCAGAGGCCCTTGGCGCCCGCCGCCTGCGTCGTCGTGTGGAGGGCGATGTTGTCGCTCATCCAGCCGAGTTCGGCGGGCTCGGCGACAATCACCTCGCCCGGCTCCAGGCCGATCTGCAATACCGGCAAGGTCGTGCCGTCGATCTTCGTCTGCATCGCCCTGTCCCCTGTCGCTCCGGGTGTCGGTATATGTCGAGGCTAGACGAAAGCCCCTTTGCCATCAATCGAAACGGCCGCACGGCGGCTGTGACAGAGCGCGGACGATCGCCTATCCTCGCCGGGCGCGCGCAAGGCGGAGGGAATGATGGAATTCGGCTTCAACCTGCCGATCAGCGGGCCGCTTTCGAGCCCCGAGGATGTGGCGCGGATCGCCGAAGCCGGCGAAGCGCTCGGCTATGCGTATTTGACGCTGACCGACCACATCGTGCTGCCCGATCTGAAGGCGCCGGGCTATCCCTATTCGGAATCGGGCGAGTTCTTCGGCGAGGGGCCGCAGAACCGCCTCGAGCAATTGGCTGCCGCCGCCTATGTCGCGGCGCGCACGCGCAAGATCCGCCTCGTCATGGCGGTCATGGTGGTGCCGTACCGCCCGGCATTGCTCGCGGCCAAGATGCTCGCCACGATCGACGTACTGTCGGGCGGGCGGCTCGTCCTCGGCATCGGCGCCGGCTGGCTCCAGGCCGAGTTCGACGCCCTCGGAACGCCCCCCTTCGCCGAGCGCGGCGCCGTCACCGACGAGTATCTGAAGGCCTTTCGCGTCCTGTGGACCGAGGCGGCGCCGCGCTTTCTCGGCCGCCATGTCCGTTTCGACGACATTCTTTTCGCCCCGAAGCCGGTGCAAAAGCCGCACCCGCCGATCTGGGTCGGCGGCGAGAGCCCGCCCGCCTTGCGGCGCGCGGCCCGGCTCGGCGACGCCTGGTATCCGATCGGCAGCAATAACCGGCATCTGCTCGACAGCCTGCCGCGCTATCGCGCCGGCGTCGCGCGCCTCAAGCAATACGCCGCCGAAGCTGGGCGCGATCCCGCCGCGGTCGCGCTTACCTATCGCGTCAAGCAGTACGGCGCGGAGCTGCCGCCGAAGGCCTCCGATGGCGAGCGCCGCCTCTTCTCCGGCGGCGTCGGCGACATCGTCGGCGATCTGCGCGCGCTCGAGGAATTGGGCGTCGGCGCCCTCGACATCGATATCGAACGGCCGAGCGCCGAGGCTTCGATGGCCGAGTTGCGCCGCTTCCGCGACGAGGTGCTGTCGCGGCTGTAACGGCGACAGTATGCCCTCTCCGCCCTCGGGGGCGGAGGGGTTTTTCGGCGCTCCCTTACACCGGCCGGTCGCCCTTTAGCATCAGGCGGTAGAGATAGCGCCTCTCGCGCATGTCGTAGTCGGCGTTAGCCTTGTGCAAGAGAGAGCGGTTGTCCCACATCACAACGTCGCCCGGCCGCCAGCGGTGTCGGTACTCGAATTCCGGCTTGGTCGCGTGTTCGAGGAGGCGGGAGAGCAGCGCGAGCATCGCCTCTTCCTCCATGCCGGGGATGGCCTCGATGCGGACCGGGTTGATGTAGAGCGCCTTGCGGCCGCTCTCCGGATGGGTGCGGACGACCGGGTGCGCGACCCCGTTCGGCACGTTCTCTTTCGCCTCGGGCGGCAAGTCGAACACTTTTCGCGCGCTGTGAGGGCTCTGATAGACGTGAATCGCCTGCAACCCGGCTGTTTGCTCGCGCAATGCCTCGGGAAGCCGCTCGTAGGCGAGGTGCATGTTGACGTATTGCGTGTCGCCGCCTGTGCTCGGCAGGCGCACCGCGTGCAAGAGCGTCGCCTTCGGCGGCTCCGGCGCGTTCGAGTGGTCGGTGTGGAAACCTTCCCCCGGGATGTAACGGCGCCCGTCGGGATAGAAATCCTCGTTGGAGATGTAGTGGACGAGCGGGCATTCGGGGATGGCGAAGCGCGGGTTGTGCTGCTCGAACACCTCGCCGAAGAGCCCCGCCGCGGCGAGAAATTCCGCAGGGCCGAGGCGCTGGTCGCGAAACACCAAGACCGAGCGGGCGACGAATTCGCGGTTGAGCGCTGCGCGCGTCTCGGGGTCGAGGCCCTCGCGCAAATCGAGGCCGCGAATTTCGGCGCCGGTATGGGGTGAGAGCGGGGTGACCGTATAGCTCATCTTTCCTTCCTCCGCCGCGGTGGGGCTATGATACGCCGCGGCGGAGGAAAAAAGGAGAAGCGAGCGTGGATCTGGGGCTCAAGGGAAAAAAGGCGGTCGTCACCGGCGGCAGCCGCGGCATCGGGCGGGCGATCGCCGAAACGCTCGTGGAGGAAGGCTGCGACGTCGCGATCTGCGCGCGCGGCCGGGCCGGGGTCGAGGCGGCGGTGGGTGCGCTCGAAAAGAAGGGCAGGAAAGCCTGGGGCGCGGCGGTCGATGTCGCGGATCTGCCGGCCTTGCGCTCCTTCGTCGGCGAGGCCGCAGCCGCGCTCGGCGGCATCGATGTCTTCGTCGCCAACGTCAGCGCGCTCGCGATGGGCATGGACGATGCTTCCTGGCGCCGCAGCTTCGAAATCGACGTGATGGGGACGATCGCCGGCGTCGAGGCGGCGGTCCCTTATCTCGAAAAATCATCGGCCGGCGCGATCGTCGTCATCGGCACCACCGGCGCGATCGAGATGGCCGGCGCGATGCGGCCCTACGCTTCGGTCAAGGCGGCGCTCATCCCCTACGTCAAGGGGCTCGCCCGCAATCTCGCGGCAAAGGGGGTGCGCGCCAACATGGTTTCGCCCGGCAACGTCTATTTCAAGGGCGGCGTGTGGAATGTCGCCGAGGAGAAGAACCCCGCCTATTTCAAGGACATGCTGTCGCGCAACCCGACGGGCCGGATGGGCACGCCGCAGGAGGTGGCGAACGCCGTCGTCTTTCTCGCCAGCCCGCGCGCGAGCTTCATCACCGGCACGAATCTGATCATCGACGGCGCGTTGACGCAGCGGGTGCAGTTTTGATGGCAGCGCCCTTTTCTTGCCGAACTCGGCGCGCGATCATTCGGGCGCGAGCCGAATTCGAAAGGAGGGGAGCATGAAGGGATACCGGGGAGCGGTGGTTGCAGTCGTCGCCGCATTGGCGGCAGCGGGGGCAGGGGCGCAGCAAATGCCGCAGGACCCGATCGCGGCGGCCAATGTCGCGCAGAGCCAGCGCTACGAGGCGCTGGTGCACGGCAACCCGACCTTCCGCGCCAAGCGCATCGCCGAGGAGTGCGACCCGATCGGCGACCCGCAACTGCATGCCGAATGCGTCGCCTCGTTCGGCCCGGCCCCGGCGATGCCGGCGCCGCCGCCGCGGCGCTGAACGGCTGGGGTGTGGGGCGATTGTCATTGCGAGGCGCGCAACGACGCGGCAATCCCGACGGGATTGCTTCGCTGCGCTCGCAATGACGGCCCCGGCAGGCAAACGGCGGCAGGAGACGCACTGACGTGATCCCGAGTCAGAACTGGGACGTAAGAAAGCCCGTCGCCCGGTCGCGGCGCGGCGTGGTCGCCTCGCAGAACGGGCGGGCGGCCGAGATCGGCGCCGCAGCGCTGGCGGAGGGGGGGAACGCGGTCGATGCCGTCCTCGCCGCCGCTTTCGCCCTCGCCGCCGTCGAGCCGTGGAACAGCGGGCTCGGCGGCATCGGCGTCATGGTCGTCCAGCTCCCGGGCATGGCGCGCGCCGAATGCGTCGATTTCGGCCCGGTCTCGCCGCGCCGTCTCGACCCGCAGGCCTTTCCGCTGACGGGCGGCGTCGCCACCGAGCTGTTCACCTGGCCGCAGGTCGAAGCCGACCGCAACATGCGGGGGCCGCTCTCGTTCGTGACGCCCTCGGCGGTCGCAGGTTATGCGCTCGCGGCCGAGCGCTTCGGCCGCCTGCCGTGGACGAGGCTCGTCGAGCCCGCGGCGGCGCTGGCGCGCGAGGGCCGCCCCGTCGATTGGTGGCTGACCGTCAAGACTGCCTATGCCGCGGCCGATCTCCGGCGCTACGAGGAGAGCCGCCGCGTGTGGCTCCTGGACGGCCTGCCGCCCGTCGCGCCGGCGGATGGCGGGGGGCCACGCCTCGTGCTCGGCCGCTTCCCGGAGACGCTCGCCCGGCTCGCCGAAGCGGGCGCGCAGGATTTCTACAAGGGCGACATCGCCCGCGCGATCGTTGCCGACGTCGCGGCGGCGGGCGGCGTTTTGTCGGCCGAGGACTTGGCCCAATGCCGGGCGCGCCTCGTGCCGGCGCTCGACATCGACTATCGCGGCGCCCGCTTCGCCGCGGCGCCGGGGCTGACCGCCGGCCCGAGCCTCAAGACGGCGCTCGGCATCCTCGCCGGCCGGCAATTCGCCCCCTTCCCCGACGCCCTCTATTTCGCCGCCGTCGCCGAGGCATTGCAGCACGCCTATGCCGAGCGGCTCGCGGGCTTCGGCGACAGCGAGGGCGCGGGGACGACCTCGACGACGCATGTGACGGCGGCCGACGGCGAGGGCGGCATCGCGGCACTGACGACGACGCTGCTCTCGAGCTTCGGCAGCCGCTATGTGCTGCCGGGCACCGGCATTCTGATGAACAACGGCGTCATGTGGTTCGACCCGCGCCCCGGCCGGCCGAACTCGATCGGGCCGGGGAAGCGGGCGCTCACCAACATGTGCCCGGTCATCGCGTCGCGGGAAGGCAGGCCCTGGTTCGGCGTCGGCGCCTCGGGCGGCAGGCGCATCCTCGGCGCGGTCATGCAGGTCGGGAGCTTCATCGTCGACTTCGCGATGAGCGCCGACGAAGCCGCGCACCATCCGCGGGTCGATGTCAGCGGCAGCGATCGGCTCGCGATCGATGCGCGAATGCCGGCGGCGGTACGCGATACCCTCGCCGCGCGGCCGCAGGCGAGCGTCGTCGAGCATGCGGCCTGGCCCGCCCTCTTCGCCTGTCCGAACCTCGTCCTGCGCGGCGCCGACGGGGTCAATCACGGCGTCAGCGACGTGATGTCGCCCAATTCCGCCGCCGTCGCCGAACTCGACGCCGACCGGGCCGGCGGGTGAGCCCTTCGTTGCGCCGGATCGTTCCGGTCGCGCTTCTCGTCGTCGGGATTGTCGCGGCGTCGGTCGCGGCGCGCTGGACCGAGACCGACCCGCCGATCGACCTTGCGCATATCGAGACGGGCGAGATCAACCATTGGGGCGAGGCGGTCGGTTATCACCATCGCGCCGGCGGGCACGATATGCCGGGGGCGCGCGTGCTGACAGTCATCGAGCCTCCCGATGCGAACGGCGTTTACCGCGCGCTCGTCGCGCTGCGCGATCCGAATACCGGCGCGTGGGTCGAGAAGAAGGAGCCCTCGACCTTCTTCCCCGACGGAATGTCCGGCGAGGCCGTCGTCGCCGCCGTGCTCGAGGCCTTCCATCACGGCCGCTTGCGCGGCAACGGCCGCTTCATCGGCCCATCGGGGCATGGCTTTGCCGTCGAAGGCTGGTACGAGCGCGGGCGCGTCGTCGCCGCCTATCCGCTGCGCCGCCCGCCATGAAAGGCTCGCCGGCTCCCGCCTCTCCGCTATAGTGCGGCGATGAACGATGCATCCGCGGCGCCGGTCGACCGGCGCATCCGGGTGGTGCGCCCGCGCGACGCCGCCTCGCTGATCCTGTTGCGCGGCCGTGGCCCGGGTCTCGAAGTCCTCGCCGGCCGCCGCCCGCTCAACCAGCGATTCATGCCTGGCGTCTATGTCTTCCCCGGCGGCCAGATCGACGCCGAGGACCGCGCCTCATGGAGCGTCGAGACGGAGAGCGAGGCATTGGCGCCGCGGCTCTTGCGCTCTGCCCGCGCCGCCTTGCGCGAGAGCTGGGAGGAGGCGGGCATCTTGCTCGGCCGGCCGATGCCGGCGCCGGCGGGAGGCGCAGCGGATTTGCGGCCGATCGAGCGCGCCTATCGCGAGGCCGGCCTCGCGGCGGCGATGGATCTGCTCGTCTATGTCGGGCGCGCGATCACGCCGTCGCATTCGCGCCGGCGCTTCAACACCCGCTTCTTCGTCGCCGAGGGCGAGTATGTCGTCGGCGAGCCGGCGGCGAGCGAGGAACTCGAAGACGTCGGCTGGCACCCGATCGGGCGCGGCCCGCTCGAAGCATTCCGCGACGTGACGCGCTTCATGCTGGAGGAGGCGCTGAAATTGCGCGAGGGCCGTGCTCCGGCCGCGCCGCCGCTCTTCTACTGGGCGAAGAACGCGCGCCGCATCGGGATGTGCCGTGAAGGGCTCAGGCTTTCCTAATCCTCGCCCGCCGCCGCTTCCTCGAAGCCGATCGGCCTGCCGTGCATCTCGACGGCGAGGAAGACGAAGGCGAGCGCCACGAGCAGCATGTTGAGCGCCAGAAACAGAAAGGCCGGATAGACGGCGGCGGCGGTCGCCTGCGGCCTGACGATATTGCTCGACCCGGCGATCAGCGCAAGGGCCAGCGGGCCCAAGATCTTGCCCCAGCCGGCGGCGGCGTGGCCGAGCCCGGAGGAACGCGAGCCCAAGCGCACGCCATATTGCTCGATCGTATAGGGCGCAAGATTGCCGAGGCCGCCATCCACAAAAAAGGCGGAGACCGCGACCAGGATCACGAAGAGCGGGAAGCCGCCGATGACGGCGGCGTGGAAATATCCGGCGAAGGCGAGTGCGAGGGCGGCGGCGAAGCCGAAGACGACGCCGATCAGCCGCCGGCCGATCTGTTGCGCGGCGATCGCCACCAGAATCCGCCCGGCGATTGCGCTTGCCGAGACATAGACGAAATATTTCGCCGCCTGCGGCACCGGCGTGTGCAGCGTCAGCGCGACGATCGTCGGCCCCCAGAGCAGATATCCGAAGGCGGCGGTCGTCGAGCCGCCCCACACCAGCAGCGTCTGCCAGAAGAGGCGCGGGCTGTTGTAGAGTTCGCCGAGCCCGGCGCGCGGCTCGGGGGCGCGCGGCGGGCTCGGCAACGGCAATTGCGCGGCCGGCACGCCGAGATAGCGCGCCGCCTCGACGCGCGCCTCCTCGAGCCGTCCCTTGGCGGCGAGCCAGCGCACCGATTCCGGAACGAACAGCCACACCAGCCCCCCGACGACGAGCGGCAGCAGCCCGAACATCGCGACGCCGCGCCAGCCGAGCGCGTGTAAGAGCGCCGCCGAGGTCAGCGAGGCGAGAAGCGGCCCGACGCTCGCCGTCAGCACGAAAAAGCTCGTGATGCCGGTGCGCCAGCGCGTCGGCGTCGTCTCGACGACGATCGTCAGCGCCGGGGTGATCGCGGCGGCGAGGCCGAAGCCGACGAGGATGCGCAGGATGACGAGCGGCACATAGGCGCCGGTCGGCAGAAACCCGATCGCGCCGGCGGCAAGCCCGCAGATCAAGGTGCCGGTAACGGTCTGCAGCTTGCGGCCGAAGACTTCGCCGAGCGAGCCCCAGATCAGCGAGCCGAGAATCGCGCCGACCCCGCTGCCGTAAAAGATCAGCGCGACGGCGCCGTAGGTCAGGTGCCATCGCGGCCCGATCACCGCCATCAGGAAGGCGATCAGGAAGAAGTCGAAGAAATCGAACACATAGACGAGCGCGAGCACAATAAAGCTCGTCCAATAGCGCCGATTGAGCGGCCCCTGATCGTAGAGCGTCAGCAAGCCTTCGGAAGCCGCCTCCATCCCCCCTCTTTCGCCTCGGAGCCGGCGCTACTCGGCCGCTGCCTGCTCGACGGTCATCGGCCGCCCATGCGTCTCCACTCCGAGGAAGACATAGGCGAGCGCGACGAGCAGCATGATGCCGCCGAGGAGGGCGAAGGCCGGGAAGATCGCGTTCTCGGTCGCCTGCGGCGCGATGATGTTGCTGCTGCCGGCGAGCAGCGCCAGGGCGAGCGGGCCGATGATCTTGCCGACGCCGTTCGCCGCCTGCCCCAAACCCGACGAGCGCGAGCCGAGCCGCACTCCGTATTGCTCGACCGTATAGGGCGCGAGGTTCGAGAAGCCGCCCTCGACGAAAAAGGCGGAAGCGGCGATCAGCACGATGAAGGCCGGTACCGTGCCCAGAAGCACGGCGTGGAAATAGCCGGCGGCGACGAGACAGACGACCGAGACGAGGCCGAACACGATGCCGAGCGGACGCCGGCCTGTCGAGGAGGCGATCAGCGAGACGATGATCTTGCCGATGACGCCGCAGCCGGAGACATAGATGAAATATTTCGCGGCCTGCGCCGGGCCGACATGCAGCGCCAGCGCGACGATCGTCGGGCCCCACAGATAATAGCCGTAGGCGGCCGAGGCCGAGCCGCCCCAGATCAGCACCGTCTGCCAGAAGAGGCGCGGGTTCTGGTACAGTTCGCCGAGGCCGGCGCGCGGCGCGGCGGCGGGCCGCGTCGTCGGCAGCGGCACCCGGTCGAGCGGCATGTCGAGGAGCTTGGCGACTTCCGTCCGCGCCTCGGCAAACCGCCCTTTTGCCGTCAGCCAGCGCACCGATTCGGGCACCAGGATCCACACCAATATGCCGACGATGATCGCCACGAAGCCGGTCATCGCGACGCCGCGCCAGCCGAAGGCGTCAAAGAGGGTCGCGAAGGTGAAGGACGCGAGCAGGGTGCCGGCGCTCGCGAACACGACGTAAAAGCTCGTCATGCCGGTCCGCCAGCGGGTCGGCGTCTGCTCGACGACGATGGTGAGGGCGGGGGTGACCCCGGCCGCGAGGCCAAAGCCGACGAAGAAGCGCAGGACCGCGAGCGCAATCCAGGCGCCGGTCGGCAAGAGGCCGATCGAACCGGCGGCAATCCCGCAGATGAAGGTGCCGGTGACGGTCTGCATCTTGCGCCCGAAGAGGTCGCCGAGCGTGCCCCAGCAGAGCGAGCCGACGATCGCGCCGACGCCGGCGCCGTAGAGGATGAGCGCGCCCTCGCCATAGGTCAGGTGCCATTCCGGCCCGACCTTGGACATGACGAAGGCGATCAGGAAGAAATCGAAGAAATCGAGGACGAAAACGCCCGCCATGATGATGAAGGTCACCCAATACCGGCGGTTGAGCGGCGCGCCGTCGAACAGGGCAAGGAGATCCTCGGAAGTCTGGCCGGCCATGTCGTCTCCTCCTCGGGTCGTTTGCGGTCGGCACGCGTCCGGCCGGGGCCTCTTTTCGTCGGCTGTGGCCCGACCAAACCGATACCCGCCGAGAACCGCCGCCGTCAATGCCCATGCCGCCGCCGCATCGGAACCGCGGTCGCGCGGTTGGCCAGTCAGCCGACCGCCACCGGCTATGGGGATGGCGCGTCACGCCCCTCGATCGTGCCGAGGGCGTTCGCGAGCAGGCGGTACTTGACCTGCGTCACGTTGAGGTCGCGGAAATAGTTGACGATGTCGCCCCACGGGTCGGTCAGGCGCCCGATCCCGGAGATGAAGGCGACGACGCCGCCGATTTCGAGCCGGCCCTCGTAGACCCAATAGCCGCCGACCAGAAGCCCGGCGACGATCTGTAGATGCGTGAACAGATTCATCAGAAAGTTCATCGTGAACTTCAGATAGAAAATTCCCATGTCGAGCGCGAAGACCCGGTCGATGCCGCCGTCGTCCAGCGGCGGCTGCGTGCCGCCGTTGTGGTTCGCCGCGATGAGCCCGCTGCCGAGCTGCCGCAAGATCCGGATGCGCTGGCCGGTGTTGCGGTTGACCGCCCCTTGCAGCAGCGGCACGAAGACGAATTGCGGGACCAAGAGGCTCAATGCGGCGAGCGCCATCCACGGGTCGATATGCGTGATGTAGGCGAAGACCGAGACGAGCACGCCGCCATGCAACAGCGGCTCCGACACGCTTTCGCCGATGAAGCCGCCGATCGGCTCGACCTCGGCGACGATCATCGATACCGCGATGCCCTGCGCCTCGGCCTCCGGCGTGGCTGGTGACGGGCCGCCGAGCGAGGATTGAATGTGCCGGCGCAGATCGCGCTTGGCGCGCTCGCCGACCCAGCCGCGGTAGATGTTGAGGGCGAGCTTCGTGCCGCCCTGGACGAGAACAACCGCGCTGTAGATGACCGCGATCAAGATCACCCAGCGGTAGCTGCGGCCCTTGACGAGATCGTTGACGGCGCGGCGCTGCAACTCGAGCGGCACGATTTCGAGCAGAAAGCCGAGGATGGAAAGAGCGATGAGCGCCAGCTGGTGCGGCCAGCTCGTCATCAGGATATAGCGAAATACGCCGACCGGCAGCGCGCCGAGGGTTTCTGTCCTGTCGGGGGCATCGGGCGTGCCTAACATCGCGTGAGCCTCGCCCGCTTTGCGACGCGCCGCCATGACCCAGGTCAATTACCGGCCGGCCCGCCGAGGTCAGAATGGGCGCAGCAAATGGAGGCGCCCATGGAGGACGGGTTTCGCTTCGCCGACGAACTGGGGCCGCTGAAGCTGCTTTACATCCACCGGCCGGCAGTCGGGTTGAAGGCGGTTGTCGCGGTCGACAACATCGCCTGCGGGCCGTCGATCGGGGGTGTGCGAATGGCCCCTGACGTCAGCGCCGAGGAGGCCTTTCGCCTGGCCCGCGCGATGACCCTCAAGAACGCCGCGGCGGGACTGCCGCATGGCGGCGGCAAGTCGGTCATCTTCGCCGATCCGAAGATGCCGCGAGCCGAGAAGGAGCTCCTCGTGCGCGCCTTCGCCGCTGCGATCGCCGATCTCGCCGAATACATCCCCGGCCCCGACATGGGCACGGACGAAGTCGCGATGGGCTGGATCAAGGACGAGACCGGGCGCGCCGTCGGCCTGCCGCGCGAATTGGGCGGCATCCCGCTCGACGAGATCGGCGCCACCGGCTTCGGCCTCGGCGTGGCGGTCGATGTCGCCTGCCGGCACATCGGGCTCTCGCTGGCGGGTGCGCGGGTCGTCGTCGAGGGCTTCGGCGCGGTCGGGCGGCACGCCGCCCGGTTTCTCGCGGGAAAGGGCGCCGTGCTCGTCGCCGCCAGCGACAGCCGCGGCACGGTCGTCGACGAGGCGGGGTTCGATGTCGCGGCGCTCACCGCGCTCAAAGCCGAGGGCCGCCCGCTTTGCGAACACCCGGGCGGGCGCAAGCTCGAACGCGACGCGGTCATCGACATCCCGTGCGACATCTGGATCCCGGCGGCGCGGCCCGATGTGATTCACAAGGGCAATGTCGGCCGGCTATCCGCCCGGCTCGTCGCCGAAGGCGCCAACATCCCGGTCTCGACCGGGGCAGAGGCGACGCTTGCCGCGAGGGGCGTCCTCGTGCTTCCCGATTTCGTCGCCAATGCCGGCGGCGTCATTTGCGCCGCCGTCGAATATCGCGGCGGGACCGAAGCCGCCGCTTTTGCGATGATCGAAGAAAAAATCCGCGCGAACATCGAGGCGGTTCTCGGCGAGGTAGGGAACACGGGCGCACTGCCGCGCCGCGCGGCTGAAGTGCTCGCCCGCACGCGCATCGCCGCCGCGATGCGGACCCGACGCTGGGAGGCGCGGTGAATTGCGCTGGATCAATGCCAGGACGCGGCCCCGGCTTGAGGCTTGCCGCGCCCGATACCCTGCAATCGAAGAATGGAGAGGATCATGGCCGACGTACCAGTGGAAGTGAAGAAAACCTCGCCCGCGCCTGCGCCTGGGGCAACCCCCGACACGTGGCGCTCGTTCCGCACCGAGATGGACCGGCTCTTCGACCGCTTTGCCGACGGTTTCAGCTGGCCGTCCTTCGGCCGCATGTTCGATCTCGAACTGCCGCGCCGCGACGAAGGTTGGTTCGGCTTCACCGCGCCGCCGATCGAGATCGGCGAGGACGACAAGGCCTACAAGATCACCGCCGAATTGCCGGGTCTCGACGCCAAGGATGTCGAGGTCACGATTTCCGGCGACACCCTCGTCCTCAAAGGCGAGAAGCGGCAGGGGAAGGAAGAGAGGGGCAAGAACACCTACATGTCGGAGCGCTCCTACGGCGCGTTCCGCCGTTCGTTCCTGTTGCCCGAGAGCGTCGACCGCGGCAAGCTCGCGGCGGATTTCTCGAAAGGCGTGTTGACAATCACATTGCCGAAATCGGCGAAGGGCGAAAAGGCCGCGAAAAGGATCGAAGTCAAGGCGGCCTGAGCGGCCCAGCGGGCGCGGCGGCAGCAACAGCCGCCGCATTTCGCCGCAGCAGACGCCGATTGCGCCCGCGCGAGCGTTATATGACGATTTGCTCGGGAACGCCGCAGAACCGCCGTCCAATTGCGCCTCGACGAACACCGCATCCATCGGCTCTTTCAGCTCGGCGTGCTGCTGAAGGGCGCGCATGCGCTCGTCGAGTGCGCCGGCGGCGTGCTGCTCGCGATCGTCAGCACGCAGACGATCGTCGGCTGGGTCGATTGGCTGACGCAGGACGAGCTCATCGAAGACCCGCACGACTTCGTCGCCGCACACCTCTTGGCGATGGCGCAGCATTTCACCGTCGGCACCAAGAATTTTTATGTGTTCTATTTGATGAGCCACGGGTTGGTGAAGGTCGTGCTCGTTGCCGGCCTTTTGATGGAGAAGCTTTGGGCTTATCCCGCCTCGCTCGTTGTTCTCGGATTATTCATCCTTTATCAGGTCTACCGGTTTTCCTATACGCACTCGCCCGGCCTCGTCGCGCTCACCCTGTTCGACATCCTGGTGATCATCTTGATCTGGCACGAATACCGCGTCGTGCGGCGACATTTGGCGGCGCGCTAGGCCGACGCTAGAATGACGCCGCCCGGAACGAATGCGAGGAGAGGGGGGTGGCGCTCGATCCCGATGCCGAACAAGTCCTCGAACTGGTCCGCCTTTCCGGCCGGCCGCGCTTCGAAGAGGTGAGCCCCGAGGAGGCGCGCGCGCTCTTTCTCGCCGGCCGCAAGGTGTTCGCGCCGGAGCCGGCCCCGGTCGCCGAGATCCGCGAACTCGCGGCTCCTGGCCCAGGCGGGGCGGCTATCCCGCTGCGCCTCTACCGGCCGCGCGAAGGAGTGTTGCCGACGCTCGTCTATTACCACGGCGGCGGCTGGGTGGTCGGCGATCTCGACACGCACGACACGCTGTGCCGGCATTTGGCGAATGCGGCCGACTGCGCCGTCCTCGCGGTCGATTACCGGCTCGCGCCGGAATATAAATTCCCGGCCGCGGTCGAGGATGCCTGGGCGGCGCTCGAATGGGCCGCGGAAAACGCCGCCGCGCTCAGCACCGACCGCGAGCGGCTCGCGGTCGGCGGCGACAGCGCCGGCGGCAACCTGGCCGCCGTCACGAGCCTTCTCGCGCGCGACCGCGGCGGTCCGCGGGTTTCCTATCAGCTGCTCCTCTACCCGGCAGTCGATATGGGCATGCACATGGAATCCTACCGCCGCTTCGCCGAGGGCTATCTTTTGACGCGGGCGACGATGGCTTGGTTCGTCGATCATTATCTGGCGCGGCCGGCCGAGATCGACGATTGGCGCGCCTCGCCCTTGCGTGCCCCCGATCTCGGCGGCGTCGCGCCGGCCCTCGTCGTCACCGCCGGCTACGACCCGCTCTCCGACGAGGGCGCGGCTTATGCCCGCCGGCTCGTCGAGAGCGGCGTCTCGATTGTGCATCGGCATTATTCGGGGCAGCTACACGGCTTCATGACGAGTGGCAAGATCGTGCGCGCCGCCAGCCCGGCGCTCGACGAGGCGGCGGCGGCGCTGAAAGCCGCCTGGTAACGTCGGCCGGCGCCGGGGCGCGTGCCGCATGACGGCACGAGTGCGGCTGCGGCTCGTTCTGATCGGGCTCGGCGCCTCGGTGGTGCCACTCGACACTGCGGTCAACATCGCCTTTCCCGACATAACGAACGGCTTTCATATGCCGATCGCGATGATCCAATGGGTCGTCATCGCCTATGTGCTGACCTATGCAAGCCTGATGCTGGCTTTCGGCCGGGCTGGCGACATCTTCGGGCATGGCCGCGTCTTCCGTATCGGCCTGGCCTGGAGCGGCGCCGCCTTCCTGCTCTGCGCCGCCGCCCCGAGCTTCGGGCTGCTGTTGTTCTTCCGTTTTCTGCAAGGGGTCGGCGCGGGTCTCGTCATCAGCTGCGCGCCGGCGCTCGTCACCGGGCTCTATCCCGAGGAGGAGAGGAGCCGCGCGCTCGGCGTCTTCACGCTGATCTTCGCGCTCGGCTCGGCGGTGGGGCCGCTCCTGGGCGGCGCGCTGGTGGCCCGCTGGGGCTGGCCGGCGGTGTTCTGGTTCCGCGCGCCCGTGGCGCTCGTGCCGTTGGCCCTGTTGCGCGGCTTGCCGCCCGCCGCCACGCGCGCCGGCATGGCAGAGCCGCTCGATGTGCGCGGCGCGATCTATCTCGCGCTCGCGATCAGCGCGGTGCTGCTTCTGCTCAACCAGCATGACGCCATGCACCGCGCGGGTTTTGCATTCCTGGCAGTGCTCGGCGCCGTCGCCTTCATCCGCCGCGAAAGGCGGGTCGCGGCGCCGATCGTCAACCTCGAATTCTTCCGGCATTTGGGCTTTGCGATCACCAATCTCGCGAACGTCGTCGTCAACCTCGCCGGGTTTTCGGTATTGCTCTTCGGTGCCTACTATCTCGTGCGCTTCACGCGCCTGCCGCTGCCGGAAGCGGGCGCGGTGCTGGCCGCCGCCTTTGTCGGCATGACGGCGGCTTCACCCGTCGCCGGCCGGCTCGTCGAGCCGGTCGGAGCCGGCCGCCTCGCCGCCCTCGGCGCGGCGTTCAGCGCGGCCGGTCTGCTTATCGTCGGCTTCTGGAACCCGGCGCAGTCGCACCGGATGATCGCGATCGTGCCGCCGCTCATCCTCCAAGGCTTCGGCCTCGGGCTCTTTCAGGTGGCATATATGGAGATCGTCATGCGCACCCTGCCGGTGGGTCAGCGCGGGGTTGCCGGCAGCCTGACGATGCTGACACGCACGCTCGGCATCGTCGGCGGCGCGAGCACCCTGACCCTCGTCTTCCACAGTTTCGAGGCCGCCGCCGCGGCCCGCGGCAGCGGCGCCGACGCGAGCTTTCTTGCCGCCTTCCACGGCACCTTCCGGCTGGCCGCGGCGGCGTCGGCAGTTGTCGCGGTCATTGCCGCCCTGCAAAAAGACCGAAGCTGAGGCCGCCCCGTTCGGCTATAGGCAACGACAAGGGGATGGGGAGGAATTGCGCGCACTTCGTCTCAACCCGATTGCCGCCTCGCCGCTCGCCGCGGCGGTCGGACCGCGAGCATTGCTCGGCACCCCGAACTATCTGCGCCTGTGGCTGGCGGGCGCCGTCGGCAACGGCATGCGCTGGCTCGAGCTGTTGGTCGCCGGGATCTTCACTTACGATCTGACGCATTCGACCCTCGCCGTCGCGGTCGTCACGGTGGCGCGTACCTTGCCGATGCTGTTCATGGGCGCGCTCGCCGGCGCCGTCGGCGAGGCGGCCAACCGCAAGGCCGTGCTCGTGGGCCAACTCGTGCTCTTGGCGGCGACCTCGGCGAGCCTCGGGTATTTGGCCTTGCGCGGCGCTCTCACGGTCGCCGCAATCGTCGCCGGCGGCGCCGTTTCCGGCATGGCATGGGCGGCCGAGATGTCGGTCCGCCGGCGGATGATCGGCGAGGCCGTGCCGCCCGTCCAAGCCGGGCCGGCGATCGCGCTCGATACGCTGACAGGCAGCGTCACCCGCATGCTGGGCCCGCTGTTGGGCGGCGCGCTCTATCAAACGCTCGGCATCGGCGGCGCCTATCTGTTGTCGGCTGCGCTCTACGGCGCCGCTGCGCTCGCCGTCCTCGGCCTCGACCTGCGCCAGGAAAAGCGCCGGCTCAACTTCGGCCGCCTGCCCGCCGACATCGCCGAAGGGCTCGCCGTCGCCCGCCGCAACCCGGTCATTCTCGGCGTCATTCTGGTGACGATCATCACCAACTTTTTCGGCTTTTGCTATGCCACCTTGATCCCGCCGATCGGGCTCCACGAGTACCGCGTTTCGCCGGTCTGGGTCGGGATGCTGGCCGCGGCCGAGCCCGTCGGCGCGACCTTGAGCGGCATTCTCTTCTCGATCGGCGCCTTGGCTCTCGACCGCCGCGACGCGATGCTCCGCGGCTCGTTCCTGTTTCTCGCGGGCCTCGTCGTCATGGCGCTTGCGCCCTGGTATTGGCTGGCCTTCTGCGTGCTCTGCTTGACCGGGCTCGGCACCGCCGTCTTTTCGATCAAACAGACGACCCTCATTCTCGACGAAGCGCCGTCGCCGATGCGCTCGCGGGTCATGGGGCTCGTCACGGTGTGCATCGGCACCGGCCCGATCGGGACGCTTCTGATCGGCGCGCTCGCGCTGTGGTGCGGCGCCTCGCTGGCCATCCTCGCGATGGCCGGCCTCGGCCTTCTGGGGCTGACGCTCGTCGGGCTCTATCTCGCAGCATTTCGCCGGCGGCTGATGTGAGTCAATGATCGGGGATCGCCCGCGCCATATCGCTGCGGGCGGAAGCTGAGGGAGCGCAACTTGGAGCAGACGCAAGGATCCCGCGACACCGCGGTCGAGACCGGGAAGGCGCTGCCGGCCGCGCTTCTCTACCGGTCCTGCGACCCTGCCGATTTGCGGTTCGAGCTGGCGGGCGAGCTCGAGGACGCGCCGGGCCTGATCGGCCAGGAGCGCGCCGTCGAGGCGATCGAGTTCGCGATCGCGATGCGCAAGAAGGGCTACAACGTCTTTGCGCTCGGCGCCCCCGGCACCGGCAAGCACAGCCTCGTCGAGGGCCTGTTGCGCGGTCGGGCGGCGGCGGAGCCGACACCTTCAGACTGGTGCTACGTCAACAATTTCGCCGAGCCGCAGAAGCCGGTGGCGCTCAGCCTGCCGCCGGGACGCGCAAAGGGCCTCGCCGAGGCGATGAAGCGGCTCGTCGAGGAATTGCGTGCCGCCCTCCCCGCCGCCTTCGAGCGCGACGAATACCGCGCCCGCCATGAGGTCGTCGATCAGGAGTTCAAGCACCGCAACGAAGCGGCGTTCGGCGAATTGCAACGACGCGCCGAAGAAAAGGGCATCGCGCTGTTGCGCACCCCGATGGGCCTCGCGCTCGCGCCAAAACGCGACGGCAAGGTGCTGCCCCCCGACATGTTCGAGGCGCTGCCTGAGGCCGAGCGGCAGCGGCTGCAGCACGAGATCGAGGGCATTCAGGGCGAGCTCGAGGCGGTGATGCAAAAGATCCCGCAATGGGAGCGCGAGCACCGCGAGGCGATCCGCCAGCTCGACCGCGAGACGACCGGCGCCGCGATCGCGCTGATGATGGACGAACTGCGCGCTGGTTATTGCGATTTTCCGGAGGTGTCGCACTACCTCGATGCGGTCGAGGCCGACATCAAGGGGAACGCCGACGATTTCTTGACGCCGCCGCAGCCACCGGATGGGATGCCGCCCGGCATGCCGCTGCCGGCGGCGCTGCAGGAGGGGTTGAACGAGGCGCGCTTTCGCCGCTACCAGGTCAACGTCATCGTCGACAATGGCGGGCAGCAGGGCGCGCCCGTCGTCTACGAGGACAACCCGACGCACCAGACCCTCGTCGGCCGGGTCGAGCACATGGCCCGTTTCGGGGCGCTGGTCACCGATTTCAATCTGCTGACGCCGGGCGCGCTGCACCGCGCCAATGGCGGCTATCTCATTCTCGACGCGCAGCGCCTCTTGACCGGCAATTTCGGCTGGGCCTCGCTGAAACGGGCGCTGCAGGCCGGCGAGATCCGGCTCGAAAGCCTCGAACAGCTGTTGAGCATGGCGAGCACGGTCTCGCTCGATCCGGCGCCGATCCCGCTCGAGGTCAAGATCGTGCTGCTCGGCGCGCCGACGATCTATTACCTGCTCGCCTCTCTCGATGACGATTTTCGCGAGCTGTTCAAGATCGCCGCCGATTTCGACGACCGCGTCGAGCGCTCGCCGGAAACGACGCTGCTTTACGCGCGCCTTGTCGCGAGCGCCATGCGGCGCGAGAACTTGCGCCCCTTCGACCGCGGCGCCGTCGCCCGCATCATCGAGCGGGCGGCCCGGCTGGCGGGCGACGCCGACAGGCTGACGACCGGGCTGCGCGCGATCGTCGATCTGATGCAGGAGGCCGACGCGCTCGCCGGGGCCCGCGCCAAGGAGACGGTCGGGGCGGGCGACGTCGAAGCGGCGATCGCGGCGCAGTTCCGTCGCGGCGATCGGATTTATCGCCGTCTGCAGGAGGAAATCGGCCGCGGCACGATCCGCATCGAGACCGACGGGGCCGAGATCGGCCAGGTCAACGGCCTCGCGGTGATGAGCATGGGCGGCCTCTCCTTCGGCAATCCGAGCCGCATCAGCGCGCGCGTGCGGCTGGGGCGCGGCGAGGTCGTCGATATCGAGCGCGAGGTGGCGCTCGGCGGACCGTTGCATTCGAAGGGGGTCCTGATCCTCTCGGGCTTCCTCGGCGGCCGCTTCGGCCGGACGCGGCCGCTCTCGCTCAATGCGAGCCTCGTCTTCGAGCAATCCTATGGCGGGGTCGACGGCGACAGCGCCTCGGCGGCGGAACTCTTCGCCCTGCTCTCCGCACTCGCCGAGGCGCCGATCGAGCAGCGCTTTGCCGTCACCGGCTCGGTCGATCAATTGGGCCGGATCCAGGCGATCGGCGGGGTCAACGAAAAGATCGAGGGGTTCTTTGATGTCTGCCGGCTGAAGGGGCTCAACGGCCGGCAGGGCGTGATCATCCCGAAAAGCAACGTACCGCACCTGATGCTGCGCCCCGACGTGGTGGCGGCGGCCGAGGCGGGCCGCTTCGCGGTCTATCCGATCGAGACGGTGGACGAGGGACTCTCTCTGTTGACCGGCCTGCCGGCGGGCGCGCCGGACGCCGAGATGAATTATCCCGCGGGCACGCTCAACGCCCGCATCGCCGCGCGGCTCGATGCTTTCGCCGAAAAGGCCGCGGCGCTGGCGCGCCTGGGCGAGCCTGGAGGCCGGTCATGAAAGAAAGGATCGGCCGCGTCGTCGTGCCGCTGGACGCGGCTTCGGACAACCGCGCGGCGGTCGGCACCGCCGCCCGGCTCGCTGCGCGCTGGCATGTGCCCATCCATGGCGTCTTCGTCGAGGACGAGGAGCTGATCGGTCTCGCGGGCCTGCCTTTCGCCGCCCAGGTAACGCGCACCGGCCGCGAAAAGCTGACGAAGAAGACCGTCGAGGCGCATCTGCGCGCCTTTGCCGAACGAGCCCGCCGCGACTTGGCCGAAGCCGCCGCCCGTCACCGGGTCAAATCATCCTTCAAAGTGGTGCGCGGGCCGCTCGCCGCCGCCCTCGGCGAGGGCGATTTCGTCGTCGCCGGCGCCGCGACCCGGCCGGTCGGCGGCTATTTCAGCGTGCGCTCGCGCTGGTGGGCGGCGAGCGCTACGACGCGGCATCCGCTCTTTCTCGCGCGGCGCGACTGGCAGGCAGGCGGCTCGGTCGTGACGATGCTCGTCCGGCGCGACCCGCAGGCCGCCCGATTGCTGGATCTCGCCGCCGAAATCGCCGGGCTCGGCAGCCGCGCGCTCAAGGTCCTCGGCGCCGCCGATCTCGCCGCGCCCGAAGCGCTCGCCGGTTGGGTCGCCGAGGTGTTGGCCGGGCAGCCGCTCGACCTCACGACCGAGGCCGCACCGTCAGAGCCGCGATCGTTGCGCCGCCGGGCCGCCGAGCTCGACTGCCGCCTTATCGTGCTTGCCGCCGATATCGCGGGAGAACTTCCCGAAGGAATGCGCGAGCTGGCCGAAGAGGCCGGCTGCGACATCCTGGTGCTCGGCGCCGACGGAAACGGATAAGCCCTCAGGCGTCTTCGAGCGTGAAGCCGATCTTGACGACGACCTGATAGTGCTGGACCCGGCCCATCTCGATGTGGCCGCGCGTCTGGATCACCTCGAACCAGCGCAAATGCTGCAAGGTGCGCCCGGCGCGCGTCACGGCGCTCTGGATCGCGTCCTCGATGCTCTTTTCCGACGAACCCGCGACCTCGATGATCTTGTAGACATGGTCTTCCACCGCCGACCTCCCGTTCAGAGCCTTCAGCGACTCACGTCGGGCCGCAACCCGCAAAAGTAAAGCCGCGATCGCCGTTGACTTGGCGCAATGCGCCGCGCCTTACCGTTTGTTGAGATGGCGGCAGCTTTGCAACTATCGGAATTGTGCGATGCCGCTGCATCCGATCATCGAACAGGCGCAGATCTCGGTCGATTTCCCTGACAAGGCCTACATCGGCGGCTTTGCGCGGGATTCGCAATTCGCCGTCTCGGCCGACCGCGACAGCGTCGGTTTGCGGCTGGTGCGGCCGAGCGAGGACCGGCGGGAAGCAGCGCTCCATCTCCATTACGGGCTCCTCGCCGACGTCCTCTGCGAGCTTGCGCATTCGCTTGCCGCGCGCGAGCCGCTCGACGACGCGCACCGCGCCGCGCTGTCGGCGGCGGCGAAGGAGCTGACGGCGGCGCTGGCGCCGGCAGCACAAGGCTGAGGGGCGGCGTCAGTCGATCCCGAGCGGCGCGCGTGCCGCGGCGAGTTCTTCATCGTCCCAATAGCCGATCAGGATCCCGGATTTGAGCTGCTCCCCCTTGGCATAGGCCTCGATGCGCGCGTCGGGGGTCGTTATCCGGTTGTGGTCTCCGAGCGCCCACTCGAAGAGGGCGGCCGACAGCCGCGCTCGCTCGGCCGCGAAACGCGGGTCGGCGCCGAGGTCGCAGAGCTCCTCGGGGTCGGCCGCGAGATCGAACAGCAGCGGGCGAAACCCGGTCGCATGGATCAACTTCCAGCGCCCGTCGAACACCATGAAGAGGCGGCAGTCTCGGATCGGCTGGGCGAGCGCGAGCCGCGCCTCGAGCATCGAATAATCGTATTCGGAAAAAATGTGCCGCCGCCAATCCGGCAATGCCTCGCCATGAAGGAGCGGCAATAGCGAGCGGCCTTCGACGATGTGCGGCGGCGGCGTCCCGCCGAGCCAGCCGATAAATGTCGGGACGAGGTCGATCGCCTCGACGAGCGCGTCGCTGACGGTGCCGCGCGTCGCATCGGCCGCCGGATCGGGGTCGGCGACGATCAACGGGATCTTGACGGTGCAGTCATGGAAGAAGTCCTTTTCGCCGAGCCAGTGGTCGCCGAGATAGTCGCCGTGGTCGGAGGTGAAGACGATCATCGTCCGTCGCGCGAGATCGCGCTCTTCGAGACACCGGAAGAGGAGCCCGAGCTGGTCGTCGATCTGCTTGACGAGGCCCATATAGGCCGGGATCACCCGCCGCCGCACTGCCTCGCGCGAAAAATTGCGCGACGGCCGCATCGCCATATAGGCGGCAAAGACGGGGTGGGGATCGGTCCGCTCCGCTTCCGAGCGCGCCGCCGGCAGCACCTGGTTCGGCCCGTAGAGCGCGTGGTAGGGCGCCGGCGCGATATAGGGCCAATGCGGCTTGATGTAGGAGAGGTGCAGGCACCAGGGCCGCGGGTCGGCCGCCGCCGCGTCGATGAAGTCGATCGCCCGGCGCGTCGTATAGGGGGTCTCGGAATGCTCCTGCGGGATGCGCGCCGGCTTGTCCGCATGCGCGAGCAGCCAGCCGTTGAGCACGGTCCCGTCCTCGGCCGCGGCCGAGTTCGCCCATTCCTCCCACGGGTTTGCGCCCGAAAAGCCGTGCGCGCGCAGATAATCCTGATAGCCCGCGTCCAGCCGGCTCAGCGGATGCAGCCCGTCGTCGCGCTCGTAGGGCTCGAAGCCGCATTCGGCGGCGAGGACGCCGATCTCTGACGTCGGGTCAATGCCTTGCCGCGCCATCCCCGCCTTGTCGGGCGCCATATGGGTCTTGCCGACGAGGATGGCGCGCGCCCCCAATTCGCGCAGATGGTCGCCCAGTGTCGGCTCGCCGATGCGCAACGGAAAGCCGTTCCAGTTCGCGCCGTGCGAGCGCATGTAGCGCCCGGTGTAGAAGCTCATGCGCGAGGGGCCGCAGACCGGCGACTGCACATAGGCGCGGGTGAAGCGGATGGCGCGCGCCGCGAGCGCGTCGATGTTCGGGGTCTTAAGGTGCGGATGCCCGTAGCAGCCGAGGTAATCGAAGCGCAGCTGGTCGCACATGATGAAGAGGATGTTCTTCTCGGCCGCCGGCATGCGATGCCTCCCGTTGCCCTCACAAGGATAGCAGACGCGGCAACCAGAGCGAGATCGCGGGGATGTAGGTGACGAGCATCAGGACGGCGAACATGACGCCGTAGAACGGCCAGATCTGTCGCACCACCTCTTCCATGCGCACCTGGCCCACCGCGCAGCCGACGAAAATGATCGAGCCGACCGGCGGGTGACAGAGCCCGATGCCGAGGTTGAGCATCATGATGATGCCGAAATGCACCGGGTCGACGCCGAAATTGACCATGACCGGCAGCAGGATCGGGGTGGTGATCAGGATCGACGGCGCCATGTCCATGAAGCAGCCGAGCAGCAACAGCATCACGTTGATCAGCATCAGGATGACGTACTTGTTGTGCGACAGCGTCAGGAAGAAAGCGGTGACCTTGGCCGGCATCTGCATCAGCGCCATCAAGTAGCCGACGCCGGCGGCAAACGCGATCAAGGTCATCACCATCGCCACCGTGCGCAATGTGCGATGAACCAGGACCGGCAGGTCGCGCCAGCGGTAGTCGCGATAGACGAACATCGTGACGCAAAAGGCCCACACGCAAGCCACCGCTCCGGCCTCCACCGCAGTGAAGACCCCGCCCAGAATGCCGCCGATGATGATGACGATCGTGATCAATCCCCAGAGCGCGTCGAGCATGATCCTGAGCGTGTCGCGCAGCGGCACGGCGTCGCCCTTCGGGTGGTTGTCGCGGTAGGCGAGCACGAGGCACAAGAGGATGATGGCAAAGCCGAGCAACAGCCCCGGCACGACGCCGGCCATGAACAGGCTGATGATCGAGATCGTGCCGCCGGTCGCGAGCGAATAGATCACGGCGTTGTGGCTCGGCGGCACCAGCAAGGCCTGCACCGAGGAGGTGATCGTCACATTGGTCGCGAACACGCGCGGGTAGCCGCTCCTCTCCATCTGCGGGATCATCACCGACCCGATCGCCGAGGTGTCGGCGACCGCCGAGCCGGAGATGCCGGAGAGAAAGGTGGTGGCGAGCACGTTCACCACCGACAGGCCGCCGCGCACGCGCGCGAAGCCGACGAGCGCGTTGGCGAGCTTGACCAGCCGCCGCGCCATCCCGCCTTCCGCCATGATCGCGCCGGCGAGCACGAAAAACGGGATCGTCAGCATGGCGAATTTGCTGACGCCGCTCGATAGCTGCAGCATCACCGCGGCCGGCGGGATGCCGGCCCACCAGGCGCCGGCGAGCGCCGCCAACCCGAGCCCATAGGCGATCGGCATGCCGATCGCAAAGCACGCGAAGAGAGTGCCGAGAACGACGAGAATGCCCATGCCGTCCTATTCGACGCCGGGGCGGTGCTGGGATGGCGCCTCGCCCCGAGGCGGACCGATCAGGAGGCGTTCGATGACGAAGAGGGTGGTCAAGACGCCGCCGATCGGGATCGGCATATAGGTGATGCCGACGCGCAGCCACGGGAACTCGTCGATCGATTGGTGCCAAGTCGTCTGGCAGAGCCCGATCCCCCACACGATCATGAAAATGCTGACCGCGGCGACCAGAAGCTCGGCGACTACCGCCATGGCGCGCTGCAGCGGCAGCGGCAACAAGCCGCGCACCACCGTGATGCGCATATGGATGTCGGCGCGGTAGCAGGCGGCGGCGCCGAAGAAGGTCAGCACGATGCTCAACAGGATCGCCGCCGGCTCGGGCCAGGAGGCGGCGCTGTCGCGGACATAACGGGTGTAGACGCCCCAGGGAATGATCACCGCGATCAGCACCAGCGTAACGCTGGCGATCCCGGCCGACAGCCAATAGAGCGCGTCCATTGCTCGGCGCAGCGCAAGCCGCAGCCCGACGCCGTCCCCGGGTTCGACCGGGGACGGCGGCGTGGCCCGCTCGCCGGCGGCTTGCAGTTGGGTCATTTGACGGCCGAGATCTCTTTGATCAGCCCCGCATACTGCTTGCCGTACTGGTCCCAAACCGGCTTCACCGCCTTCTGCCATGGCGTCTTGTCGGCGATCGGGATCACCACGATGCCGGCCTTCTTCATCCGCACGTAGGCGTCCTTGACCTTCGCCTTCCACAGCCGCCGCTCGTCGAGCTGGGCCTTGCGGCCGAGTTTCTTGATCAGTGCCTGGTCTGCCTTCGACAATTTGTCCCAGCTCGGGCGCGAGAAGACGAGCATCTCCGGCACGATCAGGTGCTCGGTCAGCGTGTAGAACTTGGCGGCCTCGTAGTGATGGTCGAAGACATAGCTCGGGGCGTTGTTTTCAGCACCGTCGACGACGCCGGTCTGCAATGCGCTGAACACCTGGTCGTAGCCCATCGGCACGCCGTTGCCGCCGAGATCGTTCATCATGGCAACGAAGATCGGATTGCCCATGACGCGGATCTTCATGCCCTTGAGATCGGCGATCGTGCGAATCGGCTTCTTGATGCTGTAGAGGTTGCGCGAGCCGGCATCCATGAAGCACAGGCCGACCAGATGCGTGTTGGGGTTGTTCGTCACCTCGTCGAGCAGCTTCTGGCCGATCGGCCCGTCGATCACCTTCTCCATATGGGCGGTGTTGCGGAACAGGAACGGCAGGTTGAAGACGTCGAGGTCGGGGATGACCGGGCCGAGCGCGCCGACGCTGACCCGGGCGAGCTGGATGGCGCCGACCTGGGCCTGCTCGATCGCCTCCTTCTCGCCGCCGAGCTGCATCGAGCCATACATCTGGATGCTGAGCCGCCCGTGCGTCGCTTGGCTCAGCGACTTGCCCATATCCTCGACCGCCTGCACCGTCGGATAGCCTTCGGGATGCACGTCGGAAGCCTTGAAGACGGTCTTTTCTTCCGCCGCCCGCGCCCCGATCCCGCCGACGCCGGTCAATGCCGCCGCGAGCCCGAGCCGCAACGCGCTGCGCCTGTCGATCATCAGATCCTCCCCTCGCTGGTTATGCCGACCGCGGCGCGCCAGATTGACGATGCCGCCCAATGTGATATTTATCATGTCATATGACAACTCGTACAAATTAACATTGCGTAACCCGTCCGGCAAGCCGCAACGAGACCCGCCCGTCATCGACCGCCCGGTGCTGCGGCCGGTGATGCCGGCGCGCAAACTGACGCACGAGATCGCCGAGCGCCTCGCCGCCGAGATCATGAGCGCGCGGTTGCCGCCCGGCGCGCGGCTGCCGACCGAGCAGGAGATGGTGACCGCAATGGGGGTGAGCCGCACCGTGATCCGCGAGGCAGTCGCTGCCTTGCGGGCCGAAGGGTTGGTGGTGACGCGGCAGGGCGCCGGCGCTTTTGTCGCCGAGGATGCCGCGCGCCGGCCGTTCCGGCTCGCGGTAGAGGGACTGCCGTCGATCGCCAAGGTCCTCGAGGTGATGGAATTGCGCCAGAGCGTTGAGGTCGAAGCCGCCGGGCTGGCGGCGAGCCGCGGTTCGGGCGAGGCGCGGCGGCGGGTTGCGCGGGCGCTCGCAGCGGTCGATGCGGCGCTCGAACGCGGCGAGAGCGGCATCGACGAGGATTTCGCCTTTCACCGGGCCATCGCCGAGGCCACCGGCAACCCGCAATTCCCGCATTTTCTGGAATACCTCGGCCGCTTCATCATTCCGCGGCAGAGCATCAGGGTCGCCGCGCACCGCCCGGAAGGACAGCGCACCTACCTCGAAACCTTCCAGCGCGAACATGCCGTCATCAGCGCCGCGATCATCCGCCAGGATGCCGCCGCGGCACGCGAGGCGATGCGCGTCCATCTCGGCAACAGTCAGGCGCGTTACCGCCGCCTCGCCGAGGAGGCGGCGGCGGCGCGCGGCTGATCGGCTGCCCTCAGCGCGTCGCTTCCGGCTTTTCGAAGAGCGCGAGGCTCTCCATCGCGAGGCCGTAGCCCAAGAGGTCGTGCATCTGGCGGCGCAGGTATTCGGTGAACAGAAGCCGGGTGTAGCGCAGCAGCAGGGTCGGCTTTTGCGCGAGGTCGCGCGCGAGGTCCCGGGCCCGCGGCATCAGCCGTTCCGCTGGCAGCACCTCGGCGACAAGGCCCAATTCATGCGCCTCGACGGCGTCGAGCGTCTGCCCGGTAAGGAGGAAATAACGGCCGCGGTTCATGCCGAGCAGCAGCGGATAGACGATGTGCATGCCGTCCCCCGGCACGACCTCCGAGGCGAAATGCGCCGAATCCTGGAACTGCGCGGTGTCGGCCGCGAGTACGACGTCGCAAAGGAGCGGGATCTCCGAATGCCGCCAGGCGGGGCCGTTGATCGCGCTGATCATCGGCACTTCGATCGTGAGCAGGTTCATCAACAGGTGGCGGCCCTCCCAATGGATGCGGTCGATCCGCTCGATCGACGGGCGCGCGGGGAAGGAGGAGGTGCCGGGGCTGGCGCGCGGGCCCGAAAACTCCGGCCCGGTCCCGGTCAGGATGACGACGCGGTTGTCGCGGTCGGCGCCGATGTCGTGAAACAGCTCGGGCAGTTCGCCGTGCGGCAGAAACCCCCAGCGCAGCGGGCCACCCTCGGTGTGCAGCGTGACTTCGAGGACGCCGTCGCGCCGTTCGAGCCGCGCGCATTGGTATTTGTTGGCGTAGTCGGCGAGCGTGGTCATCGGCGCCTCCCCGTTGAGGTCATTGCGAGCGAAGCGAAGCAATCTCGTCGAGATTGCCGCGACGCTGTGCGGCTCGCAACGACGCGAGCGGCTTACCTATCCCATCCAGCCGAGGATCGCGGCGGCGACTTCCTCGGGACGGTCGAGTTCGGCGAGATGCCCGGCGCCGGTGATCTGTTTCACCTCGCTCGGGCCGGCGAGGAGCGCGGCGAAGCGCTCGACATAGCTCTGCGGCATGACGCGGTCCTCGGCGCCGCGGATAATGAGGGTCGGCGCCGTGACGAGCGGGAGACGGCGCTCGATGCGGGTATTGCCGAGCGGCCAGAAGATCCGCGCCGCGGCTTCGCTGGCGCGCGTCTGCTCAATCGGCCATTCCGGCGAATTCAAGCCTTCGGGCTCGGTCTTCAATTCGTTCCAGCGCTGCGGGTCGGCGCATAAGAGGGCCGGCAATTCGAGGGCGCGCTGGGCCCAGGGATCAGCCATTGGCTCCGTTGCGTCGAAGAGGCCCCACGGCGCGACGAGCGCGAGCCGGCGCACCTTGTCCGGCCACAATGCCGCGATCTCGGCGGCAAGGCTGGCGCCGACCGTGCTCGCCGCAAGATCGGCGCCGTCGAGCCCCGAGCGCTCCAGGATCTGCCGCACGGCGACGAGCCAATCGAGATGGTTGTCGAGCCCGCTGTGGCCGCGCTCGCCGCCGGGAAAGCCCGGCAGCGACGGCACGATGACGGTGCGGGCACCGGCGAGCGCGTCGAGAAACGGGATCCACCGCGGCAACCCGCCGAAGCCGCCGAGAAAGCCGAGTTTCGGCCCCGCGCCTTTGCGCCAGACGCGGCAGGAAAAGCCGTTCAGATCGACCGAAATCGTTTCCAAGTCGCTCACCGCCGCCTCCGCGCGCTCACTCCGCCGCGATCGCCGCTTCGCGGAAAGGCGGCACCTGCGCCCGCAGCTCGGGGCGCATCGGCTGCGGCCACCAGCGGTCTTCCCAATCGGAGAAGAGGCCTTTCAGCTGCGGCATCACTTTTTCGGCAAAGAGCCGCGTGTTGTAGGTGGCCAGCTCCTTGTTCATGTTGCCGAACTGCATCAAGAGCATCAAATGGCCGACATTGAGGTCGGTCGCCACTGTGCGCAACTGCGCCGCGACCTCGTCGGGCGAGCCGATGATCACATAGCCGCGCTCGACGATCGCCTCCATCTCGCCGGTGGCGCGGGCCTCGCGCCGGGCGTTCTCGCTGGCGGCGCGGCCGACCTGCCCGACGATGCCGGCGCGCTGCGTCGCCTCGGTGACGTAGCCGGGCGGGTTGGCCCAGCGTGGATCGACGCGCAGGCACCTGCCATAGAAATATTCGGCGGGCTCGCGGTAGAGCTCGAATGCTTCCTCGCGGCTCTCGGCGACGCCGACGAATTGCAGAAACCCGGCGCGGTAGGGGTTCTTGTCCTTGCCGAGCCGGGACATCTCGTCCCAGAAGCCCTGCATC
>DASYYD010000119.1:0-2065 GCA_035934195.1 Allostellaceae bacterium | reverse complement strand
AGGCCGGCACGACGGCGCCCGCCTTTCCGCCGCTGCCGCGGCTCGTCGGGCTCGGCCGCGCGCCCGCGATCCTGCGCTACGGCGCCCGCGCCGACCGCCGGGAGGAGCCGCAATGACCTCGCTGCCGAGCCCGGCGCCGGGGCAGAAAAAGCTCGGTCTCGTCATCGACCTCGACATCTGCGTCGGCTGCCATGCCTGCGCGACGGCCTGCAAGGAATGGAATTCGGGCGGCCACATGGCGCCGCTGCCGGATTTCGAGCCTTACGGCAAGGGTGCCTGGGGGGTGTGGTTCAACCGCATCCATTCCTTCGAGGAAGGCGAAGGCGAGGGCGCGCGCACCGTGCATTTCCCGAAATCGTGCCTGCATTGCGAGGAGCCCGCCTGCGTCACCGTCTGTCCGACGGGCGCCTCCTACAAGCGAGCCGAGGACGGCATCGTGCTCGTCAACGAGGCGATCTGCATCGGCTGCAAGCTGTGCTCTTGGGCCTGCCCCTACGGCGCGCGCGAGTTCGACGAGGATGCCGGGGTCATGAAGAAATGCACCCTCTGCATCGACCGGATCTACAACGAAGAACTGGCGCCCGATGAGCGGCAGCCCGCCTGCGTCACGGTCTGCCCGGTGAACGCGCGGCATTTCGGCGATTTGGGCGATCCCTATTCCGAGGTTTCGGAGATGGTGGCGCGGCGGCAGGGCGCCGATCTCTTGCCCGAGCTCGGCTATCGACCGGTCAACAAATACCTGCCGCCGCGTCGCGACCGCATGTCGGGCGCCCGCGCGCCCATGCCCGAGCCGGTCGCGGAAGATGCCGCCCCCGGCGACGGGCTGCTGCGCTGGATCGACCGGCTGTTGTCCCGCTGAGCCGCCGCGAGGAGGGGAAACCGCATGCAGCCGGCGTTGTCGATCGTTTTTTTCACCACTTCCTCGGGCGCGGGGCTCGCGCTCCTGGCCCTTGTCGGGCTCGGTGCGCCGCTCGGCTTCGTGCTGCAACAGGGCGCGTTCGCCTTTGTCGCGCTGTTTGTCGCGGTCGCCCTCGCCGCCGGCGGGCTGCTGTCCTCGGCGGCCCATCTGGGCCGGCCGGAGCGCGCCTGGCGGGCGCTGTCGCAATGGCGCTCCTCCTGGTTGTCGCGCGAGGGCGTGCTCGCGCTCCTTGCTTTCCCGCCGGCCGCGATCTTCGGCGTCGGCTGGGTAGTCTTCGGCTCGACCGGCGGCTTCGCCGGGCTCTGCGGCATCCTCGCAGCGGCGCTGGCGCTGGCGACGATCTGTTCGACCGGCATGATCTACGCCTCGCTGAAGCCGATCCATCAATGGCACAATTTCTGGGTCGTGCCGGGGTATCTCGCGCTCGGGCTGATGAGCGGCTGGCTGATCCTCGATTTTCTCGAGCGGCTGTGGGGTGCCTGGCCGGTCGGGGCGAGCCTCTTGGCGCTCTTGGCGACGCTGCTCGGCTGGTGGATCAAGGAAATCTATTGGCGTGCGATCGACACCGGCTCGGCCGCGAGCACGGTGGAGAGCGCGACCGCGCTCGGGAGCCGCGGCAAGGTGCGGCTCTTCGAGGCGCCGCACACGCAGGACAACTATCTTTTGAAGGAGATGGGCTTTCGCCTCGCCCGTAAGCACAAGACCCGGCTGCGCGCGGTCGCCCGCCTCGCGGGCTTCGCCGCCCCGGCCTTGCTGAGCCTTTTCGCGCTTTTTCGGCCCGGCCCCGCCGGCGCCGTCGCGGCCGGGCTCGCGGTCGCGAGCGCGGCTTTGGGGCTCCTCGTCGAGCGCTGGCTGTTTTTCGCGGAAGCCAAGCACACGGTGACGCTCTACTACGGCGCCGAGGCGGTCTGACCGGGGAAATTTCGCGGCGCAAAAAAACCCCGGAAAGCGGTTGACGCCCCCTCGGGGCGGGCTTATAAGCGCGGTCCCCTCGGGGGCGGGTCGTCGCCGAGGGTTTGCTGATTGACAAGTTGGGCTATGGAAGGGATGCGCGGGCGGCGGCGCTGGGGCGTCGGCGTATTGCGCGTGAGTGCGTAGCGTTTGAGGCCCATGGCCCTGGCCTGTTTTCTTCTCGCGAGAGGGGGG
>DASYYD010000118.1:0-2298 GCA_035934195.1 Allostellaceae bacterium | reverse complement strand
GTTCCGCAAGCGGCCTGAGAGCACCGCCCCAACCGTGCCGGTCATCGTCGAGGGGCGCGATATCCGCGTGCCCGAGGGTGCCTCGGCCGCGGCGGCCATGCTGCTCGCCGGCTTCGCCAGCATCCGCGAGACACCCGTCACCGGCGCCCCGCGCGGACCCTATTGCTTGATGGGCATCTGCTTCGATTGCCTCGCCGAGATCGACGGCGTCGCCAATTTGCAGAGCTGCCAGGTGACGGTGCGGCCCGGCATGACCATCCGCCGTCAACACGGCAAGCGCCCAACCCGGACGGCCGACGCTTCGCCGGCAAAAGAGACTGGCGCTTCAGCCGATGATCCCTGAAAAAATCGACTTCGCTATTATCGGCGCCGGGCCGGCCGGGATGGCGGCGGCGGTGTTGGCCGCCGAGCTTGGCCTCGACACGGTGCTGATCGACGATCAGGACGCACCGGGCGGCCAGATCTACCGCGACATCGAGCGCACCGCTCAGGGGAATTCAACCAAAACTTCGTCGCTCGGCGCCGACTACCTCGCCGGCAAGCCGCTTGCGGCGGCGCTTCGCGCCAGCAGCGTCAAATATCTGCCCGGCACGACGGTCTGGCACATCGACCCCGACGGCACTCTGTCGCTGTATTCGTCCGACGCCAGCCGAACCCTGCGCGCCCGCCGCCTCCTTCTCGCGACCGGCGCCATCGAGCGGCCGGTGCCGATCCCCGGCTGGACGCTGCCCGGAGTGATGACGGCTGGCGCCGCGCAAATCCTGCTCAAATCCGCCGACATCGTGCCCGCCGGTCGCACGGTGCTGGCCGGGCAGGGGCCGCTCATCTGGCTGGTCGCGGCGCAACTGATCCGTGCCGGGGCGCCGCCGGCGCTGATCCTCGAAACCGCGTCCCACCATAATTACTGGACCGCCGCGGACCTCCTGCTGCTGACCGAGATGTGGCCGGCACGCCGCGCGCTGTGGAAGGGCCTCAACCTCGTCCGCGAGGTCCTCGGCGCCGGCATCCCGGTCGGCAGCAACATCACCGGGCTTCGCGCCATCGGCCGCGCCACCGCAGGCAGACGCGTCGACCGGGTGGCTTGGGATTCCGGCTCGGTCCCCGCCGATCTTCTGCTGCTGCATGAAGGTGTGATCCCCAACACCCAGATAAGCCTGGCGTTGGGGCTCGATCATCGCTGGGACGAGGATCAGCTTTGCTGGCGGCCGGTGGTCGATGAATGGGGCGCGACGAGCCTCCCGGCGGTCGCGATCGCCGGCGACGGCGCCGGCATTTCCGGAGCCGAGGCGGCGGCCCTCACCGGCCGGCTCGCTACGCTCGACGCCGCCGCCTTCCTCGACAAGCTCGACCCCGCCGAGCGCGACCGCCGCGCCACCCCGCTGCGCCGCGCCCTCAACCGCGAACTGGAAGCCCGTCCCTTCCTCAACCGGCTTTACCGCCCGGCACCCTCGGTGCTGGTGCCGCCGGACGACGTCGTCGCCTGCCGCTGCGAGGAGGTGACGGTCGGGCAGATCCGCCGCGCCGCCCGGCTCGGCGCACAGGGCCCGAACCAGGCCAAGGCCTTTACCCGCTGCGGCATGGGCCCGTGCCAGGGCCGCCTCTGCGGGCCGATCGTCAGCGCCGTGATGGCCGACACGCTCGGCAAGCCGATCGCCGAGATCGGCACCTACCGGCCGCGCGCGCCCTACAAGCCGATCACGCTAGGGGCGTTGGCGGGGTTGCTTCCGGAATAGCCCTCACCCACCTCGCGCCGACAAAGCCGCCGCTCGCCACCCTCTTCCGCATGCAGAAGAGGGAAGGGGCCGCTTGCGGCAGCGATGGGAAGGGTGAGGGTATGCGTTGCCGGGGCTTGCACTCCCCCGCATTTGCCCGAAGGATGGGCAATCTCCCCTCACGGCGATGCTTAGACCATGACCGATCATCCGCTTGCCCCGCTTCTCGCGCCGCGCTCGGTGGCGATCTTTGGCGCCTCCAACGACCCGACCCGGATCAGCGGCCGTTCGCTCCGCTATTTCCGCGAGGCCGGCTATCAGGGCGGGCTCTACCCGATCAACCCGACGCGCGACACGGTGCAGGGCCTGCGCGCCTACCCGGACCTCGCCTCGGTGCCTGGCGAGGTCGATTTCGGTCTGATCGCGGTGCCCGCCAACCTCGCGGTCGAGGCGATGGAGGCCTGCGTCGCAAAGGGCGTGCGCGGTGTCGTCATGTTCACCGCCGGCTTTGCCGAGATCGGCGCCGAGGGCCGCGCATTGCAGGAAAAAATCACCAAGATCGCGGTCGATAACGGCATCCGTCTGT
>DASYYD010000115.1:0-3814 GCA_035934195.1 Allostellaceae bacterium | reverse complement strand
AGCACGCCAGAGACCATTCCCCCGGTCCCGGGCTCTGGGCGCCGCGCCCGAGCGCGGCGCCCGCCCCTGCATCGCCGCAACCCTAGTCGCGACGGCCCCGCTTTCCAACCACTTTTTTTACCGCCGCCGGAATCCGCCGGGCGAGGAGAACCCGGAGAATCCCGGCGAGGTCGGGCGCGGCCCCGATCACGCCGAGGCCGGCGGCGGCGAAGATCGCCGCAGCCGCACCCTCCTGCCCGATGCCGATCTCGCAGGCGAAGAGCCCTTCGGGCGCGAGGAGGCGCGCCGCGTCGGGAGCGAGCGCGCGATAGGCGCCGAAGCCGTCCGGGCCGCCGTCGAGCGCCCGCCGCGGGTCGTAGTCACGCACCTCGCGCGGCAGTTCCGGAACCGCCGGCGTCGCGACATAGGGCGGGTTCGCGACGACGACGTCGAAACGGCCCGCGAGCGCCTGACCCCAATCGCCGGCGAGAAAGCCGGCGCGATCGTCGAGGCCGAGCGCGCGGCTGTTGGCGCGCGCCGCCGCCGCCGCGCCGCGGGTGATGTCGACGCCGATGCCGCGCGCTGCCGGCAGTTCGCTCAACAGCGCGAGCAAGAGGCAGCCGGTGCCGGTGCCGAGGTCGAGAAGCAGCAGCGGCGCCCCCCGGTCCGGGATACCGCGCAGCACGGCCTCGACAAGGGTTTCGCTCTCCGGCCGCGGGTCGAGCGTCTCGGGCGAGAGCAAGAAGTCGAGGCCCCAGAACTCGCGCCGGCCGAGAATCCGCGAGACGGGCTCGCGCGCCAGCATCCGTTCGAGAACGGCGCGCAGGCGGCCGCGCTCCCCCGCCTCGAGCGGGCGCTCGGGATGCGCCAGCACGCAGAGCGGCGAAAGCTCGAGGGCCGCCGCGACGAGCCGGCGGGCCTGCCGGCGCGGCTCCTCGAAACCGGCCGCCGCGAACGCCGCCGCCGCCTCGGCGAGGGCCGCCTGCAAGGTCGCGCTCACGCCTCCACCGCGGCAAGCCGGGCCGCCTCGTCGGCCGCCAGGATCGCGTCGATGATCTCGTCGAGCGCCTCCCCCGCCAGCACCTTGTCGATCTTGTAGAGCGTCAGGCCGATGCGGTGGTCGGTGACGCGGCCTTGCGGGAAGTTGTAGGTGCGGAGGCGCTCCGAGCGGTCGCCGCTGCCGACCTGACTCTTGCGGTCGGCGGCGCGCGCCTTGTCGCGCGCCGCGCGCTCCATCTCGTAGAGCCGCGAGCGCAAGACCTTGATCGCCTTCGCCTTGTTCTTGTGCTGCGACTTCTCGTCCTGCTGGATGACGACGAGCCCCGAGGGGAGATGGGTGATCCTGACCGCGCTGTCGGTCGTGTTGACCGACTGGCCGCCGGGGCCGCTGGAGCGGAACACGTCGATGCGCAGATCCTTGTCGTCGATCTTGACGTCGACCTCTTCCGCCTCGGGCAATACCGCGACCGTCGCGGCGGAGGTGTGGATGCGGCCCTGCGCCTCGGTTTCCGGCACGCGCTGCACGCGATGCACGCCGGATTCGAATTTGAGCCGGGCGAAGACGTTGCGGCCGCTGACGAGGGCGCTCGCCTCCTTGCAGCCGCCGAGCCCGGTCTCCGACAGGTCGAGGATCTCGAACCGCCAGCCCTTCTGGGCGGCGTAGCGCTGGTACATGCGGAATAGCTCGGCGGCGAAGAGCGCCGCTTCCTCGCCGCCGGTGCCGGCGCGCACTTCGAGGATGGCGTTGCGCTCGTCGTCCTCGTCCTTGGGCAGCAGGGAAAGTCTGAGCCGCCGCTCGAGTTCCGGCAGCCGCTCGCGCAATGCCTGCAATTCGTCCTCGGCGAGCGTGCGCAATTCCGCATCGTCGCCCGCGCGCGCCATTTCGGCGAGCGAGGCGCTTTCCGCGCGCGCCCGGCGCAACTCCTCGATCGCCGCGACGACCGGATTGAGTTCGCTCAGCTCCTTCGACAGCTTCGCGAATTCGCCGCCGCCGAGATCGCCGGCCGAGAGCGCGTCGCCCAATTCGCGATGGCGGCGGACGAGGTCGTCGAAATGGCTTTCGAGGCGGGCGCCCGTCACGGCTGGTCCGTGCCGAGCAGGGCGGCGAGCCGGGCCGAGAGTTCGCCCGCCGGCACCTCGCTCTGGGCTCCCGTGTCGAGGTCGCGCAAGGTCACGCCCCCGCGCGCCAGCTCGTCCTCGCCGATCAGCACCGCGGCGCGGGCGCCGATCCGGTCGGCCCGCCGCATGCGGCGCGGCAAATTGCCGGAAAAGCCGAGATCGACGTAAAAGCCGGCGCCGCGCAGTTCCTCGGCGAGGGCGAGCGCGGCCGCTTCGCCCGCCTCGCCGACGGGCACGAGCGCAATCGCGCGCCGCGGCGGCGGCGGTTCGGCGACCAGCATGGCGAGCCGCTCGATCCCGGCCGCCCAGCCGACCCCGGGCATCGAAGGCCCGCCCAGCAATTCGACGAGCCCGTCATAGCGGCCGCCCGCCAGCACCGTCCCCTGCGCGCCCAGATCGGTGGTGACGAACTCGAAGACCGTGTGCGTGTAATAATCGAGGCCCCGCACGAGGCGCGGGTTGAGGCGATAGGCGACATCGAGCCGGTCGAGCCCGTCGCGCACGCGGGCGAAGAAATCGCGCGAGAGCGGATTGAGGAATTCCGCGAAATCGGGGGCCGCCGCGCAAACGCGCCGGTCGCCCGGATCCTTCGAATCGAGGATGCGCAGCGGGTTGCGCTCGAGCCGCCGCCGGCTGTCCTCGGAGAGCGCGTCGCGGTGCGCGGACAGGTATCGCACGAGCGCGCCGCGGTAGCCGGCGCGGCTTTCGGGGTCGCCGAGCGTGTTCAATTCGACGACGACCCGCTCGCCGATGCCGAGCGCTTCCAGAATGCGGCGGCCGAGCGCAATGACCTCGATGTCGGCCAAAGGCTGCGCGACGCCGAGCAGCTCGACATCGATCTGATGGAACTGGCGGAAGCGGCCCTTCTGCGGCCGCTCGTAGCGGAACATCGGGCCGGCACAGAAGAATTTGAGCGGCGCCGATTGCGCAAGGCCGTTCGACAAGACCGCCCGCACGATGCCGGCCGTCGCTTCCGGCCGCAGCGTCAACTCTTCGCCGCCGCGGTCGGTGAAGGTGTACATCTCCTTCGCGACGATGTCGCTCTCTTCGCCGATCGGCCGGGCGAAGACCTCGGTGAACTCGAAGACGGGCGTCGCCATCTCGGCATAGCCGTAGAGCCCGGCGAGCGCGCGCGCGGTATCGGCGACGCGGCGGTGCCGCCGCATCGTGTCGGGCAGAAGGTCCTGCGTGCCGCGCACCGGCTGCAACGGGTGCATGCGAAAGTCTCTTAATCTCGGTCCGCCCCTCACCCCGGCCCTCTCCCCGCGCGCGGGGAGAGGGAGGGACCCGCAACGCGGGAGGGTGAGAGGCTTTTTACTCGGCCCTACTGCGCGGGCGCCAGCGCCGGCTCGGCGGCGCGCCTTTGCGCCTCGATCTCGGCCGCTTTCTTCTCGATCAGCTCGACGAGGTGGTCGACGATGTCGGCGTCTTTCAGGCGGTGGTCGGCGACGCCGGCGAGATAGACCTGGTGCGTGCCGTTGCCGCCGCCGGTGAAGCCGATATCGGTCTCGCGCGCCTCGCCCGGGCCGTTGACGACGCAGCCGATGACCGAGACGGTCATCGGCGTCGTGATGTGGGCGAGCCGCTCCTCCAGCCGCTCGACGGTCTTGATGACCTGGAATTGCTGCCGCGCGCAGGAGGGGCAGGAGATGACGGTGACGCCGCGGCGGCGCAGGTTCAAGGCCTTCAACATCTCGAAGCCGGCCTTCACCTCCTC
>DASYYD010000104.1:0-15385 GCA_035934195.1 Allostellaceae bacterium | reverse complement strand
CGATGCGAGCCACAAAGGCGTCCGCGAGGTGATCCGCCGGGCGGTCGCCGATCCGGGCGCCGTGTTGCGGGGGCTGGGCGAGCCGAGTCGGGCCGAGATCACACGGCTCTATCATTCCGACAGCTTGACGATCCTCAACGTCGTCTGGGGGCCGATGATGACGCTCAGGCCGCACAACCACCGCATCTGGGCCGTCATCGGCGTCTATACCGGGCGCGAGGACAACCTCTTCTGGCGGCGCGGCGAGGGGGCGCGCATCGAGGCGGCCGGCGCCAAGGCGCTCTCGGAGACGGACGCCGAGGCCTTGGGCGCCGACATCATCCACTCGGTGACGAACCCGATCCCCCGCCTCACCGGCGCGATCCACGTCTACGGCGGCGATTTCTACGCCCCCGGCCGCAGTGAATGGGACCCCGAAACCCTCATGGAGCGCGACTTCGACTTCGGCGCCAGCCGGCGGCTCTTCGAAGACGTCAACCGCCGCTACGGGTTCGCCTGAGCGCGAGCCGCCTTCACGCCGCCATCGGCCTCGTCGCGGGTCTTGCGGACGTGGTCTTCGAGCAGGCGCCGGGCGGCGTCGAACGCGTCGCGCACCGCGACATGCGCGTCTTCGTGCGCGTGATGCGCCGCCGGGTCGCGCCCGACGACGATCTCGCGGCCGGGCACTTTGAGGGCGACGCGCACCCGGAACAGATTGCCCTGTTGGTGCCGCGGGTGCCGGCACTCGACGGCGACCCGGCACGAGACGATGCGATCGAAGAGCCGCTCCAGCTCCGCGACGCGGCTCTTGATTCGCGCCTCGATGGCGGGCGAAGCGCCCATGTGCCGGAAGCTGATCTGAAGCGGGAGCTGCATCGTCCTCTCCTTGGCGAACGCACCGCAGCATGCCGGCGCGCCAGGCGGCGCGCGTTGATCCAGATCATCGCCGCCGCCGAGGCGCGGCGATTTTTGCCGGCGGCGCGGCGCCGCCCCCGACACGGTATTCGTAGATCGGGATTCCGATCGAGGTTCCGCGAACGATCTCGCGGCCGATCGGCACCAGCCGAGCGGCATCCCCGGGCAGCGCCTCGGCGACGCCGCCCGAAATCACGCAGGCAACCTCGTGCGCCTTCGCGGCGTCCTCCATCCGGGCGGCGATGTTGATCGTATTGCCGTAGATGCCGATCGCCCGCTTGGTGTCGCCCTGCTCGCTGACGACGACCTCGCCGCCATGCACGCCGATGCGGAAGACGGGCACGAGCCCGAACTCTTCCAGGTACGCGGCGCGCTCGCGCTCGATCGCGGCGAACACGCCGTCGATCGCGCGCCGGTGCCGACGATGACGGCGTTCAATACGCCGTTGGCGACCAGCCGCCCGCGCGCCAGCGTCGTCAATGCCGCCAGCAGGGCGAAAATCGCCACCGCGAGGAGGAGCGAGGTCAGCTTCCGGCGGCTGGAGATCCTCAGGCGGCTTATCCGGCGTCCCCCGCGTTGCGAGCGGCGCCGCCGCGGTCGAGAAGATGGCGGATCCTCGGCACGACCTCTTCCCCGAAAAGCCGCATCGAGCGCTCGACCATGTCGTAGGGCATGGCGCCGAGCTTGAAGATCATCGCGAGGCCCATGAGGTCGAGCCGGCCGGCGAGGCGCAGGATCGCCTGCGCCACGCGCTCCGGCCCGCCGAGCAGCACCATGTCGCTCGCGACGATCTCCTCGAAGCTCAGCGCGTGCAGCATCGGCGCCTGCCGGCGCCAGAAATCGTAGCTGTCGGGGAGCCGGCCGCGCTCGGTGAACTGCGTGTAGCGGTTCCACAGTTCCCAGTATTGCAGGAGGTATGGCCGCGCCGCCTCGCGGGCGCGCGCGTCATCCTCGCCGACATGGATCTCGCGCATCAGATAGAGCCGCGGCGCGGCGGCGTGCCCGTGCGCCTCCTGCACCTCGCGATAGAGCGCCGCGTCGGCGGCCGCTTGATCCGCCATCGCGTCGATCTGCGCGAAGGGGATGTCGTGCTCGGCCGCCCAGCGCAGCGTTTCCTCGCTCTGCGCGGTGACGAGGAAGGGCGGGTGCGGGCGCTGCACCAGCGGCGGCGAGAGCGGCGCGTCCTTCTTCACCGTCCAGTACTTGCCGCGATGCACGAAATTCCCGTCGGCCCAGACGCGCCGGATCACCGAAAAGGATTCGAGGAACATCTCGCGCGAATTTTCCTGCTCGACGTCGAAGGCGTCGAATTCCGGCGGCCTGAGGCCGCGGCCGAGCCCCATGTCGAGCCGGCCGGCGGTCAGGTTGTCGAGCAGCGCCGCCTCCTCGGCGACGAGGAGCGGATTGCGGAACGGCAGGATGTTGACCATGCTCGCAAAGCGGATACGGCGGGTCGCGCGCGCCGCCGCGGCGATCAAGAGATTGGGCGAAGGGACGGGCGCCGTCGGCTGCAAATGGTGCTCGTAGAACCAGATCTGGTCGATGCCGATGCGCTCGGCCAGTTCGACCTCGTCGAGCTGCCGCCGGAACAACTCGACATGCGTCGAATTCTGCCGCGGCGTGCTCGTCGACCAGATCGCCAGCCGCATCGTCTCGTCCTCCGCCGCGGCCGAGGCTATCATCCCTCGGCCGAGGAGGAAAACGATGCCGTACGAACTCTATTATTGGCCGGAAATCCAGGGGCGCGGCGAGTTCGTGCGCCTGGCGCTCGAGGACGCGGGCGCCGACTATGTCGATGTCGCGCGGCAGCGCGGCAAGGGCGGCGGCGTCGAGGCGATGCTGCGCCTGATGGACGGGCGGACGCTCGCGCGCCCGCCTTTTGCGCCGCCCTTTCTGCGCTCGGGCGAGCAGTTGATCGGGCAGACCGCCAACATCCTTCTCTTTCTCGGCCGCCGGCTGGGGCTCGCGCCGAGGAGCGAGGCGGGGCGGCTCTGGGCGCACCAGCTGCAATTGACGATCGCCGATCTCGTCGACGAGGCGCACGACACGCACCACCCGATCGCCTCGAGCCTCTATTACGAGGACCAGAAGCGCGAAGCGAAGCGGCGCACAGCGGATTTCCTCGGCCGGCGGGTGCCGAAATACCTCGGCTATTTCGAGCGGCTCATCGAACAGAGCGGCGGCACCTGGCTGCTCGGGCGAAAGCTCACCTACCCAGACCTGTCGCTGTTTCAGGTCGTGGCCGGGCTCGAATACGCCTTTCCGCGCGCCTTCACGCAAGCGGCGAAGGCGCATCCCCGCATCCTGGCGCTCGCCGGGCGCGTCAAGGAGCGCCCGCGCATCGCCGCCTATCTGTCGTCGCCCCGCCGCATCCCCTTCAACGAGATGGGCATCTTCCGCCATTACCCGGAGCTCGACCGGCCATGACGACGCGAGCGAATTCGACCGTCATCGGCGGCGCCATGCTGCCGCACGCGCCGCAGTTCTTCACCCTGCCGCCGACCGAGGACCGCGCCATGGTCGAGCGGGTGCGGGCGAGCGCCGCAGAGATCGGCGCCCGCCTCTCGGCGATGCGGCCCGATCTCTGGCTCGTCTTCGCCAACGACCATGCCGAGCAGTTCTTTCTCGATGCCGCGCCGCCCTTCACGGTGCACGTCGGGGGCGAGGCGAAGGGCGCCTTCGCGGGGCGCGAATTCCATTGGCGCGTGCCGGGCGAAGTTGGCCTCGCGCTGGTGCGCGCGCTCTACGAAGAAGGCTTCGACCCGGCCTTCACCAGCACCGCGCGGATCGACTACGCAATGGGCATTCCATTGACGCATCTCGGGGTCACGGAGCCGGTCTTGCCGATCTGGGTCAATGCCTATCTGCCGCCGCAGCCGCGGATCGAGCGCTGCTGGGCCTTCGGCGAGGCGCTCCGGCGCATCGTCACCGCGCTGGGGCTCAGGACCGCCGTCGTCGCCTCCGGCGGCATGTCGCATTTCCCCGGCACCGAGCGCTACGCCGAGCCCGACCTCGCCTTCGACAAGGCGCTCCTGGCGCAGCTCAGAGAAGGCAATCTGCGGGCGCTGCTCGCCTATGACGAGGCGACGCTCGACGCGAGCGGCAACGTCGAATTGCGCTGCTGGGCCTGCGCCGCCGGCATGCTCGGCGAGCGGCAGCCCGACATCGTCGAGCTGGAGCCGAGCTGGCACCACAACTATGCTTCGCTCGGCTTTTTCGGCATGCCGATCGAGGCGAGAGAGCCGCACTACCCGGCGACGCGGCCGGAGCGCGTCGCGCTCAGCGAGGCGTTGCAGGGGCTCGCGCACGAGGCCGCGGCGCGCGCCCGCTACGTCGCCGGCCCGGCCGCCTACGCCGCCCCGTTCCGGCTCTCGGCCGAGGAAGAAGCGGCGCTCCTCACGCTCGACGGGCGCACGATGGTGGCGCTCGGCATCCACCCGCTCCTCGCCTTTCTCGCGCGCCTGGCGGTCGAGCGCGAGCGCGGTTCAGCATCGGAGCCGTCCGGCGGCGGCGAAGCCCTTTTTGAGGGAGCCCGAAAATGACCATAGCTTCGGTGCCGCAAGGTGAGTTCGCCTGCCCGATCGCGTTCGAGATCATTCGCCCGCCTGCATTCGCCCGCCGGGAGGAAGGCGGCGTCACCTATATAACCGGCCGCGACTACGAGCTCGCCTACCGGACCGTCCTGCGTTTTGCCGACGGGGCGGAGTTACCGATAGCGGCAAAGCTGTTCGGCGATTTGAATCAGCAGGTCGTGATACGAGACGCTCGAGGGCGACCGGCGCGCGTCAGCGGTTACACGCAAGGACGCGTCGCCATCGGCGATGCCGCCGGCAATTTGATCTTTGAGGGCGCGTATTACGATAGCCGGATCTCCCAGTCTCTGACGGGCGACGACGCCCTGACCCCGACCGGCACTCGTATTGTCGAGCACTGGGAGAATGGCTTCGGCAGGGGTACTTTTGCCGGCCGCGCTTTCTCGCTGGGGGTTCAGCTGAGGCGCGAAGGGAATGTCCTCGGCGGCGCAACGCCGATGAGCGGCGACGGCAAAGGCCAGATCGACTGAGCGGCTGTGAATGTATCGCTACCGCGCATCCCGTTTTGTCACCCCGGCGAAGGCAGCGCCAGCACTTCTTCCGCCGCATCGGAGGCGTCGGCGCGGTTGCAAGCGCCGGGTTGCGCGTGAGGCATCCGCACCCGCTTTAGCCGGGCGCTCGGAAGCGGGTGCGCGCAGCCTCGCGTCGGGCGACCCGCGCGCGACACGTGAAAATGTTGTCCTCGACGGAAAAATAGCCCAGAGTTGAAAAGTATTCACGTTTACAAATGGGAGCGGCCGGATGTGCAAGGTGCTCCTCGCGTTGTCAGCCATGTTCTCTCTCGCAACAATCGCCGCCGCGGCGGGCCAGTCGCGCGCCGCCGACCTGAAAGTGCTGTACGACTTCTGCGCCGAGGCCGACTGCGCCGATGGCGCGAACCCGGCAGCCGGCCTGGTCGCCGACGCCGATGGCAACCTCTTCGGCACGACAGTAAACGGCGGGGCCTATTCAGAGGGCACGGTGTTCGAGATCCGCAAGATCGGGAAAGGCCGTTACGCCCGCGCCGACACGATACTCGCCAGTTTCGACGGCAACGATGGCAAGTATCCGTTCGCCGGCTTGATAATCGACGCCGAGGGCAACCTCTTCGGCACGACGGCGGGGGGCGGGGCGACCAACGACGGCACGGTGTTCGAAGTCCTCAAGACCGCCGGCGGCTACGCCGGCACCCCCACCGTCCTGGTCAGCTTCGACAACGCCGGCGACGGCGCGTATCCGCAGGCCGGCCTGGCCGCCGACGCCGACGGCAATCTCTTCGGCACGACCTTTAACGGCGGGGCGTACGGCGGGGGCACGGTCTTCGAGATCGCCAAGACCGACGCCGGCTATGCCGATACGCCGATCGTCCTCTACAGCTTTTGCGCCCAGACCCTTTGCACCGACGGCGCGAATCCGGCAGCCGGCCTAGTCGCCGACGCCGATAGCAACCTCTTCGGCACGACCTTTAGCGGCGGGGGGCCGTTCGGAGGGGGCACGGTGTTCGAGATCGTCAAGAGCGCCGGCGGCTATGCCGCCGCCCCGACCACCCTGGTCGACTTCGACTACACCGATGGCATGGGTTCGACCGCCGGCCTGATCGCCGACGCCGACGGCAACCTTTTCGGGACAACGACGGGGTATGGGACCACGGGCCCCCCCAACGGCACGGCGTTCGAGATAGCCGAGACCGGGAACGGCTATGCCGCCGCTCCCACCGTCTTGACCGAACTCCGCTTTGCCGAGCCGAGTGCGGGCCTCATCATGGACAAGGCCGGAAACCTCTACGGCACGACTTACTCCGGGGGTAAAAAAAATGTTTTCGACGGCGTGGGCACCGTGTTCAAGATCACCAAAACCGCGGGCGGCTACGCCAGCCTCCCGACTACACTGATCAGCTTCACCCGTAAGCGTGGCAAGAATCCGGAGAGCACCCTGATCGCGAACAACAAAGGCGGCCTGTTGGGTACTACCTACGCGGGCGGAGCGCACGGACTAGGCACGATTTTCGAGGTCGTCGGCAGTGGCTTCGTCAAATGAATGCCGACGCGCCGACCGCGTAGGCGAGACACCGAGGGCGTGCGCGACAGCTGCGACTTCCCGTCAGCCGCGAGTAGCCAGCCTGCACACCTGAAGGGATCGCCGCCGATCGCTGCTCGATCCGGCCGGCGCATATGTCCGGCCGAATGGCCGGCCCGGAGCCGCCGAAACCGTCAGATTTTTACCGCAAGGACGCATCGCCGAGGATGTGCCGGGCGGCGGCGAGCGTCGCCTCGGCGCCGGCGCCGGCATCGAGAACAGGCCAGTCAATGGGCCCCGGGTCCTGCGCCAGCTGCAGCGCGAGCACCGCTTCCGTCGCGTCGGAGGCGTCGGCATGGCGGGCGCGGATGCGCGCGGCCATCGTTTCGGCGGGCGCTTCGAGCCAGATCCCGGTGAAGGGCGCGGCCGCCCGGCGCGCCACTTCGGCGAATTGGGCGCGCTCTTCGGGCAACAGCGCGACTGCGTCGAGGATCACCGAATGGCCGGCGGCGAGCGCCGCCGCCGCCTTGCCGCAGAGCGCCGCGTAGACCCGCCGGCTCGCCTCTTCCGTGTAGGCCGAAGCGGGCAGCCGCTCTTCCGGGGCGAGGCCGGCGAGCGTCTTGCGCACGACGTCGCTGCGCAAGACGCGGGCGCCGGGCCGAGCGCCGAGCCCCGGCGCGAGCGCCAGCGCGAGCGTCGTCTTGCCGCTGCCGGAGGGGCCGCCCAACGCGACGAGGCGCGGGGATGCGGGGTCGAGCAGGCGGCCGGCGAGATCGAGATATTGCCGCGCCTCGGCCGCCGCCGCCGCCCGCCCCGCGGCCTCGGCATGCGCCAGGGTCGAAGCCGTCACATGGGCGCGGATGACGGCGCGCAGCGAGAGGTAGAGCGGCAGCGCCGCGAGCCCCTCTTCTTCGCCGTCGGCGGCCGGCTCGAAGACGTCGAAATAGCGGTTCAGCACGCGGTTGGCGAAGCCCGCGAGGCCGCAGTGCTCGAGATCCATCAACAGAAAGGCGAGGTCGTAGAGGACATCGATCGAGGCGAGGGGTTCGGAGAATTCGATGCAGTCGAAGAGCGTCGGCCGGCCCTCGAAGAGGCAGATGTTGCGCAGGTGCAGATCGCCGTGCACGCGGCGCACCTTGCCCGCATCGCGCCGCCGGTCGAGGAGCGGCGCGAGGCGGGCGAGGGTCGCGCGGGTGCGGTCGCCGACCGCGGCGACCTGTCGCCGATCGAAGCCCGCGCCCTCGGCCGCGCTGAGGCATTGGTGGTTTTCCTCGGCGACCGCGGCGAGCGCCGCCGCGCCGCCGAATTGGGGGCGGCGCTCGGCGGCTTCGTGGAAGCGCGCGATATGGTCGGCGAGAGCGTCGATCAGCGGCGCCGTCAGCCGCCCCGCCCGCGCCAGCGCATCGAAGAGCAGCGATTGCTCGAAGCGGGTCATCACGACCACCCAGTCGATCGCAGCATCGCCGCCGCCGAAGGCGATGCGGCCGCCTTGCCGCCGCACGAGGCCGCGCACTTCCCGGTAAATCGCCGGCGCGGTGCGGCGGTTGAGCGCGAGCTCGGCTTCGCAGGCGGCGCGGCGCCGCGCGGCGGTGGTGAAGTCGAGATAGGGGTAGCGCACCGCGCGCTTCAGCTTGTAGGCGCAAGGCCCCGCGAGAAAGACGAGCGAGATGTGCGTCTCGATCCGCTCGACCCGCTCGACGCGGCCGCCATAGGAGGCCGGATCGGCGAGAAAGGCGATCGCTTCCCGCTGGTCCTCGCCCATCGCGCCCTTCAGCCGCGCGCGGCCTTGCGGCGCGCCACGGCGGGGGCGAGGACGCACAGGATCTCGAACATCATCGTCGCGCCGACGAGGGCGGTGTTGCCGGAGGGGTCGAAAGGCGGCGCCACCTCGACGACATCGCCGCCGACGATGTCGAGACCCGAGAGGCCGCGGATCATGCGCTGCGCCTCGGCGGTCGAGAAGCCGCCGATCTCGGGCGTGCCGGTGCCGGGCGCATAGACGGGATCGAGCCCGTCGACGTCGAAGCTGACGTAGGCGGGCGCCGCGCCGACGGTCGCGCGGGCAAGCTCGGCCACCTTTTCCGGCCCGAGGCGGAAGAACTCCTCGATCCGCACGATGCGGATGCCGGCGCCTTCCGCCCAAGCCATCTCGTCCGCCTCGTAGAGCGAGCCGCGGATGCCGATCTGGATCGTCTTCGCGGGGTCGATCAGCCCCTCCTCGACGGCGCGCCGGAAGGGCGTGCCGTGGGTATAGCGCTCGCCGCCGAAATAGCTGTCGGTGGTGTCCGAGTGCGCGTCGAAATGAACCAGGCCCAGGGGCCGCCCGCGGGCGATCGCGCGCAGGATCGGCAGGGTCACGAGATGGTCGCCGCCGGCCGAGAGCGGCGCCGCGCCGGCCGCGTGAAGGCGCGCGTAGAAGGCCTCGACGCGGGCGAGCGCATCCATCAGGTCGATCGGGTTGACCGGCGCGTCGCCGTGGTCGCCGACCCGGCACAGCTCATAGGGCGAGACTTTGCTGACCGGGTGCACCCGGCGCATCAGGCTCGACATGTTGCGGATCTCGCGCGGCCCGTGGCGCGCCCCCGGCCGGTTGGTCGTGCCGCCGTCCCACGGCACGCCGACGAGCGCGATGTCGAGATGCGCCGGGTCGCGCTCGACCGGCAGCCGCATGAAGCTCGCCACCTCGGCAAAGCGCGGCACGGCCTTGCCGCCCAAGGGCTGCGGAAAATCTTCTCGCATCGAACACCTCCTCGGCGCGCTACCATCACGCAGCGCCGCCGAGATCGCAAACGGCAACTGCCGGGGTGGAGAAACGCGCGGGGTCGGCGTACAAGTCTCTCGCTGCAAAATCGCCGGTCGGAGCCCGTCATGATCCGCTTTCTCCTGGCATCTCTCTTCTTCGGGGTGCTGGCCGCCGGGGGCGCTCGCGCCCAGCAGTTGGCGCCGCCGGGCCCGCCGCCGGCGCCGCCGGCCGCGGCGGCCCAGGAACGCACCTTCTGCGAGCAGGATGTCAGCTTCACGCTGGCGCCGAAGGCGAGCGTGCCGCGACCCTACCGGCGCTTTTTCGGCATGTGGAGCGACGCCGCCTGGGATGTGCGCAGCTGCGCGGCGCTGATCGTCGAGAACATCGCGCCCAACGGCACCGCCTCGATCCTCTATATCTACGGCCCGATGGGCTCGGACGAGCCGGGGCCGGGCGGGGTATTGCGCGGCACCGGCGTCATCCGGGGGGGCGAACTCAGGTTCCAGAACGCGGACGGCTCGCAATTCACTTTCCGCCCCGGGATCGTCGATCTCGACGGCAGCATGACGACGCCGAAGGGGCAAACCTACCAATCGGTCTTCAAGCAGACCTTCTGAGGCGGCCCGGATCGCGAGTTGACGGCAGGAATGCGCGTTCCCAGATGTTCCCGACGCCGGGCCTTCATGGGACAGCGGCGACGGCTGCTTGGCCCGGAGGATGTCCGGCTCAGGACACGAGCCTCGGATGAGCGCATCATCGACCGGATGAAATGGCGATCGAACCAGTAAATCGGGCGGCGGCCGGCCAATCCGACCTCGCCTCGCCAATCCGCGAGTTGAACGAGCGCAGCCGCGAGATCTTCCGGCTGATCGTCGACGGCTATGTGCAGACGGGCGACCCGGTCGGCTCGCGCACGATTTCGCGCCGCCTCGGGCAAAACCTGTCGCCGGCGACGATCCGCAACGTCATGGCGGACCTCGAAGAGGCGGGGCTGCTCTATGCGCCGCACACCTCCGCCGGCCGGCTGCCGACCGAAGCGGGGCTGCGGCTCTTCGTCGACGGGCTCTTGGAAGTCGGCCGGCTCGGGGAGGAGGAGCGGGCCGGCATCGAAAGCCTGTGCGCGGCCCGCGGCAAGAGCCTGGCGCAGGCGCTGGAAGAGGCGACGGCGGCGCTCTCGGGCCTGTCGCACTGCGCCGGCATCGTCGTCGTGCCAAAGCAGGACCGGCCGCTGAAGCATCTCGAATTCGTCCATCTCGGCCCCGGCCGCGCCCTCGTCGTGCTGGTCACCGAAGACGGCCTCGTCGAGAACCGCGTCGTCGAAGTGCCGCTCGGCGTGCCGCCGGCGGCCCTCGTCTCGGCCGCCAACTATCTGAACGCACGGCTCATCGGGCGCACGCTCGAGGAGGCCGGGGCGGCGATCGCGGCGGAGATCGAGGCGAACCGCGCGCAGCTCGACGAACTGACGACGAAGCTCGTCGAGACGGGGCTGGCGAGCTGGGCCGGCGGCGACCAGGGCAGCGCCCTCATCGTCCGCGGCCAGGCCAATCTGCTCGAGGACGTGACCGCGCTCGCCGATCTGGAAAGGCTGCGCCGCCTGTTCGAGATGCTGGAAGGGCGCGAGACCATGCTGCGCCTCCTGGAGGCGAGCCGGCGGGGCGAAGGCGTGCAGATCTATATCGGCGCCGAGAACCCGCTCTTCGGCGTCGCCGGCTGTTCGATGGTCATCGCCCCCTATCACAACAGCCGCGAGCAGATCCTCGGCGCGATCGGGGTCATCGGCCCGACGCGGATCAATTACGCCCGCATCATCCCGATGGTGGACTACACCGCCAAGGTGATCGGGCGCCTCATCGGATAGGACGATCGATGGACGACACGGACGAGGACATGAACAAGCAAGAACCGGCGAACGACCCGGGCGGCGACGAGGCCGCGGCCGCCGGCGAAGACCCGGCGGCGCCGGCCCCCGAAGAGGGCCCGCCGCGCCTCGAAGCGGAGCTGGCGGAGATGAAGGACCGCCTCCTGCGGGCGCTCGCCGAGACCGAGAACGTGCGCCGCCGCGCCGCCCGGGAGCGCGAGGACACGCGGAAATATGCGCTCTCGGGCTTCGCGAAGGACCTGCTCTCGGCGGTCGACAATTTGCGCCGCGCGCTCGACAGCCTGCCGCAATCGGAGGTGCGCGACGAAAAGGTGCGGGGCCTGCTCGAAGGCGTGGCGGCGACCGAGCGCGAGCTGCTCGGGGTGTTCGAGCGGCACGGGATTCGCCGCATCGACCCGAAGGGCGAGCGCTTCGACCACAATCTCCACCAGGCGATCTTCGAAACTGAAACCTCGGACACGCCGGCCGGCACCGTCGTCGAGGTCTTGCAGCCGGGCTATGTGATCCATGACCGCCTGTTGCGGCCGGCCATGGTCGGGGTCGCCAAGCAGGCGCCGAAGAAGGGGCGTTCCGGCGACCGCGCCGACTCGGCAAAATGAGGCCGCGCCCCGCGCCGCAAGCCGATTTTGCGGCGAAACTCTGCGCTTCGGCCGGTTGTAGCGCGGTTTTCGCGCTCATATATATCCGGCAGTCCGTTATTGGCTGAACACTCGTTTCCCGGGGGATCAGGACGGTGCTTCTCCGGGCCGTCTGGTCCTGCTTTTGAGAAGAGGCGTCCATGAGCAAAGTCATCGGTATCGATCTCGGCACGACGAATTCCTGTGTCGCGGTCATGGAGGGCAAGAACGCCAAGGTGATCGAGAACACCGAGGGGATGCGCACGACGCCCTCGATGGTCGCCTTCACCGAGTCGGGCGAGCGCCTCGTCGGCCAGGCCGCGAAGCGCCAGGCCGTCACCAACCCCGAGAACACGTTCTTCGCGATCAAGCGGCTGATCGGCCGGCGCTTCACCGATCCGATGGTCAAGAAGGACATGGACCTCGTCCCCTACAAGATCATCACCGGCGACAACGGCGACGCCTGGGTCGAGAGCCGCGGCGCCAAACACGCGCCCTCGCAGATCAGCGCCTTCATCCTGCAAAAGATGAAGGAAACGGCCGAGGCCTATCTCGGCGAGAAGGTCGAGCAGGCGGTCATCACGGTGCCCGCCTATTTCAACGACAGTCAGCGCCAGGCGACGAAGGACGCCGGCCGCATCGCCGGGCTCGAAGTCCTGCGCATCATCAACGAGCCGACCGCGGCGGCGCTCGCCTACGGCATGGAGCGGAAGGGCACCGGCACGATCGCGGTCTATGACCTCGGCGGCGGCACCTTCGACATCTCGGTCCTCGAGATCGGCGACGGCGTCTTCGAGGTGAAATCGACGAACGGCGACACCTTTTTGGGCGGCGAAGACTTCGACAAGAAGATCATCGACTATCTCGCCGACGAATTCAAAAAGGAGCAGGGCATCGACCTGCGCAGCGACCGGCTCGCCTTGCAGCGCCTCAAGGAGGCCGCCGAGAAGGCGAAGATCGAGCTGTCGTCCTCGGTGCAGACCGAGGTCAACCTGCCGTTCATCACGGCCGACCAGAACGGCCCGAAGCACCTCAACATCAAGCTGACGCGCGCCAAGCTCGAGGCGCTCGTCGACGATCTGATCCAGCGCACGATCGGCCCCTGCCGCAACGCGCTGAAGGACGCCGGATTGAAGGCCTCGGAGATCAACGAGGTGATCCTCGTCGGCGGCATGACCCGCATGCCGAAGGTCATCGACACGGTCAAGCAGTTCTTCGGCAAGGACCCGAACCGCGGCGTCAACCCGGACGAGGTCGTGGCGATCGGCGCGGCGATCCAGGCCGGCGTGCTGAAGGGCGAGGTCAAGGACGTCCTGCTCTTGGACGTGACGCCGCTCTCGCTCGGCATCGAGACGCTCGGCGGCGTCTTCACCCGCCTCATCGACCGCAACACGACGATCCCGACCAAGAAGAGCCAGGTCTTCTCGACCGCCGAGGACAACCAGACGGCGGTGACGATCCGCGTCTTCCAGGGCGAGCGCGAGATGGCGTCCGACAACAAGCTGTTGGGCCAGTTCGACCTCGTCGGCATCCCGCCGGCGCGGCGCGGCCTGCCGCAGGTCGAGGTCACCTTCGACATCGACGCCAACGGCATCGTGCAGGTCTCGGCCAAGGACAAGGCGACCGGCAAGGAGCAGCAGATCCGCATCCAGGCCTCGGGCGGATTGAGCGAAGCCGACATCGACCGCATGGTCAAGGACGCCGAGGCGCATGCCGAGGACGACAAGCGGCGGCGCGAACTGGTCGAGGCGAAGAACAGCGCCGACGCGCTGATCCACACGAGCGAGCGCAGCTTGCAGGAATCGGGCGACAAGATCTCGGCCGAGGACAAGAGCAATGTCGAGAGCGCGATCACGGCCCTGAAGGAGGTCGCCGGCGGCGAGGACGTGGGCGCGATCAAACAGAAGACCGAAGCCTTGGCGCAGGCCTCGATGAAGATCGGCGAGGCGCTCTACAAGGCGAGCCAGGCCGAGCAGCAGCAAGGGGGCGGCGGCGACGGCGGCGCCGGACCCTCCGGGGCGGCGGGCGGCGGCCCCTCGGGCGGCGGCGCCTCGCACGGGGCCGGCGACGACAAGGTCGTCGACGCCGATTTCGAAGAGGTCGACGAGCAGAAAAAGCGCGGTTCCGCGTAATCCCGCGACGGTGGGATAGAGATGCGATGCGATCACCCCGGCGCGCGAGCGTCGGGGTGACGCGCGGCGAGAGACCCTCGGAGCTGGCGCAGGAATGGCGAAAGAGGATTTTTACGAGACCCTCGGGGTCGGCAGATCGGCGAACGCCGAGGAGTTGAAGCGCGCCTACCGCAAGCTGGCGATGCAGCACCACCCGGACCGCAACCCCGGGGACAAATCGGCCGAGCAGAAATTCAAGGACATCAGCGAAGCCTACGACGTTCTGAAGGACGACCAGAAGCGGGCGGCCTACGACCGCTTCGGGCACGCCGCCTTCGAGCAGGGCGGCGGCCGCGGGCCCGGCGATTTCGGCTTCTCGGGCGGCTTCGCCGACATCTTCGACGAGATGTTCGGCGAGTTCATGGGCGGCCGGCGCGGCGGCCAGCAGGCGCAGAACCGCGGCAGCGACCTGCGCTACAATCTCGAGATCTCGCTCGAAGAAGCGTTTCGCGGCCGGCAGACGACGATCCGGGTGCCGACCCTGCTCGCCTGCGACCAGTGCCAGGGGTCGGGCGCCGCCGCCGGCTCGAAGCCGGTCGGCTGCCCGACCTGCCATGGCCGCGGCCGGGTACGCGCGCAGCAGGGCTTCTTCACCATCGAGCGCACCTGCCCCGCCTGCCACGGCGCCGGGCGCGTCATCGATTCCCCGTGCAAACCCTGCGGCGGCCAGGGGCGGGTGCGGCGCGAAAAGACGCTGTCGGTCAACATCCCGCCGGGGGTCGAGGACGGCACCCGCATCCGGCTCGCCGGCGAGGGCGAGGTCGGCCTGCGTGGCGCGACGGCGGGCGACCTCTACATCTTCGTCAGCGTCGCGCCGCATCGGCTCTTCCAACGCGACGGCGCCAACATCTATTGCCGGGTGCCGATCCCGATCACCGCGGCGGCGCTCGGCGGCACCATCGAGGTGCCGAGCGTCGACGGCAGCCGCACCCGCGTCACGGTGCCGCCCGGCACCCAATCGGGGCACCAGTTCCGCCTGAAGGCCAAGGGCATGACGGTGCTGCGCTCGCCGGCCCGCGGCGACATGTTCATCCAGGCGATCGTCGAGACCCCGGTCAACCTGTCGAAGCGGCAGCAGGAACTGCTGCGCGAATTCGAAAAGGAAGGCGAGAATGGCCGCACCCACCCGGAAAGCGAAGGCTTCTTCGCCCGCGTCAAGGAATTCTTCGAGGATCTGCGGGACTAACGGGAGCGCCGCGGCCAGCGCAGAACTCTTTCCCTTCGGGCGGTTTGGGACGACGATCCCGGAATTTCCAAAAGGCCGTAACGGTCGGCGCGCGGGATATCGGCTCTCGCCATTTCCTCAATCTCGGCGTCGGGCATCTCGTCGAGCCGAATGGCGCGGCGCTTCAACTGTTGTTGCTGCTCGTGATTCATCGCCATCGGTTTTCCGATCCTACCCCGCCGCCGCCGTCGCGCGGGCGCGGCGGGCGGGGGGCGCGGAGAGGGGCGGCGCGCGGTTGCCCCGGGCCAGCACCTTTTCGAGCGAAGCG
>DASYYD010000061.1:0-1663 GCA_035934195.1 Allostellaceae bacterium | reverse complement strand
CAGGATGAAGCTCGCGATCTGGTCGACCACGACGCCGCGGCAGAATTCGACGCACCAGGAAATGTTCCGCCGCCAGCTCGAAGAGGTCGAGCTGGCCGAGCGCATCGGCATCGACCAGGCCTGGTTCTACGAGCACCATCTGCAGCCGACGGCGCCCGTCCCCTCGCCCAATCTGCTGATCGCCGCCGCGGCGCGCACGACCCGCCATATCCGCTTCGCCAGCATGGTCAACATCCTGCCCTTCCGGAACCCGCTCCTCGTCGCCGAGGAAGCGGCGCTGCTCGACAATTTGACCGGCGGCCGGCTCGACATGGGGCTCGGCCGCGGCCTGCGCCCGCCGGAATTCGAGGCCTTCGACGTGGAGCAGGAGCGCTCGCGCGAGATGTTCCTCGAATCCTTCGAGGTGATCCGCCGCGTCTGGGCCGACGAGAATTTCGTCCATCGCGGCAAGTATTGGACCGTGCGCAAGGACGCGCCCTTGTCGCCGCCCCTGGTGCAGCGCCCGCATCCGCCCTTTCTCGTCACCGCGCAGAGCGAAGCATCGCTGCGCTGGGCGGCGCAATACGACATCCCGTTCGCACAGATCGATTCGATGGCGGAGCAGGCGGCGGGCGACGCCGCGCTCTACCGCGAGGTGCAGCGGGCGCATGGCCACGCGCCGCAGCCGCGGCTCTATCTGATGCGCGAGATCCATGTCGGCGAGGATGACGCCCGCACCCGCGCCGAGGCGCGGCCCTATCTCTTGCAGTACTGGGAATTGTGGAACCGCTACACGCAGTTCACCGCGGGCGGCCGGCTCCCCGACAGCTACGATTTCTGGCGCCGGCAGGCGCCGATGCTGCACGCCATGAGCTTCGAGGAGATCGTCGAGCGCGACATGGTGTTGCTCGGCGGCCCCGAGCGCGTCGCCGAGGCGATCCTGCGCCTCGCCGGACGGCTGCCGCTGATGGGCCTCGCGATGGTCTTCAAGCTCGGCGCCATGCCCTACGACATGGTCGAGCGCTCGATGCGCCTCTTCGGCGCGGAGGTGATGCCGCGCATCCGCCACCTCCTCGACCGGCGCGCGCCGCGCCGGTCCTGCGAGCCGGGAGTGCCTTCGACCGGGATTGCTTCGCTTCGCTCGCAATGACACCTGAAAATAGAGGCTGTCATTGCGAGAAGCGCAGCGACGAAGCAATCGCTGTCTCGGGGGGCGCTTTGAACGCTAGGCGAAGCCCCAGCGGCGGTTGAGGTCTTCGAAGAGCCGCCGGCTGGTGCCGAAATCGAATTCCCGCTCGATGAGCGTCTCCGGGTCCCATTCGCTGCGGCCGGGGGCGTAGAAATCGCCGCCGTAGACGTGGATCGCACCGGTCAAACGCGCGATCGGGTTCGTCACCGAATGGATGATGTCGGCCCCGAGCGGCTCTGCGTCCTTCTCCCCGAGCGCCTTGGCGCCGGCCGCCTCGATGCGCCCGCCCTCGCGGCGGCGCCAGAAGACGTTGTCCTCGCGCCCGGTATAGACGCCGATGACGGCCCAGATGCGGTGGTTGTGCGGCCGCAGCGTCATCATCGGCGCCCAGACGACGTTGAGGATCGTCAGCGTCTCGGTGTGATGCAGCCGCTGGATCCCCGCCTGCGCCGGCTCGCCCAATCCCTTCAGCACGGCGCCCGGTTCGGCGACGGC
>DASYYD010000048.1:0-1606 GCA_035934195.1 Allostellaceae bacterium | reverse complement strand
GCAGAGCTGCGCGACCTCGACGAGCCCGAAGCGCGATTTGTCGAGGCGGCTCTCGTAGGCTTCCTTGAAATAGGGGACGCCGACGAGCCGGCCGTCGAGGCCGTAGCTCCAGCCGTGATAGGGGCAGGTGAAAACGGGCGTCGAGCCCTCGTCGTAGCGGCACACCTTCATGCCGCGGTGCCGGCAGGAATTGAGAAAGACGTGGATCTGCCCGGCGCGGTCGCGGCACAGGATGACCGACTCCTCACCCATGCCCGAGACGGCGAAATCGCCCGGCTGCGGCACCTGGCTCTCGTGCCCGACAAAGAGCCAGGCGCGCGCGAAAACGCGTTCCTGCTCTTCGCGGTAGATCGCTTCGTCGACAAAGATCTCGCGGCTGATCTCGCCCTTGTCGAGGTCTACGAGGCCGGCGCGATAGCTCATCTTCCGTCTCCTTTGTCATACCGGCGAAGGCCGGTATCCATATCCGCCGTGGGTCCCGGCCTCCGCCGGGACGACGAAAGAAGGATCCTCACCGTCTCACTGCCTCGCTGGTTCAAATCCTCACTCCGCCGCTTCGGCGCGATGCGGCCGGCGCCAGGTGGCGAGCGAGGGCCAATCGGGCGCCTCCATGAACTGCGCCCAGCGGCGGTAGAGGTTGCGCAGATTGTGCTCGCTCGATTTGGGCTCGGTGATGTCGAGGACGCTCCCCGGCACCCGAAACCCGTCGAATTCGTAATTCTCGACCTCGCGGCCTTGCCCCTGCTCGTAGTTGTAGGGATGGCGCCGCGCGATCACCCCGCGGCTCGCCGCGTGCGCGTAGTTCCAGTTTTCCATGTCGTCCTGCTCGGTCATCCCGGCGGGGCCCGAATAGCGGATGTAGTAGTCGCGCAGGAACTCCTTGACCTCCGGCGGCGCGGTCTTGTCCACGAGGTACCAGCGCCACACCTCGGTCTGGTGCGCGCCGCGCGGGTGCCACACGGCAATCGAGCGCGGCTGGCGCGCGAGGAAGGCGGTGCTGGGGAAGATTTCGCCGACAAGCGCGATCATCCGGCCCCATTCGCCGCGGCGCCGGCGCCGCGCTTCCTCGCAGGCGCGGAAATACTCGGCGACCACCGGGGAACCCTGGTAGGCGGCCGATACCGGCGCCTCCCGCGGCAAGAGAAAACTCGTCGTCTGGTGGCCGTGCTCCGGAAAGGCGATGTGCAGCTTTCTCGCCGCCAGCAGCTCCGGCATGTCGCGCCGGCTGCTGCCCGACGGCCCGATGCCGGCGAGATCGACCGAGCGGTGGCTGATGTTGTGGTAGCTGTCGCCGCTGAAATTCTCGGCCGGGAATTTCCAGTTGCACGGCACGCGCCATTTCTGCACGCCGCCGAGGATCTCGGTGCCGCCCTCGCCGCCGTCCCAGCCGTCGAGCACGAGATCGAGGAAGTGGCGGAATTCGCCGAGATATTCGAGAAAGGGCGGCGCCGCCCTATCCCAAGTCGCCCACACGGTGCCCTTGTAGCAGCAGAGCTGCGCGACCTCGACGAGCCCGAAGCGCGATTTGTCGAGGCGGCTCTCGTAGGCTTCCTTGAAATAGGGGACGCCGACGAGCCGGCCGTCGAGGCCGTAGCTCCAGCCGTGA
>DASYYD010000035.1:0-2963 GCA_035934195.1 Allostellaceae bacterium | reverse complement strand
GAGGATGCCGCTCAAACGCATGGTGCTCGAAATCGGCATGGGGACCGACATCCGCGGCCGCGACTACACGAAGGCGGCGGTCAGGGCCCTGCGCGACGCGCTGTGGCACAATTCGCTGTCGGTCGCCAATGCCTGCGGCCTCCCGGTCGATGCGATGCGGGTCGAGATCGTGATCGGCGTGCCGCGCCCCGAAATGGTCGATAGGCAAGCGGTGCTGGCGGTGCTGCCGCACGGCACGGGGACCGTCGAGGTCGTCGAGGGCGGGCTCGAAATCCCGAACGATGCGGGCAGCGACTGGACGGTCGTCGCCAATGCCGCCGCGATCGTGCGTCTCGACCTCGCGGAGGGCGCGCCATGAACGGCAAGCGCGTCATCCTGGAACTCGGCAGCGGCAACGATCTCCACGGCGGCGACTATACGAAGGCGGCGATCCGCGCCGTCGAGGACGCGATCCACCACAGCTCGCTCTCCCTGATCGGCTCGTTCGGGATCAACGAAAAAGCGATGGCGGTCGAGGTGACGATCGGCGTGCAGCGCCCCGAGAGGGTTGATGCCGAGCGGGTGAAGCGCGCGCTGCCGCACGGGGAAGTCACCGTCAGGGTTGTCAAGGGTGGGCTCGACGTGCCGAGCGAGAGCGGCCGCGACACCGCGGTCATCGCCAGCGCGGCCGTTGCCGTGCGAATCGAGCTGCCGCAGGCGAAGCGGGCCTGAGCCTCACATGTGGATGACCCGGCCGAGGGTGGCGAGGGCGGCTTCCTTCATCGCCTCCGGTAGGGTCGGATGGGCGTGGCAGGTGCGCGCAATGTCCTCGGCCGAGGCGCCGAATTCCTTGGCGAGCGCGGCTTCGGCGATCATCGTGCCGGCCTCGGCGCCGATGATGTGGATGCCGAGCACGCGGTCGCTCGCCGCATCGGCGAGGATCTTGACGAAGCCCTCGGTGTCGCCATTGCAGCGGGCGCGGGCGGTGGCGGTGAACGGGAACTTGCCGGTGCGGTATTCGACGCCGGCCGCTTTCAGCTCTTCCTCGGTGGTGCCTACCGAGGCGACCTCCGGTGCGGTGTAGACGACCGCCGGGATGGCGTCGTAATCGATCGACGGCTGCTGTCGGGCGAGCCGCTCGGCGAGCGCCGACCCTTCCTCCATCGCCTTGTGCGCCAGCATGGGCCCCGCGATCGCGTCGCCGATCGCGTAGATCCCGGCGACGGTAGTGGCGAACCCCCGATCGACCGTGATGCGGCCCTGCGCGTCGCGCGCGATGCCCACCTCGTCGAGGCCGAGCCCCTCGGTATAGGGCCGGCGGCCGATGGCGAGGAGGACGGCGTCGGCGACAAGTTCCTCGCCGCCGTCGAGCGCGACCGCCACGCCCTCGCCCTCGGCCCGCGCGCCGGCGACCTTCGCCCCGAGCTTGAATTCGATCCGCGAGCGCGCGAGCAGGCGTTGCAAGGTGCGGCCCAGCTCCTGGTCCATGTTCGGCAGGATGTGGTCGAGGGCTTCGACGACCGTCACCTTGGCGCCGAGCCGCTGCCACACCGAACCCAGCTCGAGCCCGATATAGCCGCCGCCGATGACGACGAGGCGACCCGGCACACGGTCGAGCGACAAGGCGCCGGTCGAGGAGAGAATGCGCTTTTCGTCGATCTCGATGCCGGGGAGCGGCGCCGCCTCGGAACCCGTGGCGATGACGATGGCGCCGGCTTCGACGTCGCGCGCCGCCTCGCCGGAGACGACGACCCGGCCCGGGGCGGTGATCCGGCCTTTGCCCTTCAGCCAGTCGATCTTGTGCTTGCGGAAGAGGTATTCGACGCCCTTCGTCAACCCATCGACGACCTTGTTCTTGCGCGCCATCATCGCGGCGAGGTCGAGCGAGACTTCGCCGAGCTTGATGCCGTGCTCGTCGAGCCCGCGGCGCGCCTCGGCGAAGCGTTCGGAGGATTGCAGCAATGCCTTCGACGGGATGCAGCCGATGTTGAGGCAGGTGCCGCCGAGGCTCGAACGGCTTTCGACGCAGGCCGCCTTGAGCCCCAGTTGCGCGGCCCGGATTGCCGCGACATAGCCTCCCGGACCCGCCCCGATGACGACGACGTCATAGCGCTCGGTCATGGTGTCCTCGCTCAGAGATCGAACAGCATGCGCGACGGGTCTTCGATGCACTCCTTGATGCGGACGAGAAAGGTGACCGCCTCGCGCCCGTCGACGATGCGGTGGTCGTAGGTGAGCGCGACGTACATCATCGGGCGGATCTCGACCCTGTCGCCGACGGCGACCGGCCGGCGCTCGATCTTGTGCATGCCGAGGATGCCCGCTTGCGGCGGGTTGAGGATCGGCGTCGAGAGCAAGGAACCGTAGATGCCGCCGTTCGAAATCGTGAAGGTGCCGCCCGAGAGGTCGGGGATCGCGAGCTTGCCGTCGCGGGCCTTTTTGCCGAGTTCGGCGATCGCCTTTTCGATTTCGGCAAAGCCGAGCCGGTCGGCGTCGCGCAACACCGGCACGACGAGCCCCTCCTCCGTGCCGACGGCGACGCCGATGTCGTAATGGTTCTTGTAGACGATGTCGTCGCCGTCGATTTCGGCGTTGACCCCCGGCACTTCCTTCAGCGCGACGACCGCGGCCTTGACGAAGAACGACATGAAGCCGAGCCGCACGCCGTGCCGCTTGGCGAATTCATCGCGGTAGCGTTCTCTGAGCGCCGTCACCGCGCTCATGTCGATCTCGTTGAAGGTCGTCAGCATGGCGGCGGCGTTCTGCGCCGCCTTCAGCCGCTCGGCGATGCGCTGGCGCAGCCGGGTCAGCCGCAGCCGCACCTCACGCCCGCCCGCCGCGGGCGGGGGTGAGGGCGCCGGCGGCGCGGCCGGCGGCGAGGCGGCAGAGGGCTGTGGCCGCGCGAGAAAGGCGAGCACGTCAGCCTTTTCGATCCGGCCACCCGGACCGCCGGCGGGGATGGCCGCGGGATCGACCCCGTTTTC
>DASYYD010000034.1:0-6018 GCA_035934195.1 Allostellaceae bacterium | reverse complement strand
CAGCCGCAGCAGGTACTCGTAGTCGCGCTTGATCTCGGCCTTCGAGCGCTCGCTGCCGGCGGTGCGGACGATGACGCCCATGCCCTCGGGAAGGTCGAGCTCCTCGAGCACCTCCTTGAGGCGCCGGCGGTCGCTGAGGCTCGTTATCTTGCGCGATACGCCGCCGCCGCGCCCGGTGTTGGGCATCAGCACGCAATAGCGCCCGGCGAGCGAGAGGTAGGTGGTGAGCGCGGCGCCCTTGTTGCCGCGCTCCTCCTTGGTGACCTGGACGAGCATGATCTGCCGCCGCTTGACCACCTCCTGGATCTTGTAGTGCCGGGTCGCGCGCGAGCGCTGCCGTTGCGCCTCCTCGATCTCGTCGCCGCCGAGCGTCTCGACGCTCTCGGACCCGCCGGCGGCCTCCCCGTTGCCGTCGTGGCGGACCGGCGCACCCTCGACCGCCGCCGTGACGATTTCTTCCGGCGAAGCCGCGGCGACACTGGCCGCGGGTTCGGACGGCTCGTCCGGCAATTCCGCCGGCAGGGCGCCCTGCTCCGCCGTTGCCGCATCCGCCTCCGGCGTTCCGTCCGGCGCTTCGGGCCCGCCCTCGTCGGATAGGGCAGCTTCCTCCTCGTCGGCGGCTTGCGGCGTTGGCGCGTCGAGGGGTTCCTCCTCCTCGGCCGCGTGCCGCGCGGCCGGCAGCGCGACCGGCTCGGGCAGCGCCGCCTCGATCGGCACCCCGGCCTCCTCGTCACATGCCGCGGGCGCCGCCGCGGCGGCATGCCACTCGGCCGGTTCGGGCATTTCGGCTTCGCCGCGGTCCCAATCCCCCGGCGCGCGATCGCTCACCGGAATTCGGTAATAATCGGGATGGATCTCGCTAAAGGGAAGAAAACCGTGTCGATTACCTCCGTAATCGACAAACGCGGCCTGCAGCGAAGGTTCGACGCGCGTGACCTTCGCGAGGTAGATGTTTCCCTTTACCTGCTTTTTTGTCGAGGATTCGAAATCAAACTCTTCGAGACGATTACCGTTGAGCACCACCACCCGCGTCTCCTCTGGGTGGGTGGCGTCGATGAGCATACGCTTTGCCATGCGGGCGAAACTCCGAGGCGCGCTGCCGCCGCCGTGCGAAAATCGGCGAGCGGGGCGATCCCGTGTGTTTGGAAGCCGGTCGCTCCTGAATTCCTTCGATCGTGGAGTGTGGTGAGATGGGCCATGCCAGTCTCGTCAGCGGAGCCTTGCTCGGCTTCGGGTTCCTGTTGATCCGCGTCGCCCGGCGCCGCGACCCTGCGCTGCGGCAAATCTGTTGCCGATGATGCGGGGATTGTTCGCAACGCCTCCACCGGGTATTTCGCCCGGTCGGCAGACGGCAGTTTTTCGCACCGGTCAATCTACAGAAAAAAACCGCAATCAACAATGCTTTCGCCGAGGCCGGGCGCGGACATTGCCGCGAGGCTTGCGGCGCCGCACGAACCGCCTTGGAATAGCCGCACTCGCGGCGCATAAGGAAGAGATGCCGCACGGACCAGGGCCGGCTTCGCCGCCCCGACGACGGGAGCGACGGGCGGGCGTCGTCGAATGACCAAGCTCATCAGGTTCGTCTTTGTTTCCGCGGTGCTCGCGGCGATCGCCGCGAGCGGCGCCGTCGCCCTGACGATCTGGTACTTCGGGCGCAATCTGCCCGACTACCGCGAGCTGGCGCATTACGAGCCGTCGATCACGACGCGGGTGCAGGCCGGCGATGGACGGCTCCTCGCCGAATACGCGACCAAGCGGCGCGTCTTCGTGCCGATATCGGCGATCCCGAAACGGGTCATCGAAGCCTTCATTGCCGCCGAGGACAAGAATTTCTACAGCGAGCCCGGCTTCGACCCGCTTGCCATCCTACGCGCCGCCATCGTCGATGTCGGCCGCTTGCAGCACGGGTTGCGGCCGGAGGGCGCCTCGACGATCACGCAGCAGCTCGCCAAGAACATGCTGTTGACGAACCAGCTGTCGATCAAGCGCAAGATCCGCGAGATCCTGCTCGCCACCCGCATCAGGGACAGCCTTTCGGACGACCGCATCCTCGAACTCTACCTCAACCAGATCTACCTCGGCGCCGGCGCCTACGGGGTCGCCGAGGCGGCGCTCACCTATTTCGACAAGTCGCTCGACGATCTGACGCTTTCCGAGGCGGCGACCTTGGCGGCGCTGCCGAAGGCGCCGAGCCGCTACGACCCGGTCAACCATCCGCGGGCGGCGCGGGCGCGGCGCGACTGGGTGCTGGCGCGCATGGTCGGGGTCGGCAGCATCACCGCCGCCGAGGCGGCAAAGGCCGAGGCGCAGCCGATCGTGACGCGTCGGCGCGAGGCGACCGAGGTCGCCTCCGCCCCCTACTTCGCCGAAGAGGTGCGGCGGGAATTGCTCGCCCGCTACGGCGAGAAGATGCTCTATGAATCGGGGCTGTCGGTGCGCACGAGCCTCGATCCGCGGCTGCAGCAGGCGGCCGACATGGCGCTGCGCAAGGGCCTCGTGGCCTATGATCGCGCCCGCGGCGGATGGCGCGGGGCGATCGCCCATATCGAGCCCGAGGGCGACTGGGCGAAGCAGCTCGGACACGTGCCGGTGCCGCCGGTGGCGAATGATGTCGGCTGGCGCCTCGCCATGGTCGTGCGCGCCGACGCCCAGGGTGCGGCGATCGGCTTCGCCGACGGGAAAAGCGGCGAGATCCCGTTTTCCGACATGCGCTGGGCGCGGCGCTGGCACGAAAACGGCGCGCTCGGCCCACTGCCGAGGAGCGCCCTCGACGTCGTCAAGCCGGGCGACGTCGTCATGGTGAGCCCGTCGGGCGAGGATCCGCAAAAGCGGCTCTACAATCTCGATCAGGTGCCGGCCGTATCGGGGGCGCTCGTCGTCATCGACCCGCATACCGGGCGCGTGCTGGCGCTGAGCGGCGGCTTCAGCTTTGCCATCAGCCAGTTCGACCGGGCGACCCAGGCGTGGCGCCAGGAAGGCTCGGCGATCAAGCCGTTCGTCTATCTGACGGCGCTCGAACACGGCTTCACCCCCTCGACCCTGGTGCTCGACGCGCCGGTGTCGATCTATCTCGGGCCGGGGCTGCCGCTGTGGACGCCGGGCGATTACGAGCAGAGCTATCGCGGCCCGACGACCCTTAGAATCGGGCTCGAGCACTCGCTCAACACGCTGACCGCGCGGGTCGCCCAGATCATCGGCATGGATGCGATCGCGCAGAACGTCGAGCGCTTCGGCATTATGGATCACATGCCGCGCGAATATTCGATGGCGCTCGGCGCGGGGCTGACGACGCCGCTCAGGCTGACCGCCGCCTATGCGATGCTCGACAACGGCGGCAAGAAGATCGTGCCTTCGCTCATCGATCGGGTGCAGGACCGCAACGGGGCGACGATCTATCGCGCCGACAAGCGCCCCTGCGAGGGGTGCAGCAATGTTCCCTGGCGGCATCACCCGGCGCCGGTGATCCCGGACGACCGCGAGCAAGTCGCCGATCCGGCCTCGGCCTTTCAGATCGTGTCGATGTTGGAGGGCGTCGTGCAGCGCGGCACCGGCGTCGCGGTCGGCGCCGTCGGCAAGCCGATCGCCGGCAAGACCGGCACCACCAACGACTGGAAGGACGCGTGGTTCGAGGGCTTCACGCCCGATCTCGCGGCCGGCGTCTATGTCGGTTTCGACGATCCGAAGACGCTCGGCAAGGGCGAGCAGGCGGCCGTCGTCTCGGCCCCGGTCTTTCGCGACTTCATGATCGCGGCCCTGAAAAACGTGCCGGCGACGCCGTTCCGCACCCCGCCGGGGGTGCAGCTCTACCGCGTCAACCCGGCGACCGGGCTGCCGCCCGAGCCCGGCGAAGCGGCGATCTGGGAACCCTTCAAGGTCGGCACCAATCCGACGACGCACCGCAATTTCGCGCTCAACTGGTCGGCGGGCAACGAGGGCTCGCAGGGCCAGAACGGCGCGCCGGGCGAAGCTGCCGGCCCGGGCGAGGGCGCGACGGGGGCGGCCGCACCCGTGACGGCACAGGACAACGGCGCCGCGCCGGCGCCGCGGGATGCTCCGCGCGGCGGCACCGGCGGCCTATATTAGAGTCACGATCATAACGGATACGTGTGGGACCACATATGCGCGCGGAAATGCAAGCGGTCGCCGACGACATCAGGAAGTCGTTGGCGCTGCTGAGGAGGCATCTTTGACTGGGAGAGCGCCACCCGCCGTCTCGCCGAGCTGAATGCGGCGGTCGAGAACCCGCATCTCTGGGACGATGCGCCGGCGGCGCAGAACCTCTTGCGCGAGCGCCAGCGGCTCGAGCGCGCGATCGAGGGCTGCCGACGCATCGAGCGCGAGCTCGAGGAGGCGGTCGAACTGATCGCACTCGGCGAGGCCGAGGGCGACAAGGACATCGTCGGCGAGGCCGAGGAGGCGCTCACAAGGCTGCGCGCCGAGGCGCAGAAACGCGAATTGGAAAGCCTCCTCTCGGGCGAGGCCGACGGCAACGACTGCTATCTCGAAGTGCACGCCGGGGCGGGCGGCACCGAGGCGCAGGACTGGGCGCTGATGCTGTTGCGCATGTATGCGCGCTGGGCCGAGGACCACGACTACAAGGTCGAATGGCTGGAAGAGAGCGCCGGCGAGGAAGCCGGGCTCAAATCGGCGACGATCCGGGTCTGCGGCCCCGACGCCTATGGCTGGCTGAAGACCGAGAGCGGCGTGCATCGCCTCGTGCGCATCTCGCCCTTCGATTCGAACGCGCGCCGGCACACGAGTTTCGCCTCGGTCTGGGTCTACCCGGTCGTCGACGACAAGATCGAGGTCGAGATCAACGACAAGGAGCTGCGCATCGACACCTACCGCTCCTCGGGGGCCGGCGGGCAGCACGTCAACAAGACCGACAGCGCGGTGCGCATCACGCATCTGCCGACCAACATCGTCGTGCAGTGCCAGAGCGAGCGCTCGCAGCACCAGAACCGGGCGCACGCCTTCGCCATGCTGCGCGCCCGGCTCTACGAGCTGGAGTTGCAGAAGCGCGAGGCCGTGACCGAGGCGATGAACGCCGGCAAGACCGATATCGGCTGGGGCCACCAGATCCGCTCCTACGTGCTGCAGCCCTATCAGATGGTGAAAGACCTGCGCACCGGCGTCGAAACCTCGAACACCGGCGCGGTCCTCGACGGCGATCTCGACCGCTTTCTCGCCGCCGCCCTGGCCGCCCGCATCAAGGGCGCCGACGCGCTCGCCGCGAACGTCTAGCCGAAGAGGGGCAGCAGCCGCCGGAACCAGGCTCCAACCGCGATCGTCGCCACGCCGGTCAAGAGAAAAAGGCCGGGGACGCCGAGCCCGGCGGCGAGAAGCGCCATCGTCGCCAAGGCCGAGACGACCATCGCGGCGGCGTTGACGACGTTGTTGGCGCCGATCGCGCGGGCGCGGTGTTCGCGCGCCGTCTGGGTCTGCAGCAGCACATAGAGCGGCAGGATGAAGACGCCGCCCGAGATCGACAGGCCGAAGAGGTCGGCGAGAATGCGCCAATGCGCCGGCATGGCGAGAAAGGCGAGCAGCGGCAACAGATGCGCGCGCGCCGCCGGGGCCGGGCTCGCCAGCCACAGATCGATCGAGAAGAGGCCGATCCCGAGCGCCCCCCACGGCACCGGCCTCGGGCTGACGCGGCCGCGCAAGAGCCGGTTGCACAGCAGCGAGCCGAGCGCGATGCCGACCGAAAAGACGGTCAGGAACAGGGTCACGACCGCCGCCTCGCTGCCGAGCGTGAAGCGCACATAGGCGGGGAATTGCGAGAGATAGGTCGCGCCCGCGAGCCAGAACCACGAGATGCCGAGGATCGCGCGGAAGGGCGCCTTGTCCGCCCTCGCCTCGCCGATGATCGCGGCGGTCGCGGCAAAGAGGTTCCAGCCGACGCGGCTGCGCGCCGCCGCCGCGCCGGTCGGCGGGATCTTGCGGCTCGCCGCCCAGGCGAGGAGCGAAACCGCGAGGAGCATCAGCGCGACGAGCAGCGGACCCTCGCCGAGCGTC
>DASYYD010000031.1:0-9217 GCA_035934195.1 Allostellaceae bacterium | reverse complement strand
GCGCCAGTCGCGGTATTGCTCCGGGCTCGTCAGATAGGTTTCCCAGATCCAGCGCATCTGCGCCTGGCTGAGGCCCGGCCCCTGGCCAAAGCGCTGCCAAGACGGGCTGTCGCAATCGGTCGAGAAGCAGCCGTAGACGAGGAGCATCGAGCGGATCGCGGTCTCGCCCGCCTCGCGCGCCGCGAGCGCGGCAGCGAGCGCGAGGTTGGCGCCTGCCGAGTCCCCGCCGACCGCGAGCCGCGTGGGGTCGATGCCGAACCCCGCCCCTTCGCGCGCCGCCAATCGCACCATCGCCACCATCTCCTCGAAGGCGGCCGGGAATTTGTGCTCGGGCGAGAGCTTGTAATCGACCGAAAGGGTGGCGACGCCGCTCTCGCGCACGAGCTCGCGCAGCATGTGGTCCCAGCTGTCGAGGCTGCCCTGCATGAAGCCGCCGCCCTGCGCATAGAGGATGAGCGGCGGCCGCGTGACGCCGTCCGGCAGATAGAGCCGGCACGGCACCTGCCCGTGTGGGCCCGGCAGCGACACGTCGCGCTCCTCTTTGAGCGGCGCCGAGCCCTCGCCGAGAAAGGCGCCGATGCGGTCGGTCATCGCCCGCACCTCGGCGAGCCTCGCCTTGGTGCGGTCGGGGGCGACGAGCCCCTTCTCCTGCAGCAGCCGGTTGGCGGCGGCCAGTTCCGGGTCGATCCACGGCATCGTCGCGTCGTTCATCGCTTTCTCCTCCCGCTGCACTCGGCGCTCGTCGCATACGTTGGTAACCCTCTCCCCGCGCGCGGGGAGGGTGAGGGGCCTCGGGCGGCTGCCATAAGCACCGCTGCCGAAGCTCGCCGCTCAAGCCTCCCAGGGGACGGCCTGTTCCCGGTCCCGGTCGAAGCTCGCGATTCGACGCTCCAATTCGGAGCGCTGCGCGTCAGTCACCGGCACGCCGCTGTCTTCCAGGCTATCCCAAAGCCGTTCGATCAGTTCGAGCCGCTGTTCCGGCGAGAGGCGAGCGAGATCGGACGCCGGGTCGGCCATGAGTATCATCCTCTATTCCGCGGCTTGCCGCGCCGCCGGCGTCGCCGTCGCCGCCGGCAGTCGCGGCAGCACCTCCTTCGCCAGCATGCGGATGCCCTTTTCGGCTTCCTGGTGGTCGAGAAAGCCCGAGCGGCCGATGAAGATCAGGTGCCCGAAGCCGCCGACCTTGTCGTAGATCTCCATGATCTGCTTCGTCACGGTGTCGGGGTTGCCGGCGACCAGAATGCCGCGGGCGATCGCCTGCTCGGCGGTGATGCCGATCAGTTGATCGGCCGGCCGCCCGCGCCCCTGCGTCTTGCTGCGCCAGACGTTGGGCGCCGCTTCCGGCGGCATGCGGCCGGGCAGGAAGCGCGACATCTGCGGCGATTGCTTGAGGCTCGTGTTGAGGAACCACAGGAGCTTCGAGCCGACCCGCAACCCTTCCTCGTCGGTGTCGCCGACATAGGCGAGGACGGCATAGGCGAAGCGGTCGGTGCCGGGCGGCGGCAATCCAGCCTCGGCGCGCGCCGCGCGGTAGGTGTCGAAGGCGCGCTTCGAGGCTTCGGGGCCGCGCAGCACGAGCGCGTTGACCATGCCGCGCCGGCCCTATTCGGCCGAGGTCTCGGGATCGCCCGTCGCCGCCCCGAAGGGCGGGTGCGGGCGCTGCCAGCAGGGCGGCCAGATGTTGACGTGGCGGTGCGTGTAGTGCTTGCCCTCCCAGCTGAACGGCCCCTCGTGCGAGACGAGCGTCTTCTCGATCAGGTCGATCGCCTCCCAGAAGCGCTCGACATAGCCGACCGGATTGACGTTGCCCGAGACCATCTCGCTGTCGCCCGATTTGACGAACCCGATCTCGAGCCGGCCCTTCGAGATGACGTCGGCGGTCGCGTATTCCTCGGCGATGCGCACCGGGTCGGGGCGCACCGTGATCAGCGTTCCGAGCGAGAGGATGCGCACGTTCTTCGTCTGCCGCGCGATGATGCCGAGGATCATCGTCGAGGCGCCGTAGAGGCTGTTGATGCCGGCGTGGTGCTCGATCGAGACGACGTTGACGCCGATGTCGTCGCAGAGCAGGTGCTCGTCGAGGCATTCGTGAAAGAGGTCGGCCGCGATCTTGGGATCGCAATATCTGTTCGGCAGGCTGGCGCGCACCGAATCCGCCCGGTCGAGCACCTCCTGCGGCACGAAGGGATAGACGTTCTCGCAATGATACCAGGCCTGCATGGCGCTCCTCCGGCTTCGGCGCGATCTTCGGGCAATCCGCCGTGGCCCGCAAGGATCGGCTGCCGGCCCTGTTGCTTGTGGTGTATGATAATATGTCCTACATATCGTATGGACACCATGTAGGCGGCGAACGATGAGCACCGATACAGTGACTTTCCGGCTCGGGCAGGATCTGAAGGCGGCGCTCGCCGAAATCGCCGACGCCGAGAAGAAGCCGGTCGGCGCATTGCTGCGCGAGATGATCCGCGAGCGCCTCGAACGGAAGCGGCAGCGCGAATTCGAAATCGAGGCGCGCCGTCAATCGCTTTTGCTTGCCGAGGCGGCACGAGATCCCGACAGCGACGATGCGGCCGTTTTGCGGGCGTTGGACGCCAATTTCAACGAATTCGCCCGCGAACTGAACGCTCGCGAACTGGCCGCGGACAAAAAGCGCGGTCGCAAATGGAAGTGAGCCGCGGCGACCTCGTCACCGCCGTCATCCCCGGCGATTACGGTAAGCCGCGCCCCGCTCTCGTCATGCAAAGCGACGCTTTTGCCGAGCTGCCCTCCGTGACCGTTCTGCCGCTGACCAGCGATTTGCAGCCGGCGGCGCTCGTTCGCATAACCGTGGAACCCAACCGGGAGAACGGGCTCGAAAGAGCCTCGCAGGTCATGGTCGATAAGGCGACCACAATTCCGCGCGCGAAAATCGGCCGGCGCATCGGCGGATTGGATGATGTGATGATGCAGGAGGTCGGGAGCGCGCTCGCCGCCTTTCTCGGCCTCCGCTGACTGCCGCAGCTATTCCCCGAGGAACTCCGCCACCCGACGGGCGAATTCCTCGGGCTGCTCGATTTCGGGGTGGTGGCCGGCGCGCTCGATCAATTCGAACCGCGCGCCGGGGATGAGCCGGGCGTAGGCGCGCCCGTATTCGGGCGAGACGATGCCGTCGCTGGCACCCCATAGGACAAGCGTCGGGATGTTGATGCGCCTGAGCCAGCGCGGCAGCTGCGGGTTGTACATGTAGGGGTGCCAGGCATAGAGGCAAAGCGCTTCGCGGCTGCGCGCCCGGATCACGATCTCCTCGTCCGACATCGCGTCGTAATTGGGCGCGAAGCGCTCGGGGTCGTGCCAGCTCGCGCGCCGCACCTCGTCGGGGTGGACATTGAAGATGTCGAGGATGTCGCGCGACTCGCGATCGCCCAATTTGATGCCGAGCGGATCGACGAGAACGAGCTTGTCGAGCCGGTGCGTGCATTTGACCGCGGCCTCGGCGGCGAGCCAGCCACCGAACGAAAACCCGACGAGGCTGACCTTCTCGCTCGGCAACCCGTCGATCAGGTCGACGACGAGGTGGACGAGGTCGTAGACCGTGTCGAAGTCCGCGGGGCGCGGCGAGCGGCCGAAGCCCGGCAGCGACGGCGCAAGGATCGCATTTTGCCGCGCCAGCAGCGCGAGAGAGGGCGCCTCGGCCTCGATCGTGTCGAAGCCGTGGAGCAGCACGAGCGGTGCGCCGGCGCCGAGCCGCAGCGCTTCGAGTTCGCTGCCGAGCGCGCCGAATTTCTCGATCGCGCCGGGTCTTCCTTCGCCCATTCGGTCGGTCCTCGCCCTTTGCCGGTCGGCGCCGCGATCTTCGGCGAAAGCCGCTGCTGCGGCAATGCGGAACCTCGGCGTCAACCGCGAGCGCCTTTGGGCGAGCCTGATGGAGCTGGCGCGGGGATGGGCCGCCCTTTCCTGACAAGCCGCTGGGTCTTCGTTCGGCTATCCGGTCCCAACGATCAGTGTTTTCAACTGTGCGTCGTCTATCTCCTGGTCGTACGCGATCTCTATAAGACGCACGCCGCGACTCTCGCAAAGCGCCCGCTTCCGGCTATCTCTTTCTTGGCCGCGGCGCAAGGCCGCCTCTCCGCTGAAAATCTCGACTGGTTCGAAGTGTTGGATCCCTTGGTACTCGACGGCCACGGACAACCCTGGAACCCAAATGTCGAGGTTGAGGGCGACCCCAGCGCGGGCGACCGTGGGCAATGACTTCCAGTTCCGGAAATAGGGAACGGACCCGGTAAAGGAGTTCGGTTTCCGAAATCCAGCCCTCTCCGACCGCCGCCATACCTTTCGACATCCTTACTCGTTTTCGGCGAGCCGCAGGATGCGGAATAGCGCCTTCGTGAAATCTGGAGCTGCCTCTAGCCGCTGGATCTTGCGGCTCAACTCCTTTTTTCCCGCCTCGAACCGGGCCAGGATCTGGGGAAGCCCCTCGATCACGAACTTCTCATAGCCCTTAAGCCGCTGAGCGCGTCCCGGCGTCGCGTTTTCGGCGGTTAGACGGCGAAAATTTTCCAGGTTGCGATTCACTTTTTCGATAAGCTCTTCTCTCGATTCTTCGAGCATTCCCTGAAATATCTCGCGAGCGTCGAACCAATCGACCGCTGGAACATCGAGTTGCCTCCACCGCTCGGAGGCATGGTCGTAAAATTGGACCCTACGAACCGCGCTAACCTTGCCGCGGGCCTGCTCTCTCAGCAATTCCCAGGTTGCGTGCGGCCTGATCGCCGCTTGTATCTCTCCCGAATGCTCAAGGAAAAACCTCGTACACGGGATGAGGTGTAGCGATGCGGCGCGGTAGAGTTCCCAAGCTTCGGGGGCCTGCCCACACGCGTAGGCTACCGACCAGTGGGCGTCGAGCTGATGAGAACCCAAGGTCTCGACGCCTCGCTGGATCGCTTGGCGGCGGAGGTATTCGAGAGCATCTCTGCACTCGGCGGAATCCATCGGAATTTCTCCCTGCTCCCAGCCCCGCCAAAGAAGCGCAGCTGCGGTCGCGGCGCTTGTGCACGGGCTCCTCGGGTGAAAGGCTTTAGTTAATTCCACCGTATCTGCCACGAACCGGAGGTAGCTCGATGCCTCAGAACTCTCATTTCTTAGCGAACGTTCGGCGCGAGCTGGGTAAGCTTTCGCTAGACGAACTCGCGGACAAATACGCCGAGACCGCTAACAACACGCAGGAGGTGTATAGGATAGAGATGTTACGTCGGCAAACCGATCCCCAAATAACAGCAGCCCAGGCTACTGGCCAAACAGCCTGTTACACTCGACGGTTGGTAACCTGGACGATGGTGGCCGCACTGGTGGCGGTGGCGACCACGATTATCTCTGAGTTCGCTAGGCTCGTACGTTGAGCCTAGGCCCAAGACCCCCTTTTGCCGTCTAACGCGAGCCTTGGCGGGAAGGGGATTACCCAACCAGCCGCGGCGGGCCATCGAGCCGAACCGCAGGCTGATCGCCGACCACGGCCGCGATCTTCGGCGAAAGCCGCTGCTGCGGCAATCGATAAAGCCGCTCGCTGCTGCGCGCCCGCGCCCTTATCATACCGGGCGATGCGCAATCTCGGCGTTAACGGCGAGCGGCTGTGGGCGAGCCTCATGGAGCTGGCGCAGATCGGCGCGACGGCGAAGGGCGGCGTCTGCCGGCTCGCCGCCAGCGACGAGGACCGCGCGGCGCGCGACCTCTTCGTGCGCTGGGCTGAGGAAGCCGGCTGCACCGTCGTGATCGACCGCATCGGCAACATCTTCGCGCGCCGAAGGGGCCGTAACCCCGATCTGCCGCCGGTCATGGCCGGCAGCCATCTCGACAGCCAGCCGACGGGCGGCAAGTTCGACGGCGCCTATGGTGTCATGGCGGCGCTCGAAGTCGTGCGCACCTTGAACGACCTCGGCTACGAGACCGAGGCGCCGATCGAGATCGCCGCCTGGACCAACGAGGAGGGCTCGCGTTTCTCGCCGGCGATGGTCGGCTCGGGCGTCTTCGCCGGCGTCTTCGACCTCGATTATGGGCTCGCCCGGCCGGACTACCTCTCGGGCGTGAGCCTCGGGGCCGAGCTCGAGCGGATCGGCTATGCCGGGCCCGTTCCTGCCGGCGGCCGCCCGGCCGCGGCCTATTTCGAGGCGCACATCGAGCAGGGCCCGATCCTCGAGGCGGCCGGCCTGCCGATCGGCGTCGTCACCGGCGCGCAGGGGCAGCGCTGGTACGAAGTCACCGTCACCGGCCAGGAGGCGCATGCCGGGCCGACGCCGATGCCGCGGCGCCGGGACGCGCTCGTCGGCGCGGCGCGCATGATCGACGCCGTCAACCGCATCGGCCTCGCGCATGGCCCGCATGCCTGCGCCACGGTCGGCTTCGTCCGGGTCGGCCCCAATTCGCGCAATACGATCCCCGGCCGCGTCTTCTTCACGATCGATTTCCGCCATCCGGATGACGCCGTGCTGACCGCGATGGACCGCGAATTGCGCGCCGAATGCGCTCGGATCGCCGGCGCGATCGGGCTCGAGGCGGCGGTCGAGGAATTCTGGTATTTCCCGCCGACCCCGTTCGACCCCGCGCTCGTCGGCGCTGTCCGCGAGGCGGCGCAGGCGCTCCAATTGCCGCACCAGGACATCATCAGCGGCGCCGGCCACGACGCCGTCTACATGGCGCGCGTGGCGCCCTCTGCGATGATCTTCGTCCCCTGCAAGGGCGGCATCAGCCACAACGAGATCGAGGACGCCGCGCCCGACGACCTGACCGCCGGCTGCGCCGTTCTTCTCAATGCGGTGCTCAAAAGCGCCGATCGGGGCAGGTGAGAAGGCACTTTATAGAAGAACCGCCGCTCCCCATCTATGTCGTGCACTGTCGCGGCCATTTGACCTAGCCCTGTCGATATTCCCCCGCGCAACGACAAATAGAGGCGCGCCGCCGCGTCAGGCCGGATCTCGACCGAAATGAACGATCTCGCCCTCGCATACGGGCTCAGTTTTGCCGACCTCTACGAGCACAACGGCCTCGTCCGCCTCGATCGCGCCTTCGTCGCCGACCTCGCGGCGGCGGATGCGGAGTTGCACAACCGCCTGATGGCAGGCCGGCGCGATCCCGATGGCTTCGGCCACGAAGCCGAGTCGACCCTGCTCGTCGATCTCGCGCCGTTCGTCGAGGATTTCCTCGGCCGCCTCTTCGGCATCTCGGGCGAGGTCCGCGCGTTAGAGGCGCGCCACCACGAACTGGCGCCGCTCTATGCGGTGAAGCGGCTCTTCGTGCAGCGCCGCGCCGCGAAGGGCATCGGCGAGGCCGAGGCGGCCGCCCTCGACGGGCCGGCCCTCGCCCGCGCCCTCGAGCCGCTGATCGGCGCCGCGCCCGAAGACCAGGTGGCTCTCTGGGAGCGGCGTTACGCCGAACGCGTCTCGAAATGGCTCGACGACGAGACCGTCCATGCCGAGCCGCTCGAGGCGGCGCGGCTTTATGCCGCCTGGGCGACATTGTCGGCGCAAGGCCGCAAAAAGCACCGGCGCGGCCTTCTCTTCAAAACGCCGCGCCGGCTCGACATGCAGCACCTCGTGCCGGTCGAGACGGTCGAGCGCGACGGCGTCGCGATGCTGCGCCTGCCGGAAGAGGAATGGCGGTCGCGCGACGGCTTCGCGCTGACCGACGCCGGCACCGATCTTGCCGGCGCCCTCGACCAGGCGAACTACTGCATCTGGTGCCACAACCAGGGCAAGGACAGCTGCGCGAAAGGGCTCCTCGACAAGAAGGCCGGCGGCTTCCAAAAGACCGTCTTCGGCGTGACCCTCGCCGGCTGCCCGCTCGAGGAAAAGATCTCCGAGATGAACCTGGTGAATTCGCGGGGCTTCAGCCTCGGCGCGCTCGCCATCGTCGCCGTCGACAACCCGCTCTGCGCCGCCACCGGCCATCGCATCTGCAACGACTGCATGAAGGCCTGCATCTATCAGCGGCAGGAGCCGGTCGACATCCCGCAGATCGAGACCCGCACCTTGAAGGACGTGCTGGGCCTGCCCTGGGGCTTCGAGATCTATTCGCTGTTGACGCGCTGGAACCCGCTCGACCTGCGCCGGCCGCTGCCGAGGCCCGAGAGCGGCTACAAGGTGCTCGTCGTCGGGCTCGGCCCCGCCGGCTTCACCCTCGCGCACCACCTGATGAACGACGGGCATTTCGTCGCCGCCGTCGACGGGCTGAAGATCGAGCCGCTGCCGGCCGAACTCGCGGGTGTCGCGGCCGATGGCGCCCGCGTCCCCTTCCGCCCCATCCGCGATGTGCAACAGCTCGCCGAAGGGCTCGACAGCCGCGTCATGGCCGGTTTCGGGGGCGTCGCCGAATACGGCATCACCGTGCGCTGGGACAAGAATTTCCTGAAGATCATCCGCCTCCTCGTCGAGCGGCGGCGGCAATTCGCGATGTATGGCGGCGTGCGCTTCGGCGGAACGATGACGGTCGAGGGGGCCTTCGCTCTCGGCTTCGACCATGTGGCGCTCTGCGCCGGCGCCGGCCGCCCGACCGTCATCCAGATTGAAAACGCGCTCGCGCCGGGCGTGCGGCAGGCGTCGGACTTCCTGATGGCCCTCCAGCTGACGGGTGCCGCCAAGACCGACAGCATCGCCAACCTGACCGTGCGCCTGCCGGTCGTCGTGATCGGCGGCGGCCTGACCGCGATCGACACCGCGACCGAGTCGCTCGCCTACTACCCGCTGCAGGTCGAGAAGTTTCTTGCCCGCTACGAGACGCTCGCCGCCGAGCGCGGCGAAGACAAGGTGCGCGAAGGCTGGAACGTGGCCGAGCGCGCGGTCGCCGCCGAATTCATCGAGCATGCCCGCGCGATCCGCTCGGAGCGCGCCCGCGCCAAGGCGGAAGACCGCGCCCCGCGATTGCAGAAGATGATCGATGCCTGGGGCGGCGTCACGATCGCCTACCGCCGCCGCCTCGTCGATGCGCCGAGCTACACCCTCAACCACGAGGAGGTGGCGAAGGCGATGGAGGAGGGGATCCGCGTCGCCGAGGAGCTGACCCCGAAGAAGGTCGAGATCGACGGGCTCGGCCAGGCGAAGGCGCTGCGCCTGTCGACGAAGGACGGCGACGAGGTCGTTCTGCCGGCGAAGACGATCCTGGTCGCCGCCGAATTCATCGAGCATGCCCGCGCGATCCGCTCGGAGCGCGCCCGCGCCAAGGCGGAAGGTCGCGCGCCGCGGCTGCAGCAGCT
>DASYYD010000028.1:0-2591 GCA_035934195.1 Allostellaceae bacterium | reverse complement strand
CGGCTTCGCCGACGACGACGCGGCGATGACCGAGCGGCGGCTGCGCCAGGGCAACCTCGTCGGCCCGGCCGGCTACATCTCGATGGAGGACGGCTGCGTCGGCGGCTTCGTGCAGCGCGCCATCCGCCACAACGACGCCGACAGCGGCGTCGTCATGATGGGCGGCTACGACGCGCAGCCGCAGCCCTTCCGGGCCAGCGAGGCGGCGATCCGCGGCTTCTGGAAGAACTACCGCGCGCTGGTGGGGGATTAGTCAGATCGCTCGACCGGCTCACATTATCTCGTCGCGCCCGCGCGAGCGGGGGTCCAGGGCCGCCGCCTCGCCGCTCGCTCTGGGTTCCCGCTTTCGCGGGAACGACGGTCCTGTGCGCGATCTGCCATGACCGATCCCGCCCTCAGAGAAGCGGTCGAGGAGCTTTGCGCGGCCTATGCCGAGTGCATCGACGAGGACCGGCTCGAAGAGTGGCCGGATTTCTTCGTCGATGACTGCCGCTACCGCATCACCAACCGCGCCGACCACCTGGAGGGCCTGCCGCACGGCGTCGTCTACGCCGCCTCGAAAGGGATGCTGACGGACCGCGTCACGGCGCTCAGGCGCGCCAACATCTACGAGCGGCACCTCTACCGCCACATGCTGGGGCGGGTGCTCATCGAGCGCGTCGAGGGCGGGGTCGCGATCGCGCGGTCGAATTTTCTCGTCGTGCGCATCATGCATGACGGCGCGACCGACCTCTTCGCCTCCGGCCGCTATCTCGACCGCATCGAGGTTTCGCGCAGGCCCAGCCGCTTCATCGAGCGGCTCGTCGTCTGCGACAGCCCGAAGCTCGACACGCTGCTCGCGATCCCGCTCTGAGGCCGTCTCAGCCGAAATGCCGCAACAGCGCCGCGGCGGTCTCCTGCGGCGCCTCTTCCGGCACGTAATGGCCGCAATCGATCGGGCCGCCCGAGACTTCCCGCGCATAGTCGCGCCACACCGAAAGCACGTCGCCATGGACCGTGCCGGTGTGGCTCTTGGCGCCCCACAGCACGAGGAGCGGGCATTCGACCCGGCGGCCGGCCTCGCGGTCGGCCGCGTCCATCTCGAAATCGCAGGTTGCGCAGGCGCGGTAGTCCTCGCACGAGCCGCGGATCGTCTTCCAGGTGAAGCAGCGCACGTATTCGGCGAAGGCCTCCTTGTCGAAAAAGCCGAGCCCGATCCCCGGCTTCGACAATTTCTTCTCCATGAACCACTGCGCCGGCACGCCGGCCATCATCCGTTCCGGCATATCGTAGGGCTGCGCCATGAAGAGCCAGTGCCAGGACTTCATCGCCCAGTTCTTCGAAGCGTGCGTCCAGATGTGATGGTTGGGCAGGATGTCGATGACCGCCGCGCGCCGCACGCGCTCCCCATGGTCGAGGCACAGGCGGTGCACGGTGCGCGCGCCGCGGTCGTGGCCGGCGGCGAAGAATTCGCGGTAGCCGAGCCGCTCCATGACCTCGACCTGGTCCTCGGCCATCGCGCGGAAGGAATAGTTCTCGTGGTTGTCGCCCCCCTCCTCGGGGCCGACGCTGTCGCCGTAGCCGCGCAGATCGGCGGCGACGACGTGGAATTTGCGCGCCAGGATCGGCGCCACAAGGTGCCACGAGACATGGCTGAGCGGGTTGCCGTGCAGCAAGAGGAGCGGCGGCCCCTCGCCGCCGTGGCGCAGATGGATGCGCGCGCCCTTCGTGTCGATCTCGGTCCGGGTGAAGCCTTCGAACATAGGGCGCTCCTTTCAAGGGGGCGATATTGCCGGAACGCGGCGATCCGTTAAACTGCCCTCAGACGGCGGGGGCGATGGAGGCGATCATGTCGGCACAGCGTCGCGAATCCGGGTTCAAGACAAATCCGAACTACCGCATCACCTTCGAGCCGTCGCCGCGCCGCGTGCGCGTCAAGTTCAACGGCGAATGGATCGCCGACAGCGCGAGCGCCCGTCTCCTGTTCGAGACCCGGCACCTGCCGGTCTACTACTTCCCGCGCCGCGACGTGCGCCTCGACCTCTTCCGGCCGACCGGGCATCACACCTTTTGCCCCTACAAGGGCGAGGCTTCGTATTGGTCTATCGCGGTCGGCGACAAGCTGTCGGAGAACGCCGTCTGGGGCTATCCCGAGCCCTTCGAGGAGGTTGCGGCGATCGCCGATTTCGTCGCCTTCTACTGGGACCGCGTCGAGGGGTGGTACGAGGAAGACGAGGAGATCTTCGTGCATCCGCGCGACCCCTATAAGCGGGTCGATGTCGTCCAATCCTCGCGCCGGATCGAGGTGATCCTCGGCGGCGAGCGGGTCGCCGACACCCGCCGCGCCCGCTTTCTCTTCGAGACGCGGCTGCCGACCCGCTATTACATCCCGCCCGAGGATGTGCGGATGGACCTGCTCACCCCGAGCGACAAGACGACGGCCTGCCCCTACAAGGGCAGGGCGCGCTATTTCTCGGCGAAGGTCGGCGGCACTCTCTACGAGGACATCGTGTGGAGCTATCCCGAGCCGATCGCCAAATGCCCGAAGATCAAGGGGCTTCTCGCTTTTTACAACGAGAAGGTCGACGAGATCCGGGTCGACGGCGTCGCCG
>DASYYD010000012.1:0-2108 GCA_035934195.1 Allostellaceae bacterium | reverse complement strand
GAAGCCTTCGGCGAAGGAGGGATGGAGCAGCGCCCGGGCGCCGGCGAGAAGGCGCGCGACCGCCGCGTCGGGAAGCGCGTCGTGCGCTTCGACGAGACGGGCGAGCGGCCCCGGGCGGCGCAGCGGGGCGAGGATCTGGCGGGCTTTCCAGCCGCGCCGGCCGATCAAGACGAGGCGCGGCGCGTTCTCGCCCAACTCCGCCGCGAGGCGCTGCCACACATTGAGCAAGAGAGCGTGGTTCTTGCGCGGCTCGATCGTCGAGAGAGACACGAAATAGGGCCGCCCGCCGGTCTCGGGCGGCAACGGCGCGGGAAGCCTCAGGTCGAGGCCGAGCGGCGCGACCAGCACCGGCAGCCTGCCGCCCGCCTCGGCGAGGTGCCGCCCGAGCGCCGCCGCAGTGCCGGCGGAATTGACGATGACCCGGTCGGCGAGGCGGGCGATCGCCGCGACGCGGCGGCGGTGCCGCTGCCGATGTCCCCAGGGGACATATTGCGGGTGGTCGATCGGGATCAGGTCATGGACGAGGCAGACGAACCCTATGCCGGTGCGCTCCTTGAGCCGCACGAATGAGGCCGGCCGGTCGAGCCGCTGGTGCGAGAGGTGCAGATAGACGGCGCCTGCGGCTTCGCGGGCGCGGGTGTGGAGCGCCTTTTCTCCGTGCCGCAGGGCGTGGAGGCGCAGGCCGCGCGCGAGGCTCGCCGCCCGGCGGCGCGCCGCCTCGTCCAAGGCGCCGCCGGACCACTGCACATCGAGGGCGGCGACGAGCCGGGTCGCGCGCTCCTCGGGCAGCAATGCGAGGCGGCCCCACCAGGCGACAAAGCTCAAACGGTCGCGTTCGGACGCGATCAGCTGCCGCGCATAGGCGAGTTCGACCCGGTCGATGCCGGTCGGCGCGAAGCGCTCGGCGCGCCACAGCAGCCGCGACAGATCGAGAAAAATGTGCGCGCGCGTCGTTTCCATCGCCGGGTGCGATACTATCATCGGCAGTCCGCAGCCGCTCGGTGCGCATCACCCGGGGAGGGAGGGAAGAATGGATAAGGGACGCGAATTGCGTGTTCTGCAAGATCGTCGCGGGGCAAATCCCTTGCTTCAAGCTCCTCGAGAACGAGGAGACGCTCGCCTTCATGGACATCAATCCGGCGCATGACGGGCACTGTCTGGTGATCGCCAAGGAGCACTGCCCGACGATCTTCGACATCGGCGACGCGGCGTTGGCTGCCGTCGCGCGGTCGGTGCGCAAAGTGGCCGTCGCGGTCGACCGCGCGCTGTCGCCCGCGGGATTGAATCTGGTGCAGGCGAACGGGGAGGCGGCGCAGCAATCGGTGAAGCACTTTCATATCCATGTCCTGCCGCGCAAGCTCGGCGACGAGCTGAAGCTCGATTGGGGGACGAGGCCCGGCGACCGCGACGTGATCGCCGCGCTCGCGCAGAAGATCCGCGCCTTCCTCTGAGCGCTGCGGCGGGAGTCTGCGGCTCGCTTGACAGCGGCGGCCGCGGCCCGGAGCATCGATGCTTTCGCAGGGAGCTGCCGATGGAGCTCGAGCAACAAACCGTCATCGTCACCGGCGGCGCCTCGGGGATCGGCCGGGCGAGCGCGCTCCTCGCCGCCCGCGAGGGCGCCCGCGTCGTCGTCGGCGACATCGACGAAACGGGTGGCCGCGCCGTCGCCGCCGAGGCGGAGAAGGAGGGCCTGCGGCTTTCCTATCTGCCGCTCGACCTGACCGACAGGGGCTCGATCGACGGCTTCCTCGCCGCCTTCGCGCGCGAGGCCGGGCATGCGGACGGGCTCGTCAATGCCGCCGGCTGGGACATCATCCAGCCCTTCCTCGAAAACCCGCCGGAGATGTGGGACCGCGTCCTCGCCATCAACCTGATGGGCGCGATCCGCCTGACGCGCGGCCTCTTGCCGCCGATGGTCGAGGCGCGCTTCGGCAAGATCGTCAACATCGCGAGCGACGCGGGCCGGGTCGGCAGCACCGGCGAGACCGTCTACGCCGCCGCCAAGGGCGGCCTCATCGCCTTCACCAAATCGCTCGCCCGCGAGATGGCGCGCTATCAAATCAATGTGAATTGCGTCTGCCCGGGGCCGACCGACACGCCGCTCTTCC
>DASYYD010000476.1:0-5877 GCA_035934195.1 Allostellaceae bacterium | reverse complement strand
GTCGCCGAGAGTTCGCTCGGCCAGGACGACGTGCTGCGCGGGCATCTGCGCAACATCGAGGTGTATCTGGCGCGCCTCACCGAAGACGTGGCGCAGGGCCGGGCGCAGAGCGTGCAGGAATTGCGCGGCGAGATACGGCTTCTCGCGCGCACCGTCGCCGCGCTCTCCGAGGAGAGCCGAGGATGACCGCGCTTCCCGTCGTCATTCCGGGATCGGCCGCGGGCGAGGCCCGGAATCCATGAACACCGGCCCTCTGAGCCGCTGAGCCATGGCGCTTTCGACCCGACACTCCCGCCGGCCGAGCATCGACATCTGGCCAGGCTTTGTCGATGCGCTGGCGCAGCTCTTGATGGTGATCATCTTCATCCTGCTCGTCTTCACCGCCGGGCAGTTCTACCTCGGGGAGGCGCTGTCGGGGCGCGACCGGGCGCTGCACGAGTTGCGCCAGCAGCTCAGCCAGCTGGCCGACATGCTCTCCCTCGAGCGGCGCGCCAACGCCGATCTGCGCCTCGGGGCGGCGGATCTGACCGCGCAACTGACCAGGTCGCGCAAAGAGAGCAAGGCGTTGTCGGCCGAGCTGGCCGAGCTGTCGCAGAAAGCGCAACAGGCGAGCGCGCGGGCCGACAAGGCAGCCGGCGAACTGGTCGGCGCCAACGCGACCATCGCAACCGACAAGGCGACGATCGCCGCGCAGCTGACGCAGCTGCAAACCCTCGCCGGGGACATCAAGGCGCTCAAGGAGGAGCGCGCCCGGCTGGAGGCGAAAATTGCCGCCCTCGCCGCGAGCGGGCAACAGGCCGCGCAGCAGGCAAAGACCCTCTCGGACCAGACGAAACAGCTCGCCACCCAGCTCGCCGCCGCGCAGCAGAAGAACGCGGCAATCCAGAAAGCGAACGCGGCGAGCCTCGCCGCTCTCGGCAACCGCGCGCAACAGGCCGAACAGGCACTCGCCAGCGAAAAAGGCATCAGCAAGAACGCGCTCGCCGAGGTCGAGACGCTGAACGCGCAGATCGCCGCGCTGCGCGAGCAGCTCGCCGGGGTCGCGGCGGCCCTCGACCTCGCCCAGACCAAGGTCAAGACGCAGCAGGGCCAGATCGCCGATCTCGGCCAGCGCCTCAACACGGCGCTCGCCCTAAAGATCGAACAATTGAAGAAGTATCGCTCCGAGTTCTTCGGCAAAGTGCGCGAGATCATCGGCGACCGGCCCGGCATCCGCATCGTCGGCGACCGTTTCGTGTTCCAGGCCGAGGTGTTGTTTCCGCCGGGCAGCGCCGACCTCGGCGATGGCGCGAAGAAGGAACTCGACGGGGTGTTCGCCGCGCTGAAGCAAATCGCCGTCAAAATTCCGCCCAATATCAAATGGATATTGCGAGTCGATGGGCACACCGACCATACGCCGATCGACACCCCGCAATTTCCCTCGAATTGGGAGCTGTCGACCGAGCGGGCGATATCGGTCGTGCGCCTCGCCATTGCCCAGGGCATTCCGCCCAACCGGGTCGCGGCGGCGGGTTTCGCCGACACGCAGCCGATCGATTCGGGCAACACGCCTGAGGCCTACCGGCGCAACCGCCGCATCGAGCTGAGGCTCACCGAACGTTGATCCCCGCCGCGACCCAAGCGCGCGCCATGATCGTGGAATGGACTAAAGGACGCCGCCGATCCGTTCTTGTCGATTCGGCCAACCTTACCTATGCAATCGAACATGGTCGAGATCGCGCCCGCCCGCACGGCTGAGGAAGCCGCGGCTGCTCCCCGCCGCGCCGAGCCGCGGCTGCGCGACAGCGATTTGTTCCTCCTCGCATTGGCCGCCGGCGCCGGCGTGTTGGCCGGCGGCAGCGTCATCATCATCGACGTGATAATCGGGCTGGTAAAGCACGTCGCCTTCGGCATCCCCGAGGGCGGGCATCTGAGCAACGCCACCTCGCTTCCCTGGGTGCGCGTGCTGTCGATGCCGGTGCTCGGCGGCTTTCTCGTCGGCCTCGTCTCCTACCTCTTGCGGCGCTGGCGGCCGCGCGAAGTGGTCGACGCGATCGAGGCGAACGCGCTCTTCGGCGGCCGAATGTCGGTTGGCGACAGCGTCGGTCTCGTCGGCGTCACGATCTTGTCCGGCGGTTTCGGCGCCTCGGTCGGGCTCGAGGCGGCCTATACGCAAATGGGCGCGGCGCTCGCCTCGCGGCTCGGCCGGCGGCTGGGCTTGCGCCGCGACGATGTGCGCACGCTCGTCGGCTGCGGCGCCGCCGGCGCCATCGCGGCCGCCTTCAACGCCCCGCTCGCCGGCGCCTTCTACGCCTTCGAGCTGATCGTCGGCAGCTATACGCTGCAGACGCTCGCCCCGGTCGGGATCGCGGCGCTGACCGGCGTGCTCGTCGTGCGCGCCTTGATCGGCGCCAATCCGATCTTCGTCGTGTGGCACCAAGTCACCCTGTCGCCGGCCGACTATCTCGCCTTTTTCGTGCTCGGCCTAGCCGCCGGCGGGCTCGGCATCGTGGTCATGAAGGGGGTGACGAGCACCGAGGCGCTGTTCCGCTGGCAGGCGGTGCCGCGCTGGGCGCGCCCGGCCCTCGGCGGCATCCTCATCGGCGTCATCGGCATCCCCTTCCCGCAGATGCTCGGCAGCGGCCACGGCGGCATTCTGCAGGCCCTGCACACGAGCTACGCGCTGCCCTTTCTCGCCGCCGTGCTGATCGCCAAGACGGTCGGCTCGGCGGTATCGATCGGCTCCGGCTTCCGCGGCGGCATGTTCAGCTCCTCGCTCTACCTCGGTGCCCTCTTCGGCAGTTTCGCCGCGGCGCTGTTGGCCCGGCTCGACCCGAATTTCGCGGTCGATCCGATCGTCTACGCGCTGGTCGGGATGGGCGCGGTCGCGGCCGCCATCGTCGGCGCGCCGGTGACGATGATCATGCTGGTCTTGGAAACGACGGGCGACTTCTCGGCCACCACCGGGGTCATGGTCGGCGTCGTCACCGCGGCCTTCGCGGTGCGGCACTGGTTCGGCTATTCCTTCGCCACCTGGCGGTTCCATCTGCGCGGCCTCAAGATCAGGAGCCCCGAGGACGTCGGCTGGATCTCGGAGCTGATGATCGGGCCGATGATGCGGCGCGACCCGGCGGTGATCGCCGCCGATCAGCCGATCGAGGAGCTGCGCCGGCGGTTTCCGGCCGGCAGCACCAAGCAGGTCTTCGTCGTCGACGGCAACGGCAGGCTGACCGGCAGCATCGACCCGGCCGAACTCGGCGCCCCAGGGCTCGCCGAGACCGGCAAAAGCGTCGGCGATTTCGTCTCCGGACCGGCGCCGTTCCTGCTGCCTGGGGACGATCTGCGCACCGCGCTCGAGCGCTTCAGCACGGCCGCGCAGGAAACGCTCCCGGTCATCGACGACGCCGAACGCCGCCGCGTCATCGGCTATCTGAGCGAGGCTTATGCGCTGCGCCGCTATGCCCACGAGCTCGAGGCGCATCGCGGCGCCCGCCAGGACGACGCCGGCATCTTCAGCCCCAGCACGGCGAGCCCGCCGCCGCGCGAGGCGGCCGCCGAAAAATAGCTGACGAAAATCCCGCCGCCCTGCGGTAGAATGGCGCCGACGCCGCGGGCGTGGCCCACGGCGCTCGGTCTGTTGTTCCGCCGCCGCTGAAATCGAGCGGAATATCAAGAGGCTCCCGCGGGTCTGGGATGCCGGCGCGATTGCGGCGCCGACCGGGGCGGCATAATGGGTTCTTGAGGGACGACCACTTTCCGGCCCTACCGCCGGTGCGATGAAAGGATAAGAGATGGCGCAAGTCGCGCTGCGCAAGATCGTCAAGACATTCGACCGTACCCCGGCAGTACGCGGCATCGACCTCGACATCGTCGACCGCGAGTTCATCGTGCTCGTCGGCCCGTCGGGCTGCGGCAAGAGCACGACCTTGCGCATGATCGCCGGGCTCGAGGAATGCACCTCGGGCGAAATCTACATCGGCGACCAGCTCGTCAACGACGTGCCGCCGAAGGACCGGGACATCGCGATGGTGTTCCAGAACTATGCGCTCTACCCGCATATGACGGTCTTCGAGAACATGTCGTTCGGGCTGCGCCTGAAAAAGTTTCCCAAGGCCGAGATCAAGGAGCGCGTCGAGGACGCGGCGCGCATCCTCGACATCACCGAACTGCTCGACCGCCGGCCGCGGCAATTGTCGGGCGGCCAGCGCCAGCGCGTCGCGATGGGCCGCGCGATCGTCCGCCACCCGAAGGTGTTCCTGTTCGACGAGCCGCTCTCCAACCTCGACGCCAAGCTGCGCGTGCAGATGCGCACCGAGATCAAGAAGGTCCACCAGAAGGTGACGACGACGACGATCTACGTGACGCACGACCAGGTCGAGGCGATGACACTGGCCGACCGCGTCGTCGTCATGAACGCCGGCCGCATCGACCAGATCGGCACGCCGTTCGACGTCTACCACTCGCCGAAGACGAAGTTCGTCGCCGGCTTCATCGGCTCGCCGACGATGAACCTCCTGCCTTGTCGGCTCGTCGAGAAAAACGGCGGGCTCAATGTTCAGGTGGCCGAGTGGCTCAACTTCCCGGTGCCGCCGTCGCGCCTCTCGCGCTACCGGTCGCATACCGGTAAGGAGCTGACCTTCGGGCTGCGCCCCGAGCACATCACCGAAGGGCGCGGCGAGCTGGCGCCGGGAGCCGCCGAATTCTCCGCCCCGATCGACGTGGTCGAGCCGATGGGGATGGAGACGATGATTTATTTCCTCGTCGGCGGGACCGAGGTGTGCGCCCGCGTCAACCCCACCGCCGCCGGCAAGGCCGGCGAATCGATGCGGCTCGTCGCCAACCTCAACAACATGCATCTGATCGACCCCGCCAGCGAGATGGTCATCTGAGGCGCCTCGCCGAGATGGAGGTGCGCGGCAAGGTCGTCGTCGTCACCGGCGCGGCGCGCGGCATCGGCCGGGAATTCGCCACCGCCTTCGCGGCGGCCGGAGCATCGGTCGTCGCCGCCGACATCAACGACTGCGGCGAAACGCTCGACCTCGTCCGCCAGCGGGGCGGACAGGGGATCGCGGTCGAAACCGACGTGCGCGACGCGGCCTCCGCGCAGGTAATGGCGAAGGCCGCGGTCGAGGCGTTCGGGAAGATCGACGGCCTCGTCAACAACGCCGCGCTCTACGGCGCGCTGAAGGGCGGCCGCTTCGAGGCAATTCCCGAAACCGATTGGGACGCCGCGATGGCGGTCAACGTCAAGGGCGTGTGGAATTGCTGCAAGGCGGTGGCGCCGGCGATGCGCCGCGCCGGCGGCGGCAGCATCGTCAACCTCGCCTCGCTCGCCGCCACCTACGGCATGCCGTACGCGCTCCACTACACGACCTCGAAAGCGGCCGTCATCGGATTGACGCGCGGGCTCGCCCGCGAATTGGGCCGCGACCGCATCCGCGTCAACGCGATCGCGCCGAGCGCGGTTCTGACCGACGGCACGCGCGAGTTCTTCGCCGGCAAGCTCGACCGCGCCCTCGAGGCGATAAAGGGCGGGCAGACGATCCAGCGCAACCTCGAACCCGCCGACCTCGTCGGCACCGTCATGTGGCTTCTCTCGGAGGGCAGCGCGCTGGTCACCGGGCAGACGATCGCCGTCGACGGCGGCACGGTGATGCTGTGACAGCCCGGCTCGACGGCAGAGCGGCGCTCGTCAGCGGCGCGGCGGGCGGCATCTGCCGGGCGATCGCGCTCGCCTTCGCCGCCGAAGGCGCCGCCGTCGCCTGCGGCGACATCGACAAGGCGGCGGCCGAAGAAACGGCGCGGCTCGTTGCGGCCGCGGGTGGGCGCTCGATCGCGCATCAGTGCGACGTCGCAATCGAACGCGACGCCGAGGCCGCCGCCGCGGCGACGTTTGCC
>DASYYD010000475.1:0-11213 GCA_035934195.1 Allostellaceae bacterium | reverse complement strand
CATGCCGGCGCCGCGGGAAGAGGCGCGCTAGCGCTGCCACAGCCCGCGCCTGTAAAGGCGCGCCTGCTCCTCGGCGCTGCGCAGGGCGGGCGGCGCGTCCGCGGCGGCCCGCCCGCCGCCGTTGTAGATCACCGCTTCGCCGAGGTCGTAGCCGCCGACGCGGCAGCGGTATTCGGCTGCCGCCGCTTCGGCCGGCTCGCAGGTGACTTCGCGCCCGCCGATATAGGCCGCCATGTCGCGCGCCGCCCGGCCGCCTTCGCCTTCGACCCCCTGCAGGCGCACCGCTTGCCCGTTGAAGCGCAGCGTCCCGGTATCGACGACGATCGGGACCCCTCTGATCGTGCCGCTGCCGCTCCCCGGCGGCAGGGATTGCTGCTCGACCCCCGGCCCGCGGCCGGCAGCGGCCGTGTTGCTGCCGCCGCGGCCCGCCTTGCTGCGCTCGGCCTCGGCGGCGAAGTCGTGCCAGATCCTTGCCGGCAGGTCGCCGCCGACCACCCCCTTCATCGGGCTGTCGTCGTCGTTCCCGACCCACACGCCGATGATGTAATCGTCGGTGAATCCGACGAACCAGGCGTCGCGGTAGTCATTCGTCGTGCCGGTCTTGCCGTAGGCCGGCCGGTCGAGCGCGGCATTCGTGCCGGTGCCGTTCGCCACCACGGTGCGCAGGATGTCGAGCATCGGCGCCCGGTGCCAATCGGGCTGCCGGCGCTCGGTTTGCGGCCGCTTGTAGAGCGGCGCCGAATTGTGTCCGGAGACGGCGCCCACCGTGTAGGGGACGAGCCGCTTCGTATCCTCGGCGATCTCCGCCATGGCGCGCGTCATCTCGAAGAGCGTCACCCCTTCCGAGCCGAGCGCCAGGCTCGGCACCGGCTGCAGCGGCGATTTGACGCCGAGGCTCTTCGCCATGGCGACGATCTTCGGTATCCCGACCTGCTCTCCGAGCTGCACCGAGATCGAGTTGATCGATTGCGCGAAGGCGGTGCGCAGCGACACCGCGCCCCGGTAAATGCGGCCGTAGTTGCGCGGCCGCCAATCGCCGATCTGCACCGGCTTGTCGACGAGTACGCTGTCCGGCGTGAAGCCCGAATTGAAGGCCGTCAGATAGACGAAGATCTTGAACAGCGACCCCGGCTGGCGGCGCGCCTCCGTCGCCCGGTTGAACTGGCTCCTGGCATAATCCGCGCCGCCGACCATGGCGCGGACCGCGCCGTCGGGGGAGAGCGCGAGGAGCGCCGCTTCGCCGGCATGCCGCTGTCGCCCGTCGCGCGCCAGCCAGCGGTGAACGACTTGCTCGGCCGCGCGCTGCAAATCCGGGTCGAGCGTCGTGCGCACCGTCAGGTCGGCCGGCGGCGCCTTGCCGAAGAGGTGCTGCACCTCGTCGGCCGCGGCGTCGGCGAAGTAGTTCTCGCCGGGCTCGGTCTGCGGCAGCACGACCGGCGCCGCCGGATGGGCGCGCGCCGCCGCGGCCTGGGCGGCCGTGACATCGCCCGCCTTCACCATCGCCTGCAGCACCACGCCCGCGCGCTGTTGCGCGGCGGCGAGGTTGGTCGTCGGGGCGAGCGCCGAGGGCGCCTGGATCAGTCCGGCGAGCATCGCCGACTGCGCGAGATCGAGATCGGCCGCCTTCTTGTTGAAATATCGCCGCGCCGCCGCGTCGACGCCGTAGGCGCCGTTGCCGAAATAGGCGGCGTTCAAATAGCGCGCCAGAATCTCTTTCTTGCCGAGCCGCGCCTCGAGCCACAGCGCCAGCATCGCCTCCTGCACCTTGCGGCGGATCGTGCGCTGCGGCGACAGATAAGTGAGGCGCGCGAGCTGCTGCGTGATCGTGCTCGCGCCCTGGCTTTCGGAGCCGGTCACCAGGTCATGTATCGCGGCCCGCAGGATACCCCACAGATCGATGCCGGGGTTCTCGAAGAAGCGCCGGTCCTCGATCGCCACGACGGCCGCGGCGATAGTGGCGGGAAGCGCCTGCGCCGTCACCGGTTCGCCGCGATAGACGCCGCGCGTCGCGAAGGCCTTGCCGGCGCGTGTTTCGAGAAGCAGCGCGGCCGGCTCCGGCCGGCCGGCCAGCCCGCCCGAGAGCGGTATCGTAAAGGCGCAATAGCCGAGAAAGCCGGCGACCGCGAGGAGTGCCGCCGTCCCGCAGAGCAAGCCGGCGAGCAAGATCCGGCGCCGGCCGCGGCGGGGCGGCGATGCCGGTGCCGCGAGCACCGGGCCGGCCTCCGAGATGTTCGGCGGGGGCGTGCGCGCGCCGCGCCGCGCCGGCATGCGAAGCCGGGCGAGAAAACTGCCGCCCGGCGCGGCCCGGCGCTTGATCTCGGCATAGGTGAGCGCGGCCGCGCGTGCGAGCGGCGGCCCGGCCGCCCGCAGAATGCGCCACAATCGCAGCAGCTCCGCAAGGAGCGCCCTCGCGACGAGGCGCAAGGCCGGAAAGAGACGCGGCTCCTCGCTCGCCGGCGGCCGCCCGCTCGCCTCCTCTCGACCGCCCTCCTCTCGATTCATCCTTTCGGCCCGCTCGGCATCGAGGGCTCCTTGACCGGGCTCCCCGCAACGGCGGCAACGGCGACCCGGAGTTGTCGCCTCGCGCGCCGAGGAAACAAGGAAAGGGCGAAATCGGTTCCGGGCCGCCGATGCATGGCGCGGCGAGGTTACAGCGAATTAATTCGTGCGAAAGCCGCCTGTCACCTAGGCTCGCCATCTCTCGGCCGACGCTTCGCGCTCATGCGGCGGATTCAGCCGCGAGGCGAGACGCCATTGCGGGGGATCGCCTCGCTCGAGTGGAGGTTGCGGAAATGAATGAGCCTGCGGCGGGCCGCACCCGCCTCATATGGTTGACCCGGGGCCGGGCGGCGGCGCTCGGCCTGGGATTGGGCGCGAGCCTGGCGCTGTCGCCCTTGGTATGGGCGGAAAGCGCCGCCTCCTCGAAGCTGCCGGCCGCCGCCGGTGCCGCGGCGAGCCGGCCGGCGGCCGTGCCGGCGGCGCTGATCCAGCAGGAGAGCTTTGCGCCGCTCGTCAAACAGGTGCTGCCGGCGGTCGTCAATATTTCGGTCACGCAAAAGAGCGGCTCGGCGGCAGTCTCGGGCGGCAACATGGTGCCGTTTCCCGATGTTCCCAATTCGCCGTTCAACGAATTCATGCGCCGCTTCTTCGATCAGCAGGGACGCGGCGGCGGGCGGCATTTCTTTGAATTTCCGGGCCCCCAGGCAAAGCGGATCGCGCTCGGCTCCGGCTTCATCGTCGATCCCAAAGGCTATGTGGTGACGAACAACCATGTGGTCGGCGATGCCGCGAGGGTACAGGTGATCCTGCAGGACGGTCATAAATACCGCGCCAAGATCATCGGCCGCGATCCGAAAACCGATCTCGCCGTGGTCAAGATCGACGCCGGCAAGCCGCTGCCCTACGTGCCGTTCGGCGACAGCGGCGCGGCGCAGATCGGCGACTGGGTGATGGCGGTCGGCAACCCGTTCGGGCTCGGCGGCACAGTGACCACGGGCATCATCTCGGCGCGCGGGCGCAACATCGATTCCGGCCCCTTCGACGACTTTCTGCAGATCGACGCGCCGATCAACCGCGGCAATTCGGGCGGCCCGACCTTTAATCTGCAGGGTCAGGTCATCGGCATCAATACGGCGATCTACTCGCCCAATGGCGGCAGCGTCGGCATCGGCTTCGCCATACCCTCGAACGAGGCGAAGACGATCGTCGCCCAGCTGATCGAGCACGGCACGATCAAGCGCGGCTGGCTCGGCGTGCAAATCCAGCAGGTGACGCCGGCGATCGCCGCCAGCCTCGGGCTTGCCCGCGGCCACGGCGCGCTGATCGCGGTCGTCAAGCCGGGGAGCCCCGGCGCGAAGGCGGGCCTCAAGCAGGGCGACGTCATCCTGTCGTTCAACGGCCACGACATTGTCCGCCTGCGCGACCTGCCGCGTTATGTCGCCGAGGCGTCGCCGCATTCGGGCGCCTCGATGACCGTCTGGCGCGACGGTAAGAAGCTCGAGATGCAGGCGACGGTCGGCAACCTCGCCAACAACGAGCAGGTCGCCTCGGCGGGCGGCGGAGAAGCAGAGCAGGCGCCGACCGCCGCCAGCGCCCTCGGCATGCATTTCGCGGCGCTGACGGACCGCGTGCGGCAAGAACTCGGCGTCGGCAAGCAAGTGCGCGGCGTCGTCATAACCCGGGTCGACAACGGCAGCGTCGCCGACAACGACGGGCTGGCGAGCGGCGACATCGTCGTCGCCATCAATCAGACGCCGGTTGGTACGCCGGAAGAAGCCGCGCAGGAGCTGCAAAAGATAGCCAAATCCACAAAAAAGAGCGCGCTGCTGCTGCTGAACCGGCACGGCGTCACCGAATATGTCGGGGTGACGGTCGGCAAGAACGAGGGCTGACGCCCGGCGAAACAAACAACGGGCGGAGAGGACCGAAATCCTCTCCGCCCGTTGTGTTTCAGCGGATCCGCCTCAGCGTTGCGGCCAGGCGGGCCCATCCTGTCGCGGTCTGTCGTGCGGCGGCAATGGCATGCGCGCCTCGAGCCGCTCCAATTCGATGCGGGTGCGCGCTCCGGCGCGCAGCAACCGGTCCGTCGCTTCGCGCAGCCCCGCTCGGCTCTCCGGCGTATCGTGGTCGAGCGCGGTGTCGAACGCGGCGAGAAATGCCGCGATGTCGGTGTCGACCCGTTCGCGCAGCGAGCGGTCGATGAAGGCGCCGTTTTCCTGCGGCCGCTGCGGCGCGGCGGCAGGCCCTGGCGGCAGGCCCGCGGGGCCGTCCCGATCGGCGGCGGCGTAGGGTTGCCGGGCGGCCGGCGCGAAGCCCGGCGGAAAATCCGGAGCCGGCCGCGGGGCGGTGCGGGCGCCGCCGACCAAGCCCCCCAAGGAGGTTGCCGGAGCGATTGGAGGGGAGTGCGGCTCCTGACCCCCATTGCCGTGCGAGCCCTGCCCGAGCGACAGATGCAGCGTGCGCCGCTCTCCGTTTGCTGCCGCAGGGGCCGGCGCGACAATGCGTAACGCCTGACCGTTGCCGCCGTCGATTCGGCTTTCCGACCGCTCTGCCGAGGGTCGCGGCAACTCGACGGGCCGCGGCGGCGCGGCCGTGGCGGGCATCTCGCTCAACCTATGATCGCTAGCGTGAGAGTTGCCCCGACTCTCTTCGCTCATCGTGTGGGTTTTGATCAGTTGCGGCTCAAGTGGCAAACCCGCAATATGAGCCGTCGGTTCCGTTGCTGTATTGCGTGCCCGACTTCTGCTGACGATGTAGCTTATCGCCGGCGGAGAGCAGTCATAGGTACGGGCAATGCTTGCTAACGTTTCGCCCGCGTTGTGGCGGGCCATGATCGAAGGCCAATCCGTTTGGGGGATTTTCCCTCTTTTACTTGATCGTTCCATTTCAGACCTTCGTGGATGAACTTAATGGTTCGGCCCTGCAGTCCTCAAGCCTGCAAACCTTCCCCTGCGGTGGCATGGCAGCACCGTCGGAAGATGTAGGCTGTAATAGGCGTTGGCACGAGCAACGAGCCAGCCGGGCATTTACCCATAGCCGAACGAGAACACCGCAACCCGGCTCGTTTTTCAGACGCCACATAATACCGATCGCCCGGTAAACAGTGAAGCGGTTTATTTGTTCCAATCAACATCGGCGCGGCGGGCCGGCAGCGCCCGCCCCGGACGGCTCACACCCGCACGATCTTCCCTGGGTTGAGAAGGTTGTCGGGGTCGAGGGCGCGCTTGATCGCGCGCATCACCGAAAGCGCCTCGCCGTGCTCGGCGACGAGGAATTCCATCTTGCCGTAGCCGACCCCGTGCTCGCCGGTGCTGGTCCCGTCCATCGCCAGCGCGCGCCCGACCATCCGGTCGTTGAGCCGGCTCGCCTCGGCGATTTCTTCCGGGCGGTTCGGGTCGATCATGAAGACGAGATGGAAATTGCCGTCGCCGACATGCCCGACGAGAGCCGAGGGGATCGAGGATTGCGCGAGGTCGCGCTTCGTCTCGCTGATGCATTCGGCGAGCCGGGAGATCGGCACGCAGACATCGGTCGCCCAGCCTTTCGAGCCCGGGCGGCGGGCGAGCGCGGCGTAATACGCATCGTGCCGCGCCTGCCACAATTTCGAGCGCTCTTCCGGCGTCGTCGCCCAGCGGAAATCGCCGCCGCCGTGCTCGGCGGCGAGCGCCTTGACCGTCTCGACCTGCTCGGCGACGCCGGCCGCGCTGCCGTGAAATTCGAAGAAGAGGGTCGGCGCGACCGTGTTGTCGAGCTTCGAATATTTATTGATCGCGTCGATCTGCGCCTCGTCGAGCAGCTCGATGCGGGCGACCGGAACGCCGCTCTGAATCGTCAGGATCACAGTATCGACGGCCGCCCCGATCGTCGGAAAGGCGCACACCGCCGCCGAGATCGCCTCCGGGATGCCGTAGAGCCTCAGCGTCACCTCGGTGATGATCCCGAGCGTCCCCTCCGAGCCGACAAAGAGGCGGGTCAGATCGTAACCTGCCGCCGATTTGCGGGCCCGGTGCGCCGTGCGGATGATCCTGCCGTCGGCCAGCACGACGGTCAGCGACAAGACGTTCTCGCGCATCGTCCCGTAGCGCACCGCATTGGTGCCCGAGGCGCGCGTCGCCGCCATGCCGCCCAACGAGGCGTCGGCGCCGGGGTCGATCGGGAAGAAGAGGCCGGTGTCGCGCAGATGCTCGTTCAATGCCTTGCGCGTGACGCCGGCCTCGACCGTCGCATCCATGTCCTCGACGTTGACGCCGAGGATCCGGTTCATCTGCGACAGATCGACCGAGACGCCGCCCATCAGCGCCGCGACATGCCCTTCGAGCGAGGTGCCGGTGCCGAAGGCGATGACCGGCGTCTTCGAGCGCGCGCACAGCGCGACGATCTCGCTCACCTCCTCGGTGCTGCGGGCAAAGGCGACGGCGTCCGGCGAATGCGCCGGATGATAAGATTCGTCCTTGCCGTGCTGCGCGCAGACCGCGGCGGAGGTCGAGAAGCGGTCGCCGAGCAGCTGGCGCAGCGAGGCGAACAAGCTCTCGTCGGGCGGCACGCGGCGGAGGGCGGATGAGGTCATGACCACGCACCCTATATAGGCGCTTCGATCGGCGGCGCGAGGATTTACCCTCTCGCCCGCGCCGCCGCAACTCCCGCGGCCGGCGGGTAGTGAGTCCCTTTGAAATCTGAGCCCTCTCCGGCAGGCCCGACGGGGTGGCGCGGCTTTCGCATCGAGGCTATATGTAAATACCTTAGCGCAAAGTATGCGGAGGCGACGATGTTCAAGCCGTGGATTGGGCAGGAATATGACACAACACGCCTCTTGCTCTTAGGTGAAAGTGCCTATTCTTGGTGGGAAGCCGACGAGCAGCGGCATCCGTCGCCGGAGCACTCAATTGATATGGTCGAGTGGGCGGTAGACAATTTCCCGCATTGCGGCAGATTCTTTGCCATGCTTTGCCGTGCCCTAGCCAATCAACAGGAGCCAAACAAAGAGCGACTTCGATCAGTCTGGGATCGCGTCGGATTCACAAACTACGTATCGACTACTGTACTTGAGGGTACACGAGCTCGACCAAGCCCTGCGCAATGGAGAGAAGCCAACAAAAGCTTCTTACCCGACCTATCTGAGTTTTTCAAAGTACTTCCGCGACGGATAATCGTTCTCGGCAAGACTATGTGGGGCAATATGCCCGACGACACTGAGGTTTATCCCGCAGACGATGTGCAAGGGTATCGGGTGGCAGACAATATCGTAATGTGCCACGCCGTGGATCATCCGGCCGGCGGCCTGTCCTGGCGGCGGCTCGCCGGTGTGATCCATTTTACGTATCAACGGGAATTGAGAGCCTAAATCATGCCAAAGGGACCGCGAGTTTCAAGGTGAGGCACCACCTGCGGGCGCGCGGCCTGCAACCGATCCTTTCGCGCCGGCCTGCCGGCCGGTCATTTCCGCGCGCCGGCGCGGCGCGGGCGCGACTGTTCCTTGCCTTTTCCCGAATCGGTTGCGGGGCCGATTGAGGCGGCCGCCGCTAAGGACTAAGTTTCGCCAAGGCTGCGGCCCTCGGAGGAGGTCGGGATGGCGCTGAAGAGGGTGACCCTCGACGACAAATACGCCCTCGACAAGGGGCGCGTTTATCTGACCGGGACGCAGGCGCTGGTGCGCCTGCCGATGATGCAGCGCCAGCGCGACGCCGCGGCCGGGCTCGACACCGCCTGCTTCATCTCGGGCTACCGCGGCTCGCCGCTCGGCGGGCTCGACCAGAATTTGTGGAGCGCGCGGCGCTTTCTCGACCGCAACAACATCCGCTTCCAGCCGGCGATCAACGAGGAGCTGGCGGCGACCGCGGTGTGGGGCTCGCAGCAGCTGCACCTCTTCCCCGGCGCCAAGCACGACGGCGTCTTCGCCCTCTGGTACGGCAAGGGGCCGGGCGTCGACCGCAGCGGCGACCCGTTGAAGCACGGCAATTCGGCGGGCTCGGCGCGCCATGGCGGCGTGCTGCTCCTGGCCGGGGACGACCACACCTGCAAGTCGTCCACCCTCGCCCACCAGTCCGAATTCGCCTTTATCGACGCCCTCATCCCGGTCCTCAACCCGGCGGGCGTGCAGGACATCCTCGATCTCGGCCTCTACGGCTGGGCGATGTCGCGCTATGCCGGGGTTTGGGTAGCGCTGAAGACGATCGCCGAGACGGCCGACAGCTCGGCTTCGGTCGAGGTCGACCCGCTGCGCGCCCCGATCCTCGAACCGACGGATTTCGCGATGCCGCCGGGCGGCCTCAACATCCGCTGGCCGGACCCGCCGCTCGAGCAGGAATTGCGGCTGCACAGATACAAGATCGAGGCGGCGCTCGCCTTCGCCCGCGCCAACCGCCTCGACCGGATCGTCATCGACTCCCCCGCCCCGCGCCTCGGCATCGTCACGACGGGCAAGTCCTATCTCGACCTGCGGCAGGCCTTCGACGAACTCGGGATCGACGAGGCTTATGCGGCCGAGATCGGCATCCGCCTCTACAAGGTGGCGATGCCCTGGCCGCTCGAGCGCGAGGGCGTGCGCGCCTTCGCCGATGGGCTCGAAGAAGTCCTCGTCGTCGAGGAAAAGCGCGCGCTCATCGAAACCCAATTGAAGGAGCAGCTCTACCACTGGCCCGCCGACCGCCGGCCGCGCGTTCTCGGCAAGTTCGACGACGAGGGCAACTGGATTTTGCCGTCGAACGGCGAGTTGACGCCGCCGATGATCGCCCGGGCGCTGGCCCGGCGCCTCGCGCGGTTGCACGCTTCGCCGCGGATCGCCGAACGGGTCGCGCTTCTCGACAGGCGCGAGCGGCCGAGCAACGTCGTGCCGTTTCAGCGCACCCCCTATTTCTGCTCCGGCTGCCCGCACAACAGCTCGACCAAGCTGCCCGAAGGCAGCCGCGCGCTCGCCGGCATCGGCTGCCATTACCTGGCGCAGTTCATGGACCGCTCGACCGCGACCTTCACCCAGATGGGCGGCGAGGGCGCGCCGTGGATCGGCCAGGCGCCCTTTACCGAAACCCCGCACGTCTTCGTCAACATCGGCGACGGCACCTACACGCATTCGGGCATCCTGGCGATCCGCGCCGCCGTCGCCGCCGGCGTCAACGTCACCTACAAGCTGCTCTTCAACGACGCCGTCGCGATGACCGGCGGCCAGCCGATCGACGGCGGGCTGACCGTGCCGACCGTCACCCGCCAGCTCGCCGCCGAGGGCGTGCGGCGGATCGTCGTCGTCACCGACGAGCCGCAAAAATACCCCGCCGCCGTCGATTTCGCGCCCGGCACGGGCGTGCGGCACCGCGACGACCTCGACGCCGTGCAGCGCGAACTGCGCGAGGTCCCCGGCGTCACCGCGCTCGTCTACGACCAGACCTGCGCGGCGGAAAAGCGCCGCCGCCGCAAGCGCGGCCGCTTCCCCGATCCGCCGAAGCGGGCGTTCATCAACGACCTCGTCTGCGAGGGCTGCGGCGACTGCTCGAAGACCTCGAACTGCGTCTCGGTCGTGCCGGTGGAGACCGAATTTGGCCGCAAGCGGGCGATCGACCAGTCGAGCTGCAACAAGGACTATTCCTGCGTCGAAGGCTTCTGCCCGAGCTTTGTGACCGTGCATGGCGGCGGCCTCAGAAAACCGCGGCCGAACGATCTTTCCGAAGCGGCGCTGCCGCCGCTGCCGGAACCGGCGCCGCCCTCGCTCGACACCCCCTACGGCATTCTCGTCACCGGCGTCGGCGGCACCGGCGTCGTGACGATCGGGGCGCTCATCGGCATGGCGGCGCATCTCGAAGAGAAGGGCTGCACCGTCCTCGACATGACGGGGCTCGCGCAGAAGGGCGGCGCCGTCTGGAGCCATGTGCGGATCGCCCGGGCCCCGGCCGACATCCACGCCGTGCGCCTTGCTTCCGGCAGCGCCGATCTCTTGCTCGGGTGCGACCTCGTCGTCTCGGCGAGCGGCGATTCGCTGGCGAAGCTCGACGCGGAGAAGAGCCGCGCGATCGTCAACAGCCACGAGACGATCACCGGCGATTTCACGCGGAACCCCGACCTCGCCTTCCCGGCCGAGGAGATGAAGCTCGCGATCGCCGCGGCGGTGGGGCCCGAGAAGGCCGAGTTCCTCGATGCGACGCGGCTCGCGACAGGCCTCCTCGGCGATTCGATCGCGAGCAACCTGTTCATGCTCGGCTACGCTTATCAGAAGGGCGCGGTGCCGGTCTCGGCCGAGGCGATCGAGGAAGCGATCCGGCTCAACGGCGTCGCCGTCGATTTCAATCGCGACGCCTTCCGCTGGGGCCGCCGGGCCGCCGTCGACCGCGCCCTCGTCGAAGCCCGCGCGGCGCCGGCGAGTGCGCTGCCGCAGAGCCATCGCCTGTCGGAGAGCCTCGACGAGCTGATCGAGCGCCGGGTCGAATTCCTCACCGATTACCAGGACGCGCGCTATGCCGCGCGGTATGCGGCGCTCGTCCGGCGCGCGCGAGAGGCCGAGGCGGCGCGCATCCCCGGCGCCGAGGCGCTCGGGCAGGCGGTGGCGCGCGCGCTCTTCAAGCTGATGGCCTACAAGGACGAATACGAGGTCGCCCGGCTCTATGCCGAAAGCGATTTTCTGCGGCGCGTGGCGGAGCGTTTCGAAGGCCCCTACGAATTGCGCTTCCACCTTGCCCCGCCGATTCTCGGCGACCGCGACCCGAAGACCGGGCACCTGCGGAAACGGAGCT
>DASYYD010000474.1:0-7529 GCA_035934195.1 Allostellaceae bacterium | reverse complement strand
CATGCCGGCGGCGCGGCCCGGCTCGCCCGCGGCGGCGGCCGCTCCTGCGGCGCCCGAAGCGGGGCCGAGCCTCAAGGACTGGATCGGCGTTCTCGCCATGGTCGTCGGCCTCTTCATGGCGATCATGGACGTCCAGATCGTCACCTCCTCCCTGACGCAGATCCAGGGCGGGCTGTCGGCGAGCGCCGACGAGATCAGCTGGATCCAGACCGCCTATCTGATCTCCGACGTCATCATGCTGCCGCTCTCCGGCATCCTGGCGCGCGTCCTGTCGACCCGCATCCTGTTCGTCGGCGCGGTGCTCGGCTTCACCGCGGCGAGCGCCTTGTGCGCGACCGCGACGAGCCTCAGCCAGATGATCCTCTACCGCGCGCTGCAAGGGTTCAGCGGCGGCGCCATTACGCCGTCGGTGTTCCCGGTCGTCTACACGAAATTCCGCCAGCCGCAATTGGCGACCGTCATGGTGCTGATCTCGCTGATCCTCAACCTGTCCTCGACCCTCGGGCCGACGATCGGCGGCTACCTGACCGATACCTTCTCGTGGCACTGGCTCTTTCTCGTCAACATCGTGCCGGGGATCGGCGTCGCCATCGTCGTCTGGCTGGCCGTCGACATCGACAAGCCCGACCCCTCGCTGCTGCGCCGCTTCGACTTTTTGGGGCTCGTGCTGATGGCGCTCTTTTTGGGCTGCCTCGAATACGCGCTCGAAGAGGGGCCGCGCTGGGATTGGCTCCAGGACAACACGATCTTTGCCGCCGTCCTCGTCTCCGCTCTCGCCTCGGTGGCGTTCTTCTGGCGCGTCCTCACCTGTTCGCAGCCGATCGTCGATCTCAAGGCCTTTCTCAACCGCAATTTCGCGGTCGGCTCGTTCTACACCTTCGTGATCGGCACCGGGCTCTACGGCGCCACCTATCTGATCCCGCTCTTTCTCGCGCAGGTGCGCGGCTACAACAGCCTGCAGATCGGCGAGACCGTCGTCGTCACCGGCTTGGCGCAAATGGTCCTGTCGCCGTTCACGACATATATCGCGCGCAACCTCGATCTGCGGATCATGCTGGCGATCGGCATGGGGCTTTTCGCGGTCGCCATGTATTTCACCGCGCAGCTGACGAACCAGGCGAGTTTTGTCGAGCTGTTCTGGCCGCAGGCGTTGCGCGGCTTCGCGCTGATGTTCTGTTATCTGCCGGCCAACCTGTTGGCGCTCGGCACGATGCCGCACGACAGGCTGAAGAACGCCGCCGGGCTCTACAATTTGACGCGCGATCTGGGCGGCGCGATCGGCCTCGCCGTCCTCGGCACGGTCTTGAACAACCGGCTGCAGTTCCACTGGAACCGGCTGATCGAGGACGTGAACCCGGCCCGCCCGGCGGTGCAGTCCTTCCTGCACGGCGCGGCGGCGCGCCTGTCGGCGAAGATCCCGGGCGACCCCGCCCATGCCGCGGCGATGCTGCTCGGCAAGCTGGTGCAGCGCGAGGCGCTGGTGCTCAGCTACAACGACGCGCTGTTGCTTCTCGGGGCGGGCTTCGCCTTGGCGCTCCTTCTGATGCCGCTCGTCAAGAGCCCGAGGACAGTCCTCAACGCCGACCGGCGCTGAGGGCCGCGGTTCAGCGGCCGTGGAGCCAGTCCTCGATCAGCCGCCGGGCGATCGAGTCGAGGCGCGGCAGGCGAAAGGCGTCATCGTCCGCGTGCGCGAGGAGCCATTGGCGCTCGAACCAGCGCGCGTCCTCCAGCTCGCCGTAGTCGACCGCGATCTCGCTCGTTCGCGCCTCGGCGTGAAAGCCGAGCATGATGTTGCCGGGAAACGGCCAGGGCTGCGACGAGTGGTAATCGACCGCGCCGACCTCGATCCCGGTCTCTTCGCGGACCTCGCGGGCGACCGCGTCTTCGAGGCTTTCGCCCGGTTCGACGAAGCCGGCGAGCGTCGAATACATGCCGGGCAGCGGAAAGTTCTTGTTGCGCCCCAGAAGTGCGCGCTCGCCCCGCGTCACCAGCATGATGACGGCGGGGTCGGTGCGCGGGAAATGCATGGCATTGCATTGCGGGTCCGCGCAGCGCCGCATGTGCCCGGCTTCCTCGCTCATCGTCGGGCCGCCGCAGAGGCCGCAAAAGCGGTGCCGCGCATGCCAATGGAGGATCGCGCGGGCGAGCGCCAGAAGCGCCCCTTCGCCGCGCTCGAGCAGCGCCCCCACGCGACGCAAATCGGTGAATTTGAGCTGCCCGTCGGCAATCCCCGCGGCGGCCGCTTGCAACGCCTCGAGCGGCGCCTCGTGAGGCGACAGGTCGAGCGCGAAATGCGCCCGCTCCTCGACGACGCCGAGGAGGACGATCTCGCCGCGCCGCAGCCGCTCCTCGGCCTCGGCGAGCATCGCCTGCAATTGGGCGGCGGCGAAGACGGCGGCGCGCGGCCCGGCCCCGTCGATCTCGAGGACGAGGTTCTGGTTGCGCCACACGGGCACGAAATGGCTCTCGGGATGGGCGAGGCGTTCGAGGATCCAGTCGCGGTCGCGGCGTTTCAGGCCGGCGCGCTCGAAACCGGGGGAGGCGTAGAAATTCGGCGCTCGCATCGCGGCAGAGTGGCATAGGCGCATCGCCCGCCGCAAGCCGGCGCTTCGGCGCCTGTCGTGAGCGGGACCATTCAGGTATTTTACAGGATCAAAGGATCATAAAATATAAGTTAAATTATAATCTAATGATACTCTAATTTTATCTCATATTCCGAGCGGCTGATTGACGGCTCTTCTACCTATGGCTAACACTATCGGACAGCCGGAGTGCTTGCCGGCCATCGTCTGTCAAGCGCAAGTCGTAAGCGTTGTGTCCATTCGCTGCATCGCAGGGCGGAGGATAACGATGATCGCGCTTTCGAAGGGCTGCAATTCAATTAAATCCTTCCGTTGGATCGACGGACTCGGTCGGGCCGGGCTCGGCGCCGCGCTTTGCCTTGCCCTTCTGTTGCTGCCGCAGCGCCAGGCCGCGGCGCAGAACCCGCTGCCCGGCTCAATTCACGGCAATGTCGCCGTCATCTTCGCGCCGGTCGGAACCCTGGCCGGCGTGGTGCATCCCGGCCGCACCGGCATCGGCGCCGGCAGCACGATCTATGTGTCCGATATCCAAGTCACCGCGCGCAACGTTAAGACGCGGGCGACGAGCGCGCCGGTGCTTACCAACGCCGAGGGCTTTTTTCGTACCCCGGACCTGGCCCCCGGCCAATACGAGGTTTGTGTCGGCGCACCCGGCTTTACCGCGAGCTGCCTCGATCAGGTGGTCGAGGTGTTCCGCCCCGTTGTCACTCTCGGCAAGGTCGTGCCGATCCGGCCCGCCGGCAATGCGATCGTCGGCACCGCGACGCTCGCCGATCATCAGACGCCCTGCTTCTTCTTCCGGCCGTCGTTCAGCGCGGCGGCGCTGACCGCCAAGGCATCCCTGCTCGGCGCCGACGGCAAGCCGGTGGCCGGCCCGGTCAACGGCAACATTTCGGGCCAGTACGTTCTGCCGGTGCCGCCCAACGCCAAACCGGCCACGCTGCGCGTGACCTGCGACGCCAGCGTCACCGACGCGCCGGTGACGGTGAGCGCGCCGTTCACCGTGCAAAACGCGACGATCGCCGCGAACGTACCGCGCATCCTGGCCTTCGACTTCAGCAAGGCCGGCGTCGGCGTCCGCCGCGCCGATCCCGGCGACACGGTCGGCGTCTCGGTGCTCGCCGACGACCCGGACGGCAACCCGCTGCATTATTCCTGGGCCGACGCCAGCGGCCGCGCGCTCGGCCTGCCCGATGCGGCGACGGTATCGTGGCCGCTGCTGAACGCCAACGCGCTCAACACGCTGATCGTCTACGTCTCCAACGGCAAGGGCGGCATCGCCACCTACAGCCGGCCGATCCAGGCCGGGCCGAACGAGAATTTCTTCAGCGGCCACGTCTTCAACCGGCAGACCGGCCAGGGCGTCACCGGCGCCGCCGTGACGATCAACGGCGCCGCCGTCGCCGCCGACGCCGACGGCAATTTCCGCCTCGCCGTGCCGGACGCGGCAAAGTTCGTGCTCAACGTCACGCGGCCGGGCTTCGCGCTCGCATCCCTGGTCTTGGCGAACCGCGCGGTCGGCATCCGGATACCGCTCGACCCGGTGCAGATAGCGACGGTCAGCGGCGCCGGCGGCGGCACCATCAGCGTCGGGCCGGGCAGCGGCTGCTGCAGGTGCGGCGGCGGCGGCCGCGCCGGCGACGAGCGGTTCCACCTCCTGATCGAGATCCCGGAGAGCCGCATCGACATCCGTCACGGCGGCGACAAGGGCGGCGGCGGGCAGTGCCCGGCCGCCGGCGGCAATTTGTCGGTCGACTTCCCGCCCGGCTCCTTCGTGACCGCCGCCGGCGCCGCCTATACCGGCAGCGTCTCGGTCGAGGCCTTCCAGTACGATTTGAGCCAGCCGAACCCGATACCCGGCGATCTCGGCGCCGTCTTCGGCGGCAAGCCGGTGCGGCTCGGCTCGTTCGGCGCGTTCCACCTGTTGCCGCGCGACGCCTCGGGCCAGCCGTTGGCGATGGCGCCCGGCATGCACGCCAACGTTTCGCTGCCAATTCAGCCGAGCCAACTCGCCGCCGCGCCGGCGACGATACCGCTCTTCCACTACGACGAGACGACCGGCCAGTGGATCGAGGACGGCAAGCTGACCCGCGCCGGCAATTCCTATGTCGGCGCGGTCACGCATTTCAGCGTCTTCAATGCCGACACGGTCTTCCCGGGCGGCGCCTGCGTCAAGGTGCTGCTCAGCGGCTTCACCATGCCGGTGACGCTCGATGCCGTATATTACGATCCGAGCCTCGGCACTTTCCATCACAACGGCTTCACCACCTCCGATACGACGGTCGGCGTCGAGCGGATGACGCCCAACCAGAGCTTCACGTTGGACATCACCGATTCCGGCACGCCGACGCCGACGCAGCTGAAGGTGCCGCTGTTTTCCGGGCCGGGGCTCGATCCCGCCACCTTCCCCAGCGGTTACGACAGCGACACGGTGAATTTCTCGCACTGCAATGGCCCGGTGCAGATCGCGAACAACGTGCTGCCGCCGACGCCGCCGACCTTCCTCGGCCCGGTATTCGGCGGTTCGTTCACCGACAATTCCGCCAATTATCAGGCGGCGACGGACGCCAATCCGGGCGGTTCGCGGGATACGCTCAACCACTGGAAGACCGCGAACGGCTTCCATACGGACGGTACGCCGGCGGCCGGCGAGGCGACCGGCATCTATTTCAACAATGGCGATCTCAAGTTCGGCCGGGACATGCATTGCCGCGTCACCAGCGGCGCCGGGGCCACCGCCTGCTATGTCAGCAATTTCGGCGTGGTCGGGACCGACGACGCCGCGGCGGCGCTGACGCAGGCCGAGAATTACGAGGCGTCGGGACAGACCGCGCCGCAGCCGGCGGCGACAGTGGCGATGGAATACGACCCGGCAAACCCGGCGAACGCGGTGCAGTTCTGGGCCTACAAAAGCGACGGCTCCTACCTCGCGCACCCGACACTCGACAGCCAGGGGCCGAAGCCGATGCCGGATATGTGCCTCGCATGCCACCAGGGCACCTATTCCGGGACCCCGGGGTCAAAGGTGAACGGGGCGTCCTTCCTGGCCTTCGACATGGATTCCTTCCTCGACGATACGGCGACGCCGTTTCCGACCTCGGCCGAGGTGACGCCGGCCGTGCAAACGCAGTTTCACCTGATGAACAACATGGTGGCCGGAACCAGCCCGCCGCCCGGCATCACCGAACTGATCAACCTGTGGTACACGAGCGCGACGCCGACGGTGCCGTTCACCTTCAACCAGAGCGCCGCGCAGCTGCCGGGCCAGCCCTTCCTCGTCCAGCCGGGTAACCAGCATCACGAGCCGCTTTACGATTCGGTGGTGAAGCTCGTCTGCCGCACCTGCCACGTCGCCCTGCCGGGCAGAGAGTGGGAGACCTTCAGCCAGATGAGCGGCGAGGCCGGCTTCATCCAATCGCTGGCCTGCGCGCCGACGGTGACGATGCCGCATGCCGAGGTGCCGTGGCGGCGCTTCTGGCAGCAGAGCCTCTCGTCGACGCTGTCCTCCGAACTGCTGTTCCCGGCGCCCGGCTGCCCGCCGTCGTGAGCGCCGCGAGCCGGGACTGGGCCGCCGCCTCGACGCACCGATAGGGCCGGCACAGCGGCAAAAGCCTGCGCCGAGGCTTGCCCGCTTCGGGCCGCGGCCTGATATAGTGCCGCGGGAGCCCGGCGGCGGACAGGTCCCTCGCCAACCCGGTCAGGTCCGGAAGGAAGCAGCCGTAACGAGTTCCGGCCTGGGTCGTCCGTCCGGTCTCCCACCGCGACAGGCCCGATGATGAGCGACCCCAGAGCCCACTACCGCGTGCTCGCCCGCAAGTACCGGCCGCAGACCTTCGCCGAGCTGATCGGGCAGGAGGCGATGGTGCGCACCTTGCGGAACGCGATTGCGGCGGGCCGCGTCGCGCACGCCTTCATCCTGACGGGCGTGCGCGGGGTCGGCAAGACGACGACGGCGCGCATCCTGGCGCGCGCGCTCAATTGCGTCGGGGCGGACGGGACGGGCGGGCCGACCGCCGAGCCGTGCGGGGCCTGCGAGCATTGCCGGGCGATCGCCGAGGACCGGCATGTCGATGTGATCGAGATGGACGCCGCCTCGCGCACCGGCGTCGACGACATCCGCGACCTGACGGAGGGCGTGCGCTACCGCCCGGTATCGGCGCGCTACAAGGTCTACATCATCGACGAAGTGCACATGCTCTCGAAGAACGCCTTCAACGCGCTGTTGAAGACGCTCGAAGAGCCGCCGCCCGACGTCGTCTTCATCTTTGCGACGACCGAGTTTCACAAGGTGCCGATCACGGTCTTATCGCGCTGCCAGCGCTATGCGCTGCGCCGGGTGCCGGTGGCGCTCTTGGCCGCGCATTACGCGCAGGTCGCGGCCTCGGAAGGGATCGCGGCGGAACCCGCCGCGCTCGGCCTCATCGCCCGCGCCGCCGACGGCTCGGTGCGCGACGGCCTCTCCCTCCTCGATCAGGCGATCGCCTTGTCGGGCGGGCGGGTCGAGGAGAGCGCGGTGCGCGACATGCTCGGCATCGTCGACCGCGGCCAGGTGTTCCTGCTCTTCGAGAGCCTGATGCAGGGCGCTGCGGCCGAGGCGCTCCTGCGCCTGGACCGCCTCTACGAAGAGGGCGGCGACCCGCTGATGGTCTTGCAGGATCTGCTCGACCTCGTGCATTTCGTGACGCGCCTCAAACTCGCGCCGGAGGCCGGGATCGGCGACCCGATCGCCGAAGGCGACCGCGAGCGCGCCCGCCCCTTCGCTGAGAGACTGACGATGCCGGTCTTGGCGCGCGCCTGGCAGATGCTGCTGAAGGGCCTCTCGGAGGTCGCGGCGGCGCCCGCGCCGCTCGCGGCGGCGCAGATGGTGCTGGTGCGGCTCGCCTATGTCGCCGACCTGCCGGCCCCGGCCGAGCTGGTGCGCGCGGTCGATCGCGGCGCCCCGCCGGC
>DASYYD010000458.1:0-8352 GCA_035934195.1 Allostellaceae bacterium | reverse complement strand
CGGCGCCGCCGGCGGCCAGGGGACGGCCGAGGCGGAGCTCTTCGCCGGCGAGGGCGCGCTTCTCGTCCTCACCGACGTCGATGCCGCGGCAGGCGCCGCGCTGAAGGCGCGGCTCGAGAAGAGCGGCGCAAGAGCGCTCTTTCGCGAGCACGACGTCGCCGACGAGAAGAGCTGGATCGAGATCGTCGCGGCGGCCGGGCGCGAGTTCGGCGGCCTCCATGTCCTCGTCAACAATGCCGGCACGATCGCCCGGCAGGGGATCGCGGCGACGAGCCTCGAGGCGTGGAACCGCACGCTCGCCGTCAATCTCACGGGCGCGATGCTCGGCATGAAGCACTGCGCCCCGGCGATCCGCGACAGCGGCGGCGGCTCGATCGTCAACATCTCTTCGACGGCCGGCCTCACGGCGCATGACGACGCCGCCTACACGGCCTCGAAATGGGGCTTGCGCGGCTTGACCAAGACCGCCGTCCTGCAATTCTCGCCGTGGAAGATCCGCGTCAACTCGATCCATCCCGGGCAGATCGCCGACACCGGTTTTTTCCGCAGCGGCGGCGAAGCCTTCGCGCAGGCCGCGCGCACCGCGATCCCGCTCGCTCGCCAGGGAACGCCCCAGGAATGCGCCGAACTGGTGCTGTTTCTCGCCAGCGAGGAAGCGAGCTTCATCAGCGGCGCCGAGATCGCCATCGACGGCGGCTACATCGCCGCCGGCCTCGGCCATATGCGCAATCTCTTCCGCGCCCAGTACACGGCGGAAAAACGAGGCTGACCACGCTCACTCCGCGGCGGTCTTGGTCACCTGCACCGAATTCGGGCCGTAGCGGTCGCGGAACGGCTGCGTGTCGATCTCTTCGAGCACGATCTCGCCGGCGAGGACCTTCTTCTTCCAGTCCTGGTGCTCGGCCTCGAGCCGATGGAATTCCGGCATCACCTCGCGGGCGAACAGGTCGAGACTCTCGCAGATGTGCTCGTGCCGGTTCTTGCCGGCCTGGTTCAAGAGGATGACCTGGTCGATGTTGGAGCCGGCAAACCGGCGCAATTTACGGCGGATCGTCTCGGGCGAGCCGATCAGGCCCCCCGAGAGCGCGCGGGCGAGCCCCTCCGGGTTCTCGCGCTTCCATTTCTCGTATTCGGCCCAAAGATCGACGGTGCCGGGCGCCGGCCGCTCGCGGTTGGCGCGCAGCCCGTAAAACCGCAAGGCGAACTGGAAGAACGGAATGCCGTCGGCGCGGCGGCGCGCCTCCTCGTCGGTCTCGGCGCACATGAAATAGCTGACGATCGCGACATTCGGGTTGATGCGGTAATCGGCCAGTTTGTCGAGCCGCTTCGTCAGGCTGTTGTAATAGGCGTGCACCCAGGCGTGCGCCGCGTCGGCCGAGAGGAACTGAAAGGCGAGCGCGCCGAGGCCGCGGCGCCCGGCCATCTCGATCGTCTCCAATGCCGAGCAGGCGACCCAGAGCGGCGGATGCGGCTTCTGCATCGGCTTCGGCACGACGTTGCGCAGCGGAAAATCGAAATATTCGCCGTGATATTCGCACCCGCCATCCTTGAACATCGGGATGACGGCGCGCACCGCATCCTCCCAGACCGCGCGCTTTTCCTCGAAAGGGCGGTCGAACGGCTCCAGCTCGGTGACGCTGGCGCTCTCGCCCATGCCGAATTCGACGCGGCCGCGGGAGAGCAGATCGAGCGCGGCGATGCGCTCGGCGACGCGGGCGGGGTGTGCCGTCGTCAATTGCATGATGCCGTGCGCGAGGCGGATGTTCTTCGTGCGCTGGCTCGCCGCGGCGAGAAACACCTCCGGCGCCGGCGAGTGCGAATATTCTTCGAGGAAATGGTGCTCGACTTCCCAGGCGAAGTCGTAGCCGAGGCGGTCGGCGAGTTCGAGCTGGTCGAGCGCGTCGTGATAAAGGACGAGCTCGCTGTCTGGGCCCCACGGGCGCGGCAATTGCAGCTCGTAGAAGATGCCGAATTTCATCGCCCGCTCCTCATGCCGGGATGACCGCCCATCCCGGCGGCGGCTCCTTCCCTGGATGCAGGCTACCGCATTCGCGGCAGCGGCGCGCGTCCGCATCGGCGTAGAAGGCGGCGAAGAGCGGCGGCAGGTCGCGGACGATGTCGGCGACGGCGATCTCGACGCGATGCAGGAGCGCGCCGCAGCCGAAGCAGAACCACTCGAAGCCGTCGATGTCGCCCGGCCGCCGGGCGTTTTCGACGACGAGGCCGACCGACCCCTCGACCGGGCGCTGCGGCGAGTGGCGCATATGGGCCGGCAGCATGAAGACCTCGCCCTCGCGGATCGGCACGTCTTGAATTTGGCCGCCGTCGTGGACCTTGAGGACCATGTCGCCCTTCAGCTGGTAGAAGAACTCCTCGCCCGGGTCGTCGTGGAAATCGACGCGCCGGTTGGGGCCCCCGACGACCTGCACGATCATGCCGGCGTCCTCGAAGACCAATTTGTTGCCGACCGGCGGCCGGAGCAGATGGCCGTGCTCCTTGATCCAATGCGCGAAGTTGAAGGGCTTGCGCAAGCTCGCTATCGCCATCGCATTTCTCCGCTCGCTTCCCAACCGATCGCCGCTAGCGGGAAATTGTAGCCGAGCGCAGTGAAGAATGCGCGCCCACCGAGGGCCTCGCTGCTCTCGCTGCTTTCTGCAAGGAAAAGATCAGCAAAACGGGTGAAGCCGCCTCCGGGTTGAGACACGCTGCGATCCCAGCCTTTGCGGGCTTACGCATCTTCCGGAGCCTCGACCAAGTGGCGACTCGGTTCCATGCGCTCGTGCAGCACCCGGACAATCTCGGTCAGATCCGGCGCGACGGCCCGGTAATAGAGCACGTGCACCGGACACCTCACCCGCCCCTCTCGATCCTCGCGGCGAGCGTGCCGAAGGTGAAAGCTGCGGATGCCGGGGCGCAGTTCGGCGCGATCGCGCGCCGCGGAACCCTCGGGCTCTGCCGCGACTTTCCGCATCGCCGCGGCAAGGATCGCCGAATATCGGCGCCTGCCCGCAGCCCCCCCACTCCCTCCGGCTGGCCGCCAGAATCTGCGCAAGGTCCGCCTCCGTCAGCGGCGGTAGGCGATAGCGCGCCATCCGTTCAGCGCACCCGGCCTCGCGGTCGATCTTTCAGCCCGTCGAGATACGCCTCGAGCCCGGTATCGTCGATCTCGGTGAATTCGCCGCGATCGATCGGGCCGACACCGGCATCGATCTGCCGTCGCAACGCCTCGAGCTTGAGAGCGTCCTCGCGCCGGCGCTGCCGCAGCGCCCGCAGCGCGTCGCGCACCGCCTCGCTGGCGTTCTGATACTCGCCCGACCTGACCGCCTCCTCGATGAAGGCGTCCTGTTCGGGCGTCAAGCTGATGTTCCGGGTCGGCATGCGCGATTCCCTCCGCACCGACGCCAACCCAGCAGATATGGCAAAGTTTGCCAATGGCGGTCAGGCCCCTCACCCGGCGTCTTCCCCTGCGGCCGGCGCCCAGCCGATGGCGCTCCTGTTCCGCCTGTTACTTACAGGTGGAGAACAGGCCGGGTATATCCGCACCGCCCCGGCAAGGCCCATCGATGGAATCCGTGTTTGCGGCAATGATACGATGCGACGATGGCAATTTTAGGGGCGGCGTCGGGCGCACGGATCGGGCGACGGTTGCCGAACTCGCCCGCAGCTACTACTTGGGACGGACGACGATTTTCCACACTGATGCGTGCCCAATGAAGCTGTGGGAATATGGACGCGGCGCCGTTAACAAGGCGGACGCGCTCCCGGTTTACATCTTCTTTCGGATGTTCGCAAAGTGGTATTTTGACCTCATAAAGAATATCTTGCTCGTTGTTGGGCTCTTTTATGTCGCCGAGAAAACAAAACCAAAATCATATAATTAACCGCGGGTATATCGTTTACAATGTTAGTCTTATATATAAGCAGCTATTTGTTGATTTGGGAAATAAAACCTTTTATTTTTAATCAATCATCAACTTTACGCTTTTGGTTAAACGCGCTCTTCTGGGAAATACTGGCTGGTTTGATTTTTGCTGCGTCCAATCTGACTCTTGTCGCAGTGCTCCAAACACTCGAACGCGCGCAATTGGTCCGGTGATGACCGGAGAGGCTCAGACGCGCGCCTTGATTCTTCGGATTCCGGCCTATCCGAGGCCGCAGCCTCTCTAGCGTCAGCCGGCATCTTCCGCCGCGTCTTCCCAGCCGATCGCCTGCGCGAAAAAACGATAGCCCAATGCGATGGACCTTGCGCGCTCGCGGTTGTCCTTGCCACGGCCGTGGCCGCCGGCCTCGGGCTCGTAGAAATAGGCGCCATACCCCAGCGCCTCTAGCGTCGCCGCCATCTTGCGGGCGTGGACGCGGTCGTCGCGGCGCGTCGTTGCGAGGAGGATCGGCGGAAAAGGCTGCCCCGGTATCGCCAGACGGTCGGCCGAGATCTCGCGCGGGAAAATTGGCGATGAGTGATATCCTGTTCGTATGAGGCAATTCATTAGAGGAGACGATCTCGTGCTCAGAATCGAGGTCGAGCAAGAGACCGACGGCCGTTATATCGCGGAGATCCCGGAGCTGCCGGGCGTCATGGCGTACGGGCGGAACCGGGCGGAAGCGGTCGCGAACGTCGAAGCGCTGGCGCTGCGCACGCTCGCCGACCGCGTCGAGCAGGGCGAGACGGTTCCGGAGCTGCCGCTGATTTTTTCGGCGGCATGACCGATTGGCCCGCCGTCCGCGCCCGCCGCGTTCTCGCGGCTCTCCAAAAGATCGGATGGCGCGTTGCGCGGCAACGCGGGTCGCATCGCGTTCTTGTCATGGACGGGCGGCCCAATTTCGTTTTCGCGTTCCATGACGCGGAAGAGATCGGGCCGAGGATGCTCGCCCGGATTGCCAGCCATACCGGCCTACGCCCCGAGGATCTCTAGCCCTTCGCCCGCGGTTATTTTTTTGCGCTGACGGATCAATCCCGATCGATCAACCGCCATCGCCCGCCGCGTCTGGCGCCCAACCGATCGCCTCAGCGAGAAAACGATAGCCGAGCGCGATGAACCGGGCGCGCTCGCGGTTGTCCTTGCCGTAGCCGTGGCCGCCGGCTTCGGGCTCGTAGAAATAAGCCTCATACCCCAGCGTTTGCAGTTTCGCCGCCATCTTGCGGGCGTGGCCGGGGTGGACGCGGTCGTCGCGGCGGGTCGTCGCGAGGAGGATCGGCGGGTAGGGCTGCCCCGGCGCCGCCAGATGGTAGGCGGAGATCTTTTGCAGGAATGCCCAATCGCCGGGATCGTCGGGGTCACCGTATTCGGCGATCCAGCTCGCGCCGGCGAGGAGCTTCGCGTAGCGGCGCATGTCGATGAGCGGGATCGTGCAGAGGAGCGCGCCGAAACGCTCGGGCCAGCGCACCAGCATGTTGGCGACGAGGAGGCCGCCGTTCGAGCCGCCCTCGGCGGCGATGCGTTGGGGCCTTGTGACGCCGCGGGCGACGAGGTCGGCCGCGACGGCCGCGAAATCGTCGTGCGAACGCCCTTTGCCTTCGCGCCGCCCGGCTTCGTGCCAGCGCGTGCCGAATTCGCCGCCGCCGCGCAGATTGGCGACGACGCTGGTGCCGCCGCGCTCGAGCCACAATTTCCCGACCGCCGAATTGTAGGAGGGCAGGAGCGACACCTCGAACCCGCCATAGCCGGTCAGGTGCACCGGCGCGTCGCCGGTCTCGCCCGGCGGGCCGGCCTGGACATAGGGGATATGCGTGCCATCCGCGGAGAGCGCCTCGTGGCGGGTGACGACGAGCCCCTCGGCGGCGAAGGCGGCAGGGCCCCGCTTCAACAATTCGGGCGCCCGGCCCGGCATGGCGAGATAGAGCGAAGGCGGGGTCAGCGGGTCTTGCGCGAGGGCGAGAAGCTCGCCGTTCGATTCCGTTTCCTCGACATCGAGCGGCCACAGATCGGCCGAGCCGATCTCGGGAAGCCCGTCGAGGCGCTCGCGCCGCCACTCGCCCTCGGAGGGGCTGAGGAATTCGAAGACCGGCCGCAATTCGTCGAGGATCGACAGCACGAGAACGCGATCGCACCAGAAGAAGCCGCGCAACACCCGCCGCTCGGTCGGCGCGAAGACGCGGGCGAACGCGCGCTCGCCGGCGAGAAAGGCCTCCCACGGCATCACAAGGACGCTGTCGGAGGGATGGCTCGCCCCGCCGATCTCCCAGGTTTGCCGCGGTTTGACGGCGAGCCAGCCATGCCGCCAGTCGAATTCCGCGTCGGTCGGCAGATCGATGCGCGTCTCGGGCCCGCCGCCGGTGCCGAGCCAGACGTGCTTGTCGAAAAAGCCGATCTGCTCGACGAACTTGACCCGGCCCGAGCCGGCCTCCCGGTCGGGCTCGGCGGCGGCGGCCATGCTCTCTTCGCCGGCCGAGAAGACGACCGGCGCGCTCAGCGGATCGGTGCCGCGCCGCCACAGCCGCACCGCGCGGGGATAGCCGGAGCGGGTCGCCATGCCGGCGCCGAAGGTCGAGGAGAGGAGCAGCGTGTCGGGGTCGAGCCACGATGCCCCGCCCTTCGCCTCGGGAAGGGCAAAGCCACCCTCGACGAACGCGCGCGAGGCGAGATCGAATTCGCGCAACAGGGCCGCGTCGGCGCCGCCGCGCGAGAGGCTCAAAATGGCGCGGCCGTGGGCGGGCGGCAAGGTCGCGGCGCCGCCCCAGATCCAGTCTTCGCCCTCCTCACGCGCCAGCCGGTCGAGATCGAGCAGGACCTCCCAATCGGGGCGCTTCAAGCGATAGCGGTCGAGCGTCGTCACCCGCCACAGCCCGCGGGGGTGCGCCCTGTCCTTCCAGAAATTGAAGAGGCGGCTCCCGCGCCGGGCGACGAGCGGCAGATTGTCCGGCCGGTCGAAGATTTTCAGGAGCTGCCGACGGTCGGCGGCAAACGCCGCATCGGCAAAGCGGGCGAGAGTCGCCTTGTTCTGCGTCCGCACCCAGCCGAGCGCGCGAGGACCCTCGATCTCTTCGAGCCACAGATAGGGGTCGTCGTCGGGGGCGGCGAGCGTCGGCCGCGGATCGAGATCGTGTTTCGGCACTGCAACTCCTTCCGATCAGAAAGTTTCTTTGATCCTTGCCTCCAGCGCGGCTCTGTCCGAACTTACAGAGAATTTCGGCGGAGGTTCGTCATGGTCGAGCACGATCTCGTCATAACCGGGGGACGTGTCGTCGATCCGGCGCAGGGGATCGACAGGCGGCTCGACGTCGCGATCAAGGCCGGCCGGATCGCCGCGCTGGGCGAAAACCTGAGGGCGAAGCGCCGGCTCGACGCCGACGGCAAGATCGTCTGCCCCGGCCTGATCGACCTGCATGTGCATGTCTACGAATGGGTGACGAATTTCGGGCTCAACGCCGACGACACCGGAGTGAACGCCGGCGCCACGACGATCGTCGACCAGGGCAGCACGGGCGCGTGGACCTATGGCGGGTTCAAGGCCTACGTCATCGAGCGTGCCCGCACCGACGTGCGCGCCTTCGTCTCGATCAACCTGATGGGGGCGCTCAAAGGCGGGACGGAAGCCGAGCGGCTGCACAACCCGCAGATGGTCGATGTCGATGAGCTGGCCGCGCTCGCGCAGGCCGACCCCGTCCATATCCGCGGCTTCAAATGCCACGGCGAATCGGGGACGCTCTCGAATTGGGGGCTCGCCGTCTTCGAGCAGGCGGTCGAGGCGGGCCGGCGCACCGGGTTGCCGCTCTATGTCCATACCGGCGAACTCTTTCCGGTCGACGAGGCGCGCCGTCCCGAGAAGCGCTCGGTATTGCCGACGATCCTGCCGCTCCTGAAACCGGGCGACGTGCTCGCGCATGTCTATTCTTCGATGCCGGACGGGATTGCCGGCGAGGGCGAGCGCGTGCCGGCATGGGTGCACGAGGCGAAGGCGCGGGGGGTGCGCTTCGACATCGGCTACGGCATCAATTTCAGCTATCGGATCGCCCGCCGGATGATCGCCGAGGGAATTTATCCCGATACGATTTCGAGCGATTTGCACGGCGACTTCTATTCGTTCCACGACGAGAGGAAGCTCGATTACAGCCTGTGCGGCGCGATGACCCGGCTCCTCGCCCTCGGGATGCCGCTCGAGCGGGTTGTCGAGGCGGCGACCGCGACGCCGGCGGCAATCCTCGGCGACGGCGAGATCGGCGCCCTGAAGCCCGGCATGAAGGCCAACCTCACCGTGCTCGAAGAGCTCCCCGGCGATTGGCTGTTGCGCGACGGCAGCGGCGAAGCCTTGCGGGCCGCGAGCCGGCTCATGCCGGCGCAAGTCGTGATGGCGGGCGAGCCGATCATCCCGAGCAACCGGCTCCTGCGCGACGTGTGCGAGCCGGCGCGGGGG
>DASYYD010000454.1:0-2316 GCA_035934195.1 Allostellaceae bacterium | reverse complement strand
CGATGCCGGTCGCCTTGACGAAGGCCGGCCACAGCTGAAAATCGCCGCTGCCGACATCGAAGGCGACGGTCTGCCCTTCCAGGTCTTTGGGCTTCGTGATGCCGTATTCCTTCAATGAAAAGATGCCGATCGGCGAGCGCGGCCACACCCCGGCAATGGCGACGAGGTCGAGCCCCTTGCCGGCGCAGTTCATCATCACCGCCAAGTCGATCAGCCCGAAATCGTACTGCCCCTGATCGAGCGGCAGGCACACCTTGCCCGAGCCGAAGCCGCGGTCGATCGTCACCTCGAGGCCGCGCTTCTTCCAGGCGCCGATCTGTTTCGCGACGAAGGGGTAGGTGTAGGTGCCGAGCGGCAGCCAGGGGAGCGTCAGCTTGACGCTCGCCGCCGCGCGCGCCGCGATGACCGCGGGCGTCGCGAGGCCGAGCGCGCCGCCGGCCGCGGCGGCGCCCGCCCGCTTCAGAAAACTGCGCCGATCATGTGCCATCATGGCCTCCCGTTCGCTGTCGTTCAGCCGCCGCCCGCCGCCTCGACGCGGGCTCCCGGCTGCCAATAGATGACCCGGCGCTCGGCCCAGGCGATGAGCCCGTAGAGGACGAGGCCGGCGAGGCTCAGCTCGGCGATCGCGGCCATCATCAACGGCGTGTCGAGGAGCCCGCCCGACAGCTTGATCAGATAGCCGATCCCCCGCTGCGAGGCGACGAATTCCGACACGATGACGCCGATGATCGCGAGCGTGATCGAGATCTTCATGCCGCCGAAGAGATGCGGCATCGCATTCGGCAGCCGAATTTTGCAAAAGATCTGCCAGCGCGAGCCGGTAAAGCTGCGCGCCATGTTGACGACCTCCTCATCCACCGTCTGAAAGCCGATTGCGGCGTTGATCGTCATCGGGAAGAAGCTGATGAGGAAAGCGAGCAAGAGGCTCGAGGTCGCGCCGGTGCCGAACCAGACGATGAAGAGGGGCGCGATCGAGATCTTCGGGATCACCTGCGAGACGACGATGATCGGATAGAAGCCTTTTCTCACGATCTTGGAATAAGTGATTAGAATTGCGAAGAAAACGCCGCCTGCAACCGATAAGAGGAAGGCCAGCGCCGTCAGGTAGAGCGACGGCCACAGATTGTCGAAGAGCAGGCTCCAGCGCGAAATCATCGAGAAGAGGATCGCCGAAGGCGGCGGCAGCAGGATCGCCCTGACGCCGAGGCCGCGACAGAGCGCTTCCCACAAGAGAAGCGCGGCGAGCCCGATCCCGAGCGGCCAGGCGGCGTCGCCCAAGCGCCGGCCCGGCCGTGCGCCGGGCGGCCGCATGGCGATATCCGGGGCGGCGATTTCAGTCGGCATGGCTCGCCTCGATCGCGGTGCGAAGCTCGCGGACATGGGCGTTGAAGGCCGCGCCCTCCATCATCTCGATGCGGCGCGGCCGCGGCAGCGCGATCCTCGTCTCGGCGATGATCGTCGCCGGCCGGCGCCCCATCACCAGCACGCGGTCGGAGAGGAAGGCCGCCTCGCGAATGCTGTGGGTGATGAACAGCACCGATTTCTTGTGCAGCTGCCAGATCCGCAACAGCTCGAGCCCCATCTCGTCGCGGGTGATCGCATCGAGCGCGCTGAAGGGCTCGTCCATCAGCAGCAGCGACGGGTTGTGAATAAGCGCGCGGCAGATCGCGGCGCGCTGCCGCATGCCGCCGGACAATTCGCGCGGCAGCCGCGTTGCGAAGTCTTCGATCTTCGCCATCGCCAACAGCTCGACCGCGCGCCGCTGGTAGTCCCGGCGCGGCAAGCGCAGCATCTCGATCGGCAAGAGTACGTTGTCGAGGATCGTCCGCCACGGCAGCAGCACCGGCGATTGGAACACCATGCCGATCTCGCGCCGGGGCCCGTGCACCGCGGCGCCGTCGATGACGATCTCGCCGGCGCTCGGCTCGACGAGGCCGGCGATCATCATGAGGAGCGTGCTCTTGCCGCAGCCGGAAGGGCCGAGCACGGCGAGGAACTCGCCCGCAGCGAGGCTGAAGCCGACCTCGCGGATCGCCTCCAAGTCGCCGTAGCTCTTGCGCACCGAGCGCACCGCGACGTGCGCCTCCGATTGCGGCGAGGCCGCAACGATCGTTTCCTGCAGCCGAGCTGCCATTCGCACTTGCCCTTACTCCGCGGCCACACGTGATGGCTTTCGTTGTTACTCCTGGCCGCGCGATACCGGAAGGAGCAAACTCTGAGGGTGGGGAAAGCGCACATGATCTCGAACCCGCCGCGGTCCCGCCGGTGATCCGGAATTTCTCCGATCACGCGGCCAACGAGCGCACCTTCCTCGCC
>DASYYD010000390.1:0-1851 GCA_035934195.1 Allostellaceae bacterium | reverse complement strand
GCTCTTCACGATCTGGGCGGCGGCGATGGCGCGGAACCTCGCGCCTTTTCCGCCGGAAAAGCGCGCGCTCGCCGATCCGGGCCTCCGCGTCGACGCCGCGGCGGGCGAGAAGATCCTGGCAACCGAACTCATCGCCGCCGATCAGGCGCGCAACGCCCTGTCTCACAGCATGGCCCGGCTGCATCGGCAGTACGATCTGCTGCTGACGCCGATGATGCCGATCCCGGCGCTTCCCGTCGGGCAGGATCTGAACGATCCCGAAAAGGAGCGGCACTGGATCGACTGGTCGCCCTTCAGCTATCCCTTCAACATGACCCGCCAGCCGGCCGCCAGCATTCCTTGCGGCTTGACCGAGTCCGGCTTGCCGATCGGGCTGCAGATCGTCGGCCCGCTCTATGCCGATGCGCGGGTGCTCCGCGCCGCCCGCGCCTTCGAGACGACGCAGCCGCAGCGCCGGCCGCCTCTTTGACAACGGAGCAGAGGATGGAAAGCCAAGCGATTCTGCACGAAACCCTCGCCGCGGCCCGCGACATCCTCGGACCCGATTTCGACCGGCTCGTCGTCGAGCGGGCGGTGATCGGCCTCTTCTTCACCGGGGTCATGGTGGAGAGCGGCCACGCCGGCACCTGTGCGACCCCGATCCGGTCGATCCCCGAGGCGGTGTGCTGTCCCACCTCGGCGATGGCGATGCCGTTTTCGGGGAAATTGCGCGGCCGCCCGGCCGGCGAGCTTGCCGAGGAGGCGTTCTCGGCGCACGGCATCCGCCGGGCGGTCGGCATCGCCGCCTTGAACGCGCTCGCCGATCTGTGCTGGGAGCGCCGGCCAAATCCCGATGTCGAGCTTCGCCTCGGGCTCGACGCCTTCGACGCGAGCGAGATCCGCGCGGGCGAAAAAGTCGTCGTCGTCGGCGCCTTCGTGCCGTTCCTGCGCGAATTGAAGCGCCGCCGGCAGCCCTACCTCGTGCTCGAGCAGGACCCGGCCACCTTGAAGGCGGAGGAGATGCCGTTCTTCCGCCCGGCCGAGGCCGCCCCCGAGGTCGTGCCGCAGGCCGACGTGCTGCTCATAACCGGGACGACGCTCCTCAACGACACGCTCGAGCATCTCCTCTCGCTCAAATCTCCCGCATGTCGCGCCACCATGGTCGGGCCGACGGTCGGCCTCTTGCCGGACGCCTTTCTGCGTCGCGGCGCCGACATCCTCGGCAGCGTGCGCATCACCGAGCCGGACGCCTTTCTCGACATGCTCGCCGAAGGCGGCTCGGGCTACCATTTCCTCGGCCGCTCGGCGCAAAAGGTCGTGCTCGCGCGGTGCGCGGCGAAACAAAAGGCCGCTTGAGGCTTCCCGCGGGGCTCGCCCGTTGCCACATCCCGGTCGAGCGAATCTCCATCAGAGGAGCCGGCCGATGCCCGCCATTCCCGCGCAGTTTCTCGACCTGTTCACGCAGAAGAAAGCCTTCGCCAATCTGGCGACGGTGATGCCCGACGGCACGCCGCAGGTGACGCCGGTGTGGTTCGATCTGAAAGACGGCGTCCTGCGCGTCAACACGGCGAAGGGCCGCGTCAAGGCGCGCAACATGAAGGAAGGCGCGGCGGTGGCGCTCGCGGTGATGGACCCCGACAACGCCTATCGCTATGTCCAGCTGCGCGGCCGGGTGCGTCGCGTCACCGAGGAAGGGGCGAGCGCCCATATCGACAGCCTCGCCAAGAAGTATCTCGGCAAGGACAAATACCCGTTCGCCCAGCCGGGCGAGGTGCGCGTGATGTTCGAGATCGAGCCGCGCGCGGTCCAGACGATGGGCTGAACCCGGCTCACGCCGCCGAACGCGCCGGCCCCCGCGCCGGCTCGCAGAGG